>NZ_JPQB01000052.1:1044-2442 GCF_000740665.1 Vibrio sp. B183 | reverse complement strand
TGAGCAAGTTGCTATAGAGTTTTGTGATGAAGATGAAACTAGATATCTATTATAACGTGGTATCTCTTATCGAATTATAACGTTAGATTCCAATAATAAAGTAGATAGCCTCAATTTCATCTCTTTAAATACATGTATTAATGATGAATGAACAAATAGATACTAGCAAACATTCAATTGGGGTTATCTTTGAAGCTGCTTAAGACATAGATTTGTTTAGATAGCAAACGCAAAGAGGTTTTTATGTTAGTAAAATTTAGTTGTAAAAATCATGCAAGTGTCATCATGTTTGGTGACGTTGCTCAAGAAATAATAAAAATGATGGAGCATAGTGGAAAGGTGCCAAGTGCGATTCTTGCATCAGATATACCAGAGGTACTGGTAAAACTAAATAGTGCGATCGAACGAGAAAAAATACGAAACCTAAATAGTNNTCGATCATTGAGCGAGCCTATCCATTACTTGAATTATTAAAAACGGCAATAGAAGGGAAATGTGACGTTATGTGGGAAACATTGTAGTTCATAATAATTGAGTCTTTTCTCTTCAATACATCAATCAATAGAGTATATGCTGATTTCTTTAATATTCACTATCTACCCTGTTATTCTAGATGTGAGTAGTGATTTCTTTTATGTCCTATTTGATAGGTTGGAATAACAAGAATTCTCAAGCACCTTTCCGTTTTTCTTTAACAGAAAAATACCGAAGAAAGATGATGCCGAGAAAAGCCGAAACCATAGACGCTAAGAAGATGCCTAATTTCGCAGCATTAATTTGGGTAGGGTCATAAGCTAATTCCGCTATGAACAATGCCATAGTAAAACCAATGCCAGATAACATCCCTCCCCCTATAATCATTCCCCAATTCAAGTTTTCAGGTAATATTGCGATTTTGAGTCGGACGGCAATCCAACTAAACAAAGCAATACCTATTGGCTTGCCAAAAACAAAACCTAAAAATATAGCAAGCGTGATTGGAGAAGTTAAATTCGCCGCAGTTAGCGAAACTCCCGCGTTGGAGAGANNGGGTGAGTAAGCCGAGAATCACTCCGGTGATTGTAGGATGTATGCCAGACATATCGATGGCTATCCATATCATTCCTCCAACAATAGAAAAGAGCACTATACTGCGGATCCCTAAAAAGCCCATAACGCGAACAATAATAAACCCTAACAAGGCATAAAGTATGGACATCCAGTTAACATTATCTCCATAGCCAATAGCAACAACAAAGATCGCGCCGATATCATCTACCACAGCCATTGATAGCATGAATATACGCAAACTGCTTGGAATGCTTCGTCCTAAGAGTGCTAGGCACCCGATCACAAATGCGGTATCTGTAGCCATGACTGTGCCCCAACCATGTTGCCCTGATTCACCAAACTGTATAA
>NZ_JPQB01000052.1:0-977 GCF_000740665.1 Vibrio sp. B183 | reverse complement strand
TTCAACATGTATGAAACGGTATATTGGTTGAGAGATCCAATCAATATACCCTTTGGGTAGGCGAGTTAGATTGGTTGGTGTTGTTTTTTCTCTTTTACTCATTGTTTTTCAACTGTGATATTTTTATTTCTATCAATACCATTAAGAAACATGAATAAGTCACTATTAGTAGACAAAACAAGCGTTGTGTTCTCTGAAATAACGGTCGAGTAAGATTGCATCGTTCGTGTGAATTCATAAAATTGTCTTGTTTCAGGATTTTTATTGTAAGCTGATGAATAAATTTCGGCGGCTTTAGCGTCAGCTTGTCCTCGAATCTCTTCGACTTCACGATAGGCCTCAGATTGAATCTTATCCAAGTCTCTTACTCTGTCACCTCGAATCCTCGCAGCCTCCCCATTTCCTTCGGATAAAAAACGTTCTGCAATTTGACGACGTTCACTAATCATTCGCTCATAAATTTTAGGGCGAACACTTTCATTGTAATTAATACGTTTAAATCTAATGTCGAGCAACTCAATGCCAAAGATTTTTATTTTTTCTGACGCTGCAGAGAATATTTCTTGCTCTACAAATTGGCGACCTTTTTGGATAGGAACTAAGGCACCTATTTTCAGCTCTCTTTCAGCCTCACTCAATAATGGATCTCGTAATGGTTTGCGATTTTTGTTAGNNGATCAATTCATGTTTTGCTACAGCATTGCGTGTCTCACTACCCAAAATATCGTCTAGTCGAGATTGTGCACTGCGTTCATCTTTGAGACGTAAAAAGTATTGAAGCGGGTCAACGATTCGCCATCGAGCAAACAAGTCTACAGAAATATACAGTTTATCTTTTGTTGGCATGTCGGAAGGGCGACCATCCCATTCCAACACTCGTTTGTCGATAGTATTAATTTCTTGAATATACGGTACTTTTATTTTTAATCCAGCATTAACAATAGGTTTCCCTATTGGCTTTCCAAACTGAGTGATAA
>NZ_JPQB01000051.1:0-2190 GCF_000740665.1 Vibrio sp. B183 | reverse complement strand
AAGAGACAAAAAGTAAAGGTAACTGATTGAATTAACGTACAAAGTTACCTTTCTTTTTTGCCTCCCTTTGTCAATCCCAGTTTAAAATGTCCTGTTCCCTCCAAAGTAGAAATGTCCGGTTATAGAGTAGTGGATGATGTTGTGAATTACTTCAAGACTTCAAGTAGGAATAATCTGTCTATACCGATAGCTATAAATCCCTAACAATATATTGTCTAATTACAATATGTTAAGGAATCTTTTTCATGAAAAAAACCATGTTGCTGTTGACGGTACTCGCTTCTGCTCCGAGTTTTGCGGACGATTCGTGGACTACAACCTCTTGCCCAACAGTGAACGAGTTAAATGAAAGGTATCACCGATTTACAGCAATTACAGCCGATAGGCATATTTGGATCGAGCCAGATATGAATCGATATTATGGCTTTTACAATAATACGCCCAATACTTTTGTCGGTGTCAGAGCTGCTATAGGGTCGGATTTGGTGCGTTGTTACTATGGCAATACAAATGATGACTTAACCCTAGATAGGAACCTTCTAGACCTTAAGATAGGAGATAATCATCGAGCAGATAATCTTCAATCGGTGTCAGGAGAGTGGGATGGTCAATGGTTCCCTGGAACACCGATAAAAGAGTGCTTGTCCAATAATCCAGATCAATGTCAGTTTAAGTACCAGTAATAGCCCATATTTGAGCACTTAAATTTTTCCCTCAAGTGCTCATGAGGACTTACCTTTGTTTGCTTGCCACAAAGCTATCAGGGTCAGCTAGAACCGGGTTTAATGCCCTTAACTGAGCCAGTGCACGCTTTTGAGCCGTACGTTTAGGCGCACTTTGACTTCTTTCCCTAAGTTGCGCCTTATCAAACTCTTCTTGTTTCTCTTGGGCAAACTGAAGGACTTTACCCAGTCTTTTGTTGTCGACGACTTGAGTTTGGTCCACTTTAGCCAGCTTATCAAAGGTTCTGAAACTTAACTTTCTCTCGCCATACTGGACAGCAATTCGACCATCGGGATAGTCGAGTATTTTGACCACTTCATTGACAAGCCGACTGTTTTTCTCCGTATCTTCAATCAGATAAAGCACTTTGTCATATTGGAATGTCAACGACTTCGAGAGTTTACGTGTGGTCTGCCAAGCGAAAATATCATCCAGCTCATCCTGGCTTTCTCGAACTGGGCGGTGAAGATCTTTAGGGTAGTTGGCAGGCTTAGCAAAGCGGCGGTTAAAATCCTCAATAAAGTAGGGCAGCCATGCGTTCGCTTCTTGAATGGTATTGATGCCTTGTAGACGCATCTCCTTGATTAATCGGTCTTGTAGCGTCTTATTCGCTCGCTCAACACGCCCCTTGGCTTGAGAGCTGTTCGCGCAAATCAGTTCAATCCCAAGCTCATCGAGAATACGACCAAATTGGGTTAATCCCACTTTTTTGAGATGCTCTTGGTTGACTCGAAATATCGAGTGTTTATCGCTGTAAAAAGCCACAGGCTTGCCATGTTGATCTAGGTATTCCCGTGTGGCCACCATGTAATCAAAGGCAGATTCGGTATCGCTGAAGCGTAGGTTCATCAAACGGCCCGTCGCATCATCGATGTAGACCAAGAGACAGCACTTAGGGCTGCGTCCTTCAAACCAATCGTGGTGTGAGCCATCAATCTGAACCAGATCGCCTAGGCAGTCACGACGATAACGGGGTTGGTAAACACGAGGCTGACGTTGCGAATGTGGCACCCAGAGACCATCGGCGATCATCCACTGACGCAGTGTCTCGACAGACAGGACCAAGTTGTGTTGTTCCGTCAGCTTCTCACAAGCAAATGTTGGCGAAAAATCAGCGTATTGAGTTCGTATGATGTTCAGAACCTCAGCCCGAAAAGCATCAGGATAACGTCGGTTGCTCGGTCGGCCACGTGACCCATGTGCTAAGGAAGAAGCCCCATACTGGCTTAACTGACTCAATAAACGCCGAACTTGTCGAGGGCTTATGTTGAGTATGTCGGCTGCATCAATTTGACGAAGGCGGCGTTCGCGAACATCTTGCAGCACTTTAAAACGATTAATGTCTCGGTCACTCATGGGAATTAGCATCGGTTGAGGTCCTCAAAGCTCAGCGTGTTCATTAAGCATAAGAGGACATTTTAAAATTGCTCAAACCGGACATTACTAAATTGCACCTACACCCTTAGT
>NZ_JPQB01000050.1:0-3493 GCF_000740665.1 Vibrio sp. B183 | reverse complement strand
AGAATTGTGTTCTTAGAGACATGGCTCGTTACCTTAACTGACGTTAAAAGAAACAAGCTGGGAGTTATGTATTCATCAAGGTGATTATAACGAAAATGCTAAGCGTTGAAAATCACTCTTAAACAGTTTGTCCTATTCACTATCATCTTCATCTACTTCGCTCAAGTCATCATTTTCTGGAAGCTTTTCATCGCTGTTTGCTTTCTTTTTAATGGACTCCATCATGTATTGGAATATTGCTTTCTGTTTTCGAAACTCCGTCGCAATGTCATCAATGTCTACATCATCTTCTACCGCAATACTAGGCGTACCTATTACTGTCTCATAAGGAGCCAAGGACTTTGGATGACTCGATCTACCAACTCTTCCCTTTCGCTGAACAAAAGCTCGTGGTTCAATTGCATGTTGGTCGAGAAAACGATAGATGTTAGCAGTACTTGCTTCATCAATTGAACTATCATGGACACCCACTTCTAGTATTTTCTTACCACTTTCAAGGAATGTTGAAGTGCTATACATATGAAAAAACTCAACACCTGCTTCTTCATATATTTCTGTCTTCAAATTTGCATGAGGGCCTATTGTTTTCTTCCCTCTAGAATCCAAGGTATACCACCAATCATCTTTTGCGTCATCAGTTACAAACACAACGTATTTAATATTTGAATCCTTAACATTCTCTAACAATTGCTTCCACAAGATAAGATCTCCAAACTTCCTTTGATAAGTTAACCCATCAAAAGAGAAGGTTGAATCTTTAGCATTTGCTTTACTGTTGTCTTTAAAGCCAGGAGGAACGTTATTTTTATACCTAATTTCACCTTCTTGGTATAATTTATCTAACCATTGTTGATCTACAGGCTTATCACCTATTCGGTCAGAAACAATTTCATCAATTTTAGCCCTAATTTCATCATGAGAGCGTACGCAAGGCTGCTTATCATCCCAATACTTGACAGATCTTTTATAATTATTAACGAGCTTAGAAATTTCTTTCTGAAGCTCCTTTGTATTTTCACTTAATTTAGGGAATCGTCTTGATAATGCTAACTGATTAAAGTCATTCTCAAAGATCTTATCAATTTTACTCAAGGAGTCATCTATTTTCCTGAAGATAGCTTTCTCTTCCTTAACAACTTCTAGTCTTCTCCGCTGATACTCTAGTCCAACTTGATATGGTAACCATATCTTGGATTCAATCTTTTTTAACACCTCAAAGAAGTCGTTTCTTGTTTGCTCGGCGTAGCCATAAAGATTTATTAAAACATTAGTGTCAAAAACGAATATAGTCGAATCATCTTTCCAGGCGTCTTCTATTTGAATATCAGTTGGGCTATAAAATCCCTTAAACTTATCCTTCATTTTAATCCCTATTCGTTATGTTAAGGTGTGAGGAATACATTGCCAAAGCGACCGGATGCCAAAAATGCCGCACGTTGCACCTCACTCTTAAACAATTTGTTAGCCATTTATTTTATACGATGTAACACTGCTTTTAGGTAGCACTACAACTTCTTTTGTTTGGGTATCAACTAGGAATACAAAGCTTGAATTGCTAGTTAAATAAAACATATGAGCGTACTGAGCGTACTTACTTTGTAGCTTGATTGAGTAAATTGGTTTATATTCGTCTAAAAGTACATTTTCGACATTATCCTTAACTCTAAAACCAAGATGCATAAAAAAGAAAACAATCATTAAACATACAGCTCCGACTGTAATTTTGTTTTCCACAAATTTCCAAATAGGAATCTTAAAATACGTATACATTAGCAAAGAAAATACTAACGGAAATACAAAGATACTAGGCCAGCGGTCAATAAAATATACGCTAAAAGCTAACCCTAGGATGGAAGGTATAAGTATAATAGGCCAAAAGTAATCTTTACGTTTCTCTTTAATGTCGAGCTGCCCATCGTGAAGTTCATTATTTAACGCTCGATTTAAACCATACCTAATATCAATATAAATCTCTACTATCCGTTCTAGTCGAAGACTATGAAAAGTAACCATTAGGACTTAGAACTAGGACTATTAAGCAGGAGTAAATCTAGGAGTAGTAAAACGTACAAATGATGGTCTTGAGCCGCTCTGTTAGACCGACGACGGTTCAAATGAGGGGGGTTGATCAAAGGTAATGCGTCAGAACTGACGTATATAGCAGCGGTATTTAGCGCTAAACAACGCGAAAATCCCCAGCTAAGGGGCATAAGAGAAAAGGGCGCTTATATCGGGTTGGGTGACGCTTCAGTAGCTTGCAACGCTTGGCTTGTTGCTAATAGGCGTTCTTTGCGACGACGAGCGAGCAGGGTGATTGGAGTGAGAATGTACTTAATAGGGCGCTGCCATTGAGTCGCACGTTTCTTTAGGTACTTACGTGCCTTTTGTTTCGCTTCAAGACGTTCTTTAAGCATACCCAAATCAGCAAAGTATTTATCGGTGATCTTCTTAATCGACGCTAAACCGCGCCACTTTTCGAGGTTGTCTTTACCCGTATAACGCTCTCGAGGCTGTACAGAGGTTATCCAGCCTTTTCGGATTGCATAATCTTTGCACTGCTTAACACGCCATTCAGGCATGTTGAGTTCTTTGCCGATGTAACCCCAGGTTCTTAAAAGAAAGCCGTGTTGCGTATCAACGCCAATTTTGCCCGTAGTCAGGCACATTTCATTGACAAGAACATACATAAAACGGGCAACATCGTTTACCATGCTTTGTTGACTGGCTCGGCCGTTCTCTGTAAGAAAAGCGGCTGAAGATGAAGGATTGTTGAGGATTCGCATCATTACAGAATAATGCAGACGACACAAAGGACGCTCTTGGCGTTTCTTTCTCTGCTGTTCGTTATGCTGTAATGGATCGTAATTCATGCGGGGCTAAAGCCTAATCTTTGCTTGTATCTGACAATGAGTTGATTCAATTCTTATCTATCCGGTCAATACTTAAGAGGTTGCAATTCATCGTTCGGATTCCCCCCATAAGCGCTTCGAATCACTATGGGGGGATAAGTTTTGGATCTAATGCCAAATATATGATGAATCGCAAAGCCTCCCGGCTTGACGTGTCCGCGTATCTACAAAGCATCTCAAATACTTAGCTCAACTCAGACATATAGATTAAAGATCATTTGGAGTATCGGTGGCAAGTGTATTGTCCACCTGTGGCATACGCTATACTCCACGCAGGAGGTGCCAAAATGATAACTACAATGGATCTTTTGAAACGCTTAATTGTAGAGTTCAAGCTGGATAGTGACCGACAAGTAGCTAAATTGTTGGATATTAGCCACACATCAGTGCAGAACTGGCGAAAAGGCGGTGTCATGAGTGACGATATCGTTTGTGAAGTGGCAGATATGTTGGGTTTAGATGTGGACTTAACGTTGTTGGCGATACTGGCTGAACGATCCAAAAATGAACGTGTTGTAGAAGCAATTGAACGTTTAACAGAAACAAAAAAGTCAGCTTGATTAAGAGACAAAAAGTAAAGGTAA
>NZ_JPQB01000049.1:0-4579 GCF_000740665.1 Vibrio sp. B183 | reverse complement strand
CGTATTCGCCATAATCTGAACGACATTCGCCAATCTGCCGACGATCTGCTCAGCTTAGCTGGGAATGTAGATGAAGTCAGTGAACATTTGCAATCTGTGGTAGTGGATTTGAATCAACAGCTTGCCACACTAAAAGTTGAATAAGATGCCACATCTTGGCCACCCTAGGCTCTTATGGCCTCTACCTCTCCGCTTATCCAGCCAAGCACTTTCTAGGAGCCAATGACAAACACTCCCCGGAGAAAATGTACTTTATTCATTGGAAGCACCCAAGAGCGAACACTATACTCTGTATAATAGTACACAGTGACACAGGTGTGGCATGCGAGCGTTGTTTATCAGTTTTGGTTGGCTGCTGACCTTCTCCTGTTTTTCCTCTTCCTCAGTGACTACCGTGACCATATATTCTGATGATGGCTACCCACCTTTTAGCTACACAACACAAGGACATGCCACTGGTATTTATCCAGACATTGTACGCAAGGTTGTAAACGCTATGCCTAACTTTGAAGTTGTTATTCAACCAAGTACCTTGGACGAGAGGGCTTATGCTGTTAGAGAGTGGTCAAGGCTTTACTGCCACCCTATTTTCTTCCCAAGGAAAGGCCCTACATCCGGCCCTATTCGTTCCCCATTCTATCAGAGTCGGTGGTTGTCTACTGTCATAAAGCGGTCATGACAAAAATCACAAAGCCCCTCCTGTGACCAAGTAGCTTTGAAGGGCTAAATATTGGATTGAATAGGGGCTATGGTTTAGGTGGCGACGAATTTTGGAAGTCCAGTAAAAACGGAAGTATAAAGCTGAAAGAGGCGAAGGCAAACCTGTTGATGCTTCATGCGTAACGCAATGACTGCTACTTGCATCCACCACACAGATTGGCTCGTCCCTGTGATAGAGGTAAGCACTCAGTTAGGCTATCTAGGTTTTACTGGATTAGCGGATAACCACCCTTATAAGAATGCGTTTATCGAAAAGTTCAATCAACAGCTGAAAGCACAGCTCAAAAACGGACTGGTAGAGAAAGTGATTGATAGGTATGTTAGTGATTAGGTTTAAAGTCATCGAATAGAGTATACTCAAGCCATTAATTAGCGAGAGGTCACGCATGAGTCCCCCTTCAAAACTCTTTGATTTTCATAATATTCGCTGGAAAGCACTGAATGCTGCTGGCGGTAGAGGCACGCAAGCAGGGGTTGTCGCCATTGAACCTCAATGCACACTCTGCGGGTGTCGTTGGAAGTACCGGTTAACTCACCCTGCTATCGTCCATCTTAGTATTTCATGCCCAAACTGCTTCTCTGAAGATACTGTGGTGGTCAGTACGCTGAGAAAAGTACAGTAGCTTGATTAGTAGGCCGCTGGGCATGGAGGACACATCCCCCATGCCGTTAAAGCCTCAACATCGTGAGTGTGAGCAAAGAGATGGTTCAGTTGGAACGTTATTCCCAGCCATCATTCCATGTATACCATCGCCAAGGCCTGTTGTAACCTGACTTACTTGTGTCCTCATAATCATGAATGCTATTAGCAAGATCGCTGCTGTTGGTGACCTTGTTTGTGTTGTAATGTTGGCGCAGTCCTTCCCCCAAAACGGACATCACGCTGTCCGCTGTAACTTTTCCTATCGAGTCACTGTTTTCTTTGGTTGGCAGCGGCATACCAAATGTCGCCGTGTCGGTGACACGCCCTCCCCAACGTCTCCACGAGATTGGCATGACCGCTTGATTGACCAGCTTTTCATCGGATAAGTCGATCAACTCCCAAGTTGGTAAGGGTTTCCCGATTATGTTCATGTCAAAAGTGTATTTATTGGTTTCTGTCCCGTACCACCCTCTGAAGTGTGGGTACTTGGGCGATTTTTTCTTCAAGAAGCTGCGATACCTTGGGTGATTTAGCACATCAAAAAAATATTCGTGGGCATAAACCTCTTGACCAACCGTATTGATCACTCTCCGGTTAGCATAGTAGTCCGTATTCCCCCCTGTGGCGGTTTCAAAGACAATCTGATCCATAGCCCCTAGCGGTGTGTAATAGTTCCCTTTGACTTTAAAGACATCAGAGGCAATCCAGTTGGAGGCAATGTCATCGGCAGCCACTATCGATTCAAGCATCAAAGCGTTCGCGGTATCAATCGATGTCGTGGAATCCGAAGAAATCTCCCCGATGGCATATCTGAAATGGCCCGCCAAACGGCGAGTGTGCTGCTCTGAAGACTCATTGTCTCTCTGAAACAGTTGGTACCAGCCCTCCCTGTCTCCATAAGTCTCGCTATTCGCTTGAGTTTCGATGGTTTCGAGAAGATGAACAATTTCCAAGTCGGTCAACCTTTCCAGTGAGGAAAGCAGATCTTCTAACAATATATTCGACGCACGTAAAATCTGCTGAGTGGTATCACTGGGTTCGACTCCTTGGGAGGAGAGCAAAGACTCATATTCGTTACGCAGCGCTAACGCTTTCGTGTAAAGAGTATTCATTCCAGCGTCGGATTGTTGGGAAAGGTACGCCATATCTTGATTGGTTAAATCACTGTTCGCCGCTTCATAAAATGCCCAATACACCGCTGTCTTATACATCGTGCTGTATGATTTAAACTGCTCCACTTGGTAAACTAAATCATCGACATTTGTAAAGTACTGACTCAGCGCCCACGAGAACGACTCTTGAGTAGGCTTCGATCGAAGATCTGAGCGCACCGACTCGACGTGGTTACTAAACGCGGTAGCCGCAACGGTGTTTTTTTCACGTGGGTCATAGTCGTTCCCTGTTCCTGCTGTCCCTAACATGGCTACCAATGTGCTGCTTTGCTTGACAGCGTATTTTGCTGCGTGGAGCTCACCGGAGAGAGGCTCTACTTTATCGGAAAGTCTTCGGGCGACATACGACTGAGTCGTGGGGCCGTTTTGTGTGTAACCTCCATAGATTATTTGCCCGCTATCCAACTCTTGAAGTAGCGCTTTCTCATTTAACACCCACACTAGGTTTGTCCAGCGACTTTCATTCCTGTATAAGAATTCAGACTCGGGAAGAAAAATAGGGTTGAGCACCTGAATCGCTTTGGCAATGGCTTCCGTTCTTGCTTTATAAGTCTCTTTTACCATTTCAATCGCAAGGGCTTCCCTTATGATCGAGTCGGCATATTGGTTCGCTGTTGTTGTATTGGCTGCCGCAGCACCAACATAGACGTATTGGTCAGGCTCTTCCTGCGCCATAAGAGCTATATCTAATGCGAAGGAGATAAGGTCACCGGCACCCGCCAATGCTGAGGTAATACCTTTGGCGACCTTTAAGAACTTCACCTTAGGCTTAGCATGATTGCTATAGGATGACAGTTTTTTACCAGACTGATAGCCTACTTCAGAACGGTACTGTTCCATTGTGCCATCGAGCTTCTGCGCCACCTTTTTGTAATCCTCGACAGATAGGTTTTGCAGTTTCACGTTAATTCGATTGTATAGGTTCGTATGACCATCTGAGGTCGGGATTGATTTAAGCGTTTCTTTATGTTTGGCTAATAAACTACCATCCCAGACAGTTCCCGCGTTATCAAACGCATCCCAATCTTCGCTAAACCCTTTCGCAGCCTCAGTCATTAGGTTATCGATTTGACTACGTAGTCGATCTGTAGAAGCTGAGTCTCGCGCTTTGATCAGTTCATCCAGTGTAATGATAGATTCCAACCCATCTTTGACCACCCCCGCTCCCATGTTGGGCAACTTGAGCGCCCCCTTGGTCACTTTCAAATCTGACTTTGGGATGGACACGATGCTATCTTCAGAAAAAACTTTGCTCAGTTCAGATAGTAATGTCATCTCACCGATCGCACTGGCTGCACCTATATCTGTGGGTACATGGTTTCCAATTATCGCGGTGTCGTCGATCACTTCTGCCTTGTATTCTCTTACGTTCTCTACTACCCAGTTGGTTGTAATGGTCTGAGCCGCCACTGGTAATACTGAAAACATGGCTATAGTAATACAACTAGGCCTAATGAATAGGCTTCTAGGTGAACGTTCCATAGTTCAAGCTCCTTTATAATAAGTCCTGAACAATACTGACAACTTGGTCCAATAATTACCCGTAGTTCAATCACAGTAATGAGGTTTGATAGAGTCAGTTTATTCTTACGTTCTTGAGGGCATTTCTGATGAACGAAGCGTTAATGAAAGCTGAATGGGAGAGCCAGCTTGAACGATGACACCTACACCTAGGAAATATTGCTGGTTATCGTGGTTGTAGTGGTTTAATCATCCCGGACACCAAATTAGGTGGTAAAGTCTCCACCATAAATGAGGTGCTCAATGACAAAACGACAACGACGTACATTTTCTGCTGAATTTAAAAGGGATGCTGCAAGCTTGGTTCTTGACCAAGGATATTCAATACCAGAAGCTGCACGCTCTATGGATGTTGGTGAAACAGCTTTACGACGATGGGTTGATCAGCTCAAGATCGAGCGTGGTGGCACGACTCCGACGGCCAAAGCCTTCACGCCTGAACAACAAAAAAACCAAGAATTAGAAGCCAGAATTAGTCGATTAGAAAGAGAGAAATCCATACTAAAAAATGTATGGTCTGCTC
>NZ_JPQB01000048.1:0-1185 GCF_000740665.1 Vibrio sp. B183 | reverse complement strand
TCGGCTAACAAGGTTCTGCCCCGAAATGAGTTACGTCTAGTATTAATAACTAGGTAATCATCGGACTTTACAATACATTAATTAATGTGAAAGAAGACCGTATCTCGGTTACTCAAATAGACAGTAAGCACCCTTCACTGTGTTTTTAGATGCAGAAATCGAGATTATACCTCTCGAGCGTTTCTAGTACTACTTCGTTTTTGGTCACTTTTAAGTTTACTTACTGTTTTAGTTAAACATTTTATTGAACAAATTTTATTTTAGGAAGTATTGAGTCGCCACCATCGATGAATAGATCAGTTAACCTCTATCAATCTTAAGTAAATATCTCAAATTAAAAAAAAGATACCCTTGTTAATTCGATGCCTCCCCCCAATGTGTAAAGATAGAATAGGTGAAAATTTGTTCACCTATAGCCGGAGGGCATGCTCATGCTCCAACATAACCAACCTTCAGGTAACCCCTGGGGAGGAGGAAAACAAGATCCTCCTAATTTGAGTAAGGTATTTTATTCTATTCTCAATCACCTAAAGAAAATGCTTCCAGGCGGAAGGAATTCAAGCTTTTTTATCCCTCTTATTATTTTCTTTTTAACAATCATATTCTGGACGTGTTTTTACACGGTACCAAGCGATTCTGTTGCCGTGATACAACGCTTTGGCAAATATGTCCATATTGTTCCTGCAGGGCTTCATCTCAAGATGCCACTTGGCATTGATACGGCTGAAATCTTACCTGTGAAACGACAGCTAAAGCAGGAGTTTGGGTTCATAANNNGCGTGAAGTGGTGGGTGATAGAACTGTGGATGAAGTGATCACAATTGGTCGGCAAGAAATTGAGTCTGAAGCGCTCTCAAAAATGCAAGAGCTCGCTACAAAATATGCTTTAGGGATCAGAATTGACCAAGTTCAGTTAAAAAACATCAACCCTCCTCAACCTGTCCAGGCATCGTTTAATGAAGTGAACCAAGCCCAACAGGAGAAAGAAAAGCTCATAAACGAAGCTCGCCGAGATTACAACAAAGTGATCCCTTTAGCTTTAGGTGAAAAAGATCAACGGATCAGAGAAGCTGATGGTTATCGCTTAAAACGCATCAATGAAGCTAAGGGAGATACGGTTCGCTTCAATGCATTACTGTTCGAGTATGTTAAAGCCCCAGAAGTAACTAAACGCAGAATTTATTT
>NZ_JPQB01000047.1:0-12433 GCF_000740665.1 Vibrio sp. B183 | reverse complement strand
CTCATGTTCGTTATTTCCTTCATTTGTTGGTTGCAAACGAGGACATCTTGAACATGAGCGTTCTTCGGGCAAAGCCCAAAAGAACGATCACCACCTTCTAAAGAAGGTGGTTTAGGGCTAGAAAACAAAAAAGGCACCCTAAGGTGCCTTTTATCATTTCTTGACTAACGATTACTCGTCAGCAGAGAAACCTGCGTTTAGCAATGCTGCAAGATTGTCAGTTGCTTGCTCAGCTGAAGGACCTTCTTGTTCTTCAGTGCGCTTAGCTTGGCGATCTTGGTGGTAAGCGAAACCTGTACCTGCTGGAATTAGACGACCAACAATTACGTTTTCTTTCAGACCACGTAGCTCATCACGTTTACCAGAAACAGCTGCTTCTGTTAGTACGCGAGTTGTCTCCTGGAACGATGCCGCAGAGATGAACGATTCAGTTGCTAGAGATGCCTTAGTAATACCAAGTAGCTCACGCTCGAAACGAACAAGCTCTTTGCCTTCAGCTTCTAGCTGACGGTTAGCAATCTTAACGTTCGCGTATTCAACCTGTTCACCAACTAGGAACTCTGTAGAGTCACCAGCGTGAGTGATTGTACACTTACGTAGCATCTGACGAACGATAGTCTCAATGTGCTTATCGTTAATCTTAACGCCCTGTAGACGGTATACTTCTTGAACTTCGTTCGCGATGTACTGAGTCACAGCGTGGATACCACGTAGACGTAGAATGTCATGTGGAGACTCTGGACCATCTGCGATCACGTCACCACGTTCAACTTTCTCGCCTTCGAATACGTTAAGCTGACGATGCTTAGGAATCATCTCTTCGTAAGCGTCACCGCCGTCACGAGTGATTACTAGACGACGTTTACCTTTCGTTTCTTTACCGAAGCTCACAGTACCTGTGTGCTCAGCAAGAATCGCAGGCTCTTTCGGCTTACGTGCTTCGAATAGGTCAGCTACGCGAGGTAGACCACCGGTGATATCTTTGTTACCGCCAGACTTCTGAGGAATACGAGATAGCGTATCACCCACACCTACTTCTGCGCCATCTTCGATGTTTACAATCGCTTTACCAGGTAGGAAGTAGTGAGCTGGCATTTCAGTACCAGGGATCATTACGTCGTTACCCGCAGCATCAACAAGTTTGATAGCTGGACGCATATCTTTACCTGCTGCTGGGCGAGCTGCTGCTTCAGTTACTTCGCTTGAAGATAGACCTGTTAGGTCATCTGTTTGACGAGAAACTGTAACGCCATCGATCATGTCCACAAACTGGATGCGACCTGCCACTTCAGTGATGATTGGCATAGTGTGCGCTTCCCAGTTCGCTACTGTTTCGCCAGCTTCAACCGCATCGTTGTCGCCTTTGCTTAGTAGGGAACCGTAAGGTAGTTTGTGTTTCTCTTTTGTACGACCGAATTCGTCGATGATAGTCAGCTCAGAAGCACGAGACGTGATTACAAGCTTCTTATCTTTGTTCATTACGAACTTAGCGTTGTGTAGCTTAACCGTACCAGTTGTCTTCGCTTGGATGCTGTTCTCTGCTGCTGCAGTAGATGCCGCACCACCGATGTGGAACGTACGCATCGTAAGCTGTGTGCCCGGCTCACCGATAGACTGAGCAGCGATAACGCCCACTGCTTCACCTTGGTTCACTAGGTGACCACGTGCTAGGTCACGACCGTAACACTGTGCACAACAACCGAAGTCTGCATCACAGGTAACTACAGAGCGCACTTTCATGCTATCTACTGAGTTATCTTCCATGATCTGACACCACTTCTCATCGATCAGAGTATTACGTGGAATCAGTACTTCATCAGTACCTGGTTTCAGAACGTCTTCTGCAACAACACGACCTAGAGCAAGCTCAGAAAGTGCAACTTTAACGTCACCACCTTCGATGTGAGGCATCATGTCGATACCTTCGTGCGTGCCACAGTCATGCTCGTGTACAACAACGTCTTGAGCAACGTCTACTAGACGACGAGTTAGGTAACCCGAGTTCGCTGTTTTCAGTGCCGTATCCGCAAGACCCTTACGAGCACCGTGCGTTGAGATAAAGTACTGAAGTACGTTTAGACCTTCTTTAAAGTTCGCAGTGATCGGCGTTTCGATGATTGAACCATCTGGACGTGCCATCAGACCACGCATACCTGCAAGCTGACGAATCTGAGCTGCAGAACCACGTGCGCCCGAGTCAGCCATCATATAGATGCTGTTGAACGATTCTTGTTGCTCGTCTTCACCTTCACGGTTCACTACCGTTTCAGATGAAAGGTTTTCCATCATCAACTTCGCTACGCGATCGTTGGTTGAAGCCCAAATATCGATCACTTTGTTGTAGCGCTCACCCGCAGTTACAAGACCAGATTGGTACTGTTCTTGAATTTCGCGAACTTCTGCTTCCGCTTCTTCGATCTCAGTGTATTTCGCGTCTGGCACAACCATGTCGTCGATACCAACCGATACACCAGAAAGTGCTGCGTAAGCAAAACCTGTGTACATGATTTGGTCAGCGAAGATAACCGTGTCTTTCAGACCTAGCTTACGGTACGCCTCGTTAAGTAGGTGAGAGATCTGCTTCTTACCTAGCTTCTGGTTAACTATGCTGTACGGAAGACCAGATGGCACGATTTGCCATAGCATTGCACGACCGATAGTTGTATCAACTAGCTTAGTCTCTGTTGTGCTGTTGCCATCTTCATCTTTCACTGTCTCAGTGATACGAACTTTAACGCGAGCGTGTAGCTCTGCAGACTTAGTACGGTATGCTTTCTCAGCTTCAGCTGGGCTAGCAAGGTACATACCTTCGCCTTTCACGTTAATCTTGTCACGAGTCATGTAGTAAAGACCCAATACAACGTCCTGAGAAGGTACGATGATCGGATCACCTGACGCTGGCGACAAAATGTTGTTTGTCGACATCATCAGAGTACGAGCTTCAAGCTGTGCTTCTAGAGTTAGAGGCACGTGAACCGCCATTTGGTCACCATCGAAGTCCGCGTTGTACGCCGCACACACAAGTGGGTGTAGCTGAATCGCTTTACCTTCGATCAGTACTGGTTCGAACGCCTGGATACCTAGACGGTGAAGTGTAGGTGCACGGTTCAATAGTACTGGGTGTTCGCGGATAACTTCGTCTAGGATATCCCAAACAACTGCTTCTTCACGCTCTACCATCTTCTTAGCAGCTTTGATTGTCGTCGCTAGGCCACGAGTCTCAAGCTTGCTGTAGATAAATGGTTTGAATAGCTCAAGTGCCATCTTCTTAGGAAGACCACACTGGTGCAGACGAAGGTATGGACCTACTGTGATTACAGAACGGCCAGAGTAGTCTACACGCTTACCTAGAAGGTTCTGACGGAAACGACCTTGTTTACCCTTGATCATATCAGCAAGAGATTTCAGAGGACGCTTGTTCGAACCTGTGATCGCACGACCGCGACGACCGTTATCTAGAAGGGCATCAACAGACTCTTGCAGCATACGCTTTTCGTTACGTACGATGATGTCCGGAGCAGCAAGCTCTAATAGACGCTTCAAACGGTTGTTACGGTTGATTACACGACGGTATAGATCGTTCAGATCAGAAGTCGCGAAGCGACCGCCATCTAGTGGTACTAGAGGACGTAGATCTGGCGGAAGTACCGGAAGCACAGTTAGGATCATCCACTCTGGGTTGTTACCAGATTGAACGAACGCTTCAACTAGCTTCAGACGCTTAGTGATCTTCTTACGCTTAGTCTCTGAGTTAGTAGACTGAAGCTCTTCACGCATTTCTTCGATTTCAGCAGGCAGATCCATAGACGCAAGTAGGTCTTTGATCGCTTCTGCACCCATCTTAGCCGTGAATTCATCACCCCACTCTTCTAGACGATCCAGATACTCTTCTTCAGTCAGCATCTGAGATTTTTCTAGGTCAGTCATACCCGGTTCAGTTACTACGTACATTTCAAAGTAAAGAACGCGTTCGATATCACGTAGAGGGATATCCATTAGTAGACCGATACGAGACGGCAGTGATTTTAGGAACCAGATGTGAGCAACTGGTGAAGCAAGCTCGATGTGGCCCATACGGTCACGACGAACTTTAGTTTGTGTAACTTCAACGCCACACTTCTCACAGATAACACCACGGTGTTTCAGACGCTTATATTTGCCACAAAGACATTCGTAGTCTTTTACTGGACCAAAGATACGCGCACAGAACAGACCATCACGCTCAGGTTTGAACGTACGATAGTTGATCGTTTCAGGTTTTTTAACTTCACCGAAAGACCATGAACGGATCATGTCTGGTGAAGATAGACCGATTTTGATTGCATCAAACTCTTCGGTCTTATGCTGTGCTTTTAGAAAGTTTAATAAGTCTTTCACAATCAGCTCCTGTAAGGAGTTAAAAGGAGCTCACCCGCAAAAGTGAGCACCTTCAACCAAATAACCCCGTGGGGATTACTCTTCGTCTTCTAGCTCGATGTTGATACCTAGCGAGCGAATCTCTTTCAACAGTACGTTGAACGATTCTGGCATGCCAGGTTCCATGCTGTGGTTACCGTCTACGATGTTCTTATACATCTTAGTACGGCCGTTAACGTCATCCGACTTAACGGTTAGCATTTCTTGTAGGGTGTAAGCTGCACCGTATGCTTCCAGTGCCCATACTTCCATCTCACCGAAACGCTGACCACCGAACTGAGCTTTACCACCAAGTGGTTGCTGAGTTACTAGGCTGTACGAGCCAGTAGAACGAGCGTGCATCTTGTCATCAACAAGGTGGTTCAGTTTCAGCATGTACATGTAACCAACCGTTACAGGACGCTCAAACGCATCACCTGTGCGACCATCAAATAGCGTTAGCTGACCAGATTCTGGTAGGTCACCTAGTTTCAATAGCTCTTTGATTGATTGCTCAGAAGCACCGTCAAATACTGGAGTCGCGATCGGTAGACCACCACGTAGGTTCTTGATCAGCGTACGAACTTCGTCATCAGATAGAGACGCAACGTCTACTTTCTGACGAGTATCACCAAGGTCGTAAACTTTCTGTAGGAAGTCACGGAACTTAGCCAGCTCTTGCTGCTCTTTCACCATCTGGTTGATCTTGTCACCGATGCCTTTCGCTGCCAGACCTAAGTGTACTTCTAGGATCTGACCGATGTTCATACGCGAAGGTACACCCAGTGGGTTCAGTACGATGTCAACTGGCTGACCTTTCTCATCGTAAGGCATGTCTTCAACAGGGTTGATCTTAGAGATTACACCCTTGTTACCGTGACGACCGGCCATCTTATCACCAGGCTGGATACGACGTTTAACCGCTAGGTAAACCTTAACGATCTTCAGTACGCCAGGTGCTAGATCATCACCTTGTGTGATCTTACGACGCTTAGTTTCAAACTTCTTATCGAAGTCAGCACGTAGCTCGTCGTACTGCTCTGCTAGCTGCTCAAGCTGAGTCTGTTGAGCATCATCTTCAAGCGTTAGCTCTAGCCACTTCTTACGATCGATAGCGTCTAGTTTCGCTTCAGTGTAACCACCGTCAAGAAGTACAGCTTTAACACGGTTTAGAAGGCCACCCTCAAGAATCTGGAATTCTTCAGTAAGGTCTTTCTTCGCTTCTTTAAGCTGCATCTGTTCAATTTCAAGTGCACGTTTGTCTTTTTCAACACCGTCACGAGTAAATACTTGAACGTCGATGATCGTACCTGATACAGAGTTTGGTACGCGTAGAGACGTGTCTTTAACGTCTGACGCTTTCTCACCGAAGATAGCACGTAGTAGCTTCTCTTCAGGCGTTAGCTGAGTTTCACCTTTAGGCGTTACTTTACCTACAAGGATGTCACCGCCTTTCACTTCCGCACCGATGTAAACGATACCTGACTCGTCTAGTTTAGACAGAGCAGACTCACCTACGTTTGGAATGTCAGCTGTGATTTCTTCAGCACCAAGCTTAGTATCACGCGCCACACAAGATAGCTCTTGAATGTGGATCGTAGTAAAACGGTCTTCTTGAACTACGCGCTCAGATACTAAGATCGAGTCTTCGAAGTTGTAACCATTCCAAGGCATGAATGCGATACGCATGTTCTGACCAAGTGCTAGCTCACCAAGGTCTGTTGAAGGACCATCAGCAAGAACGTCACCACGTGCAACTGGTTCACCCGGCATCACACATGGACGCTGGTTGATACACGTATTTTGGTTAGAACGAGTGTATTTAGTTAGGTTGTAGATATCGATACCTGCTTCACCAGGGATCAGCTCGTCTTCGTTTACTTTAACAACGATACGAGAAGCATCTACAGACTGGATTACACCACCACGTTTCGCTACTGCTGTAACACCAGAGTCAACTGCGATGTTACGCTCGATACCAGTACCAACTAGAGGCTTGTCAGCCTTAAGTGTTGGAACGGCCTGACGTTGCATGTTCGCACCCATCAATGCACGGTTCGCATCATCGTGTTCTAGGAACGGGATAAGCGATGCAGCGATAGATACAACCTGGTTAGTTGCAACGTCCATGTAGTCAACATGTTCGCGTGGGTGTAGGCCAGATTCACCTTTCTGACGAGCTGTGATTAGCTCTTCAGCAAATGTACCTTGCTCAGAAAGTACCGTGTTCGCCTGAGCGATAACGTACTGACCTTCCTGAATAGCAGATAGGTAATCAACTTCGTCTGTTACTACACCATCTACTACGCGACGGTATGGAGTCTCAAGGAAACCGTACTCGTTACAACGTGCAAACGCAGATAGGGAGTTGATCAGACCGATGTTTGGACCTTCAGGCGTTTCGATAGGACACAGACGACCGTAGTGAGTTACGTGTACGTCACGTACTTCGAAGCCAGCACGTTCACGAGTAAGACCACCAGGACCCAAAGCAGAGATACGACGCTTGTGCGTAACTTCTGATAGAGGGTTGTTTTGGTCCATGAACTGTGACAGCTGTGAAGAGCCAAAGAATTCTTTAACCGCAGCAGAGATAGGCTTAGCGTTGATTAGGTCTTGAGGCATGATTGCATCAAGATCACCAAGGCTTAGACGCTCTTTAACAGCACGTTCAACACGTACTAGACCAACGCGGAATTGGTTTTCTGCCATTTCGCCAACAGAGCGGATACGACGGTTACCTAGGTGGTCGATATCGTCCACTTCACCGATGCCGTTACGGATAGCGATAAGCTTCTTCATCACTTCAACGATATCAGTTTCGTCAAGTGTGCCTTGCTCTTGAGCATCTTCACGTTCGATAGAGCTGTTAAACTTCATACGACCAACAGTCGATAGATCGTAACGCTCTTCTGAGAAGAATAGGCTTTCGAATAGTGCTTCAGCAGCTTCTTTCGTTGGTGGCTCACCAGGGCGCATCATGCGGTAGATTTCTACCAATGCAGAAATACGATCAACAGTGCTGTCGATACGTAGTGTGTCTGACATGAATGGACCGTGATCTAGGTCGTTCGTAAATAGAACTTCTAGAGCTTTATGGCCTGCCTGAGATAGGTTCGCTAGTGCTTCAAGACTGATTTCTTGGTTAGCCGCAACGATGATCTCGCCAGTCGCTTCGTTGATGTAGTCTTTCGAAGACACTTTGCCTACGATGTACTCTACTGGTACTTCGATGTGCTCAACGCCATCTTTTTCAAGCTGACGGATGTGGCGTGCCGTTACACGACGACCAGTTTCAACGTAAGTCTTGCCGTTTGCTTCGATATCGAATGACGCAGTTTCACCACGTAGACGATCAGGAACCAACTCCATAAGTAGAGTTTGATCTTTAACCTCGAAGTTCACCTTCTCAAAGAAGATGTCCAGGATCTCTTCTGTCGTCTTACCTAGTGCGCGAAGAATGATAGATGCTGGTAGCTTACGACGGCGGTCGATACGTACGTATAGGTTGTCCTTAGGATCAAACTCGAAATCAAGCCATGAACCACGGTAAGGAATGATACGTGCGTTATATAGAACTTTACCTGAAGAGTGGGTCTTACCTTTATCGCTGTCGAAGAATACACCTGGGCTTCTGTGCAGCTGGGATACGATAACCCTCTCGGTACCATTGATAACGAAGGTACCATTGTCTGTCATAAGCGGAATTTCGCCCATGTAGACTTCTTGTTCTTTAATGTCTTTTACAGTACCTGCTGGCGCGTCTTTATCAAAGATTACTAGGCGTAGTTTTACGCGAAGTGGTTTTGAGTAAGTTACGCCGCGAATTTGACATTCTTTAACATCAAAAACTGGCTCACCAAGACGGTAGCTAACGTATTGCAGCTCGGAATTGCCGTTGTAGCTCTGAATTGGAAATACAGAACGGAAAGCAGCTTCAAGACCGTATTGACCTTCAGGATCCTGTTCGATGAATTTTTCGAACGAATCGAGCTGGATCGATAGCAGGTATGGAATGTCCAACACTTGTGGACGAGTACCAAAGTCCTTACGGATGCGCTTTTTCTCGGTATAAGAGTAAACCATGGGGTTCCTCAGCTCGCTGATAAGTGACCCAAACTGTCTCCAATCGTTATGAGACAGTGACTAACACCTGTTTGAATGTAGTGACATTTCATTAAGCTGTAATGAAATGTTTTTTGCTAGGAACCTGGGTGCTCAAACAGCGGAAAAATCACCCAACCCCTACAGCGCAAAAAGGCCGGTGGTTATAAAACCACCAGCCATTAGCCGTTAGGCTAAGAAACTATGCAATAATTACTTAACAGTAACACTTGCACCAGCTTCTTCTAGCTGAGCTTTAAGAGCTTCAGCTTCATCTTTCTCGATGCCTTCTTTTAGAGGTGCAGGTGCGCCGTCTACTAGAGCTTTAGCTTCTTTAAGACCTAGGCCAGTTGCGCCACGTACTGCTTTGATTACAGCAACTTTGTTACCGCCAGCAGATTCTAGGATTACGTCGAATTCAGTTTGCTCAGCAGCAGCTTCGCCACCAGCAGCGCCGCCAGCAACAACAGCAGCAGCAGCAGAAACACCGAATTTCTCTTCCATTGCTTCGATTAGTTCAACAACTTGCATTACAGACATTTCTGCAACTGCGTCTAGGATTTGCTCGTTAGTAATAGACATAACAATTCTCTTTTAAAATCAACAATAAGTTTAATTAGCAACCAGTAAAAAGCAAGGCTTATGCCGCAGCTTCTTCTTTTTGATCGCGTAGTGCAGCGATAGTACGTACCAGCTTGCCTGCAGAAGCTTCTTTCATGCACATCATTAGGCGTGCAATTGCTTCGTCGTAAGTTGGTAGTGTCGCTAGTACTTCAGCATCAGTAACTGCGCCTTCGAATGCAGCAGCTTTGATCTCGAACTTGTCGTTCTCTTTAGCGAAGTCTTTGAAAAGACGCGCTGCGGCACCTGGGTGCTCGTTAGAGAATGCGATTAGAGTAGGACCAGTGAAAGTGTCTGTTAGACACTCGTAGTCTGTACCTTCAACCGCACGACGCGCTAGAGTATTACGAACAACTTTCAGGTAAACGCCCGCTTCACGAGCTTGTTTACGTAGAGAAGTCATCGCGCCTACTTCAACGCCACGAGAGTCAGCTACAACTGCAGAAAGTGCACCACTGGCAGCTTCGTTGACTTCAGCAACAATTGCTTTTTTGTCTTGAAGGTTTAAAGCCATCTTGGATTTACTCCTGGTTGTCGTTACACCACTCACTATTATCACAACAGTGAGAGCTATTGAGGTGCTTCCCAGAAGAAAGGTAACTATTTACATAGAGCTTTCTGTCAGTTCGGGCACCATCTACGTAGGGTAATTAAGTCTTTATTTATCAAATAAATTCAGACGCCTACGGTCTTGGACGGAGACTGGGTCTTAATTCTTACAGAACCAAAGTTCAGCCCCAACCACAAATATTAGGCGCGAAATTATACACAAATTTCGCGCCTAAGCAAATATATTAGTTTGCTAGAGTGTTCAGGCTAGCCTGATCAACAGCAACACCAGCACCCATAGTAGTAGAGATGCTTACTTTCTGCAGGAATGTACCCTTAGCAGAAGATGGCTTAGCTTTCTTCAGAGCAACTAGAAGTGCTTCTAGGTTCTCTTTGATCTGCTCAGCAGAGAAGTTTGCTTTACCGATAGTAGTGTGGATGATGCCGTTCTTGTCGTTACGGTAACGAACCTGACCAGCTTTAGCGTTCTTAACTGCTTCAGCAACGTTAGGAGTTACAGTACCAACTTTAGGGTTTGGCATTAGACCGCGAGGACCTAGGATAGTACCTAGTTGACCTACAACGCGCATTGCATCTGGAGAAGCAACAACTACGTCAAAGTTCATTTCGCCTTTCTTCACTTGCTCAGCAAGATCTTCCATACCAACGATGTCTGCGCCAGCTTCTTTAGCTGCTTCAGCGTTTGCACCTTGAGTGAACACTGCAACGCGGATTTCGCGGCCAGTACCGTGAGGTAGTACAGTTGCACCACGTACGTTCTGGTCAGATTTACGAGCATCGATGCCTAGGTTAACAGCAACGTCTACAGACTCAACGAATTTAGCAGTTGCTAGTTCTTGAAGAAGAGCTACAGCTTCGTTGATTTCGTATTCTTTAGTTACGTCAACTTTTTCGCGGATAACGCGCATGCGCTTAGTTAGTTTTGCCATGATCTTAACCCTCTACCACTAGGCCCATTGAACGAGCAGTACCAGCGATAGAACGCTTCATTGCTTCGATGTCAGCACCAGTCATATCTGCAGCTTTAGTTTCTGCGATTTCCTGAAGCTGAGCGTCAGTTACAGTACCCACTTTCTCAGTGTTTGGACGACCTGAACCAGACTTAACGCCAGCCGCTTTCTTAAGAAGAACTGCAGCAGGTGGAGTCTTAGTTACGAACGTGAAAGAACGGTCGTTGTATACTGTGATAACAACTGGAGTCGGTAGACCTTTCTCAACAGATTCTGTTTTTGCGTTAAACGCTTTACAGAATTCCATGATGTTCACACCGTGTTGACCTAGAGCAGGACCAACCGGTGGACTCGGGTTCGCCATACCAGCAGCAACTTGTAGCTTGATGTAAGCTTCAACTTTCTTAGCCATGATTTTTCCTAATTTTGGGTACTAACGCTAATCGACCGATCAGCTCCCCGTTTACGTAAATAACTTTTTACTTCGATGGAAGTAAAAAGGCGCGAAATTATAGTCATAATTCGCGCCTTAAACAACCCTAAAAAGGTGTTTTTTTAATCAAGTTTTTCAACCTGACCAAACTCAAGCTCAACTGGTGTTGCACGACCAAAGATCGATACAGACACTTTCAGGCGGCTCTTCTCGTAATCCACTTCTTCAACGGTACCGTTGAAGTCAGCAAATGGACCGTCAGTAACACGTACCACTTCACCCGCTTCGTACATAGTACGTGGACGTGGTGATTCACTCGCCTTCTCAAGACGGTTAAGGATAGCGTCAGCTTCTTTATCAGTGATAGGAGCTGGACGGTCAGAGGTACCACCAATGAAGCCCATGACACGTGGCACGCTGCGTACTAGGTGCCATGATTCATCGTTCATGATCATCTGAACGAGGACGTAACCAGGGAAGAACTTACGCTCAGACTTACGACGTTGGCCTGCGCGCATCTCCACTACTTCTTCAGTAGGGACTAGAACTTCACCAAATAGCTCTTCCATGCTGTGCATTTTGATATGCTCGCGAAGAGACTGAGCTACACGACCTTCAAATCCAGAGAAGGCTTGAACCACATACCAGCGTTTTTTAGGAGCTTCACTCATGAATTAAAACCCTCTATACCCCAGTCACAAAGTTGACAAGACGAACCATAATGCCGTCGATGCCCCAAAGTGCCAGAGCCATTACAATACTTACAGCTAAAACGATCAAAGTCGTTTGCACAGTTTCTTGACGCGTTGGCCAAACTACTTTGCGAACTTCCATACGAGATTCTTTAGCGAACTCGATCGCAGCTTTACCTTTTGTTGTTGTAGCAGCAACACCAAGTGCCGCAGCAATCAGTACAACAACACCTGCAGCGCGAATCACTACAGACATTTCACCATACAGGTAATTACCCACAACAGCGGCAGCTAGCAGAACGAAAGTGACAATCCACTTGAAGATATCTGCGCCATTTGAGCTTTCAGGAGTTTCAGCATTATTTGCTTTCATAAAACCAAACCTGTCACAAGTCTTAATATAGACGACAACAACCCCGCTGTTGCAGGGCAAATCCATGAAACGACAACCTTATCGATTGACGTACTCTTTCTTAATGACCAAGAAGCAACATCTTGGGCAAAAAATCCTGCTTAATATCTGCTTGGATAAGAAATTAGCAAACATTATATTTAGTGCAGAAAAAGGGCATCAAATGATGCCCTTTTTGCTACTGGTTCGTCAAATCTTATTCAAAGATTTTTCAGAAGTCTTCAGCAATTCCTGAGAATTAGTCGAAGATCTTAGC
>NZ_JPQB01000046.1:0-2455 GCF_000740665.1 Vibrio sp. B183 | reverse complement strand
GCTTTATAAAGGAGCTCATCTGCGCGTTGCAACAAGGCTTCTGCTGACACTGCGCGACCAGCTTCGGTGACCCCAACACTCAAACTCAACGAGATAGACTGCCCCTGAAAGGTCATCGGTGTGCGGCAAACGGCCTTAACCAAGCGCTCGACTAATACCATGGCTCCTTTTAGGTCAGTGCACGGCATTACCGCTAAAAATTCTTCACCTCCCCAGCGCCCATAAACATCCTGTTTGCGCGTCATCGTTCGGATGAAGTCCCCAAAACGCTGCAAAGCCGCATCGCCTGCTGCATGACCATACTGGTCATTGAGTTTTTTGAAGTGGTCAAAATCAAACAAGGCAACCACAAATCCCGTCTTATAACGTTCGTACAACGCCCAGTGCTCATTCAAACTTTTTTCAATGACTCGCCGATTCGCCAGCCCGGTCAGCGAATCCGTATGCGCCAGTTTTTCTAACTGGCAATGCGCCTCCTCTAGAGCGGCTAGATCATTGAGTCTCGCAAGCTCATGCCCTATCCAACCGGCAAACAACCGAATAAGCTCTCGGTCCTGCTGAGAAAATGCCTTGGTAGGCTCTGGGCTTGAGAAGTTCAGCGTCCCATATCTGTGCCCATCAACAAAGACGGGTGCTCCGAGGTACGCCTCAAGACCAAAGGTGGTGAAGCATGGATGCGCAGCAATGTCACTGTTTGAGACGCAATGAAAGCCTTGAACATCGTTGGCGGCGTAGACGTGAGCACAATACGTGATACCCAGTTCAAATGTCATACCCGGTTGTAACGCGTCTTCGGGGTGCACAGCTTGTCTCACGGTATAAAGTGCATCACTAATTTGGCTCAGAATGGCAATGGGGAGCCCAAACTGAGCACACCCCAGATTCAATATGGCTTGAACCCGCTGCTCAAAATTGAGGTGCCGTGAGGACGTAATGCTATGAAGTTGATTTAAGGTGTGCTCTGTCTTAAGGCGCTCTGATTCATCTTGAACAAACGCGACATAATAGAGGACTCGGCCTTGGGCATCTTTTATGGGGCCTCCCGCCGTCTTTCCTTTAAATACCTTTCCGCTCTGCGTGCGAAAATTGACCAAGGAGACCTCTGGTGAGTAAGAAGCAGAAGTATTGAAATGTGTTTCACCGAGTTTTGTGTGTTCCGCTTTGTCTGCATAGAGGCATTCGGTTGATTGACCAATAATCTCTTCTTTGGTATACCCAAACAAAGTGGTGGCCGCTTGATTAAAGCCTAATACCACCCGGTCTGTCGTGGACAACACACACGCCATCTGCAAGTGCTCGAACACCAAACCCAAAGCATGTTGGTTAAGCTGTGAAGGGTTAATAAATGGAGAGTCGGTCATTATACGTCCTCACATTTAGCCAATAGACTGCCAATGAGTGTCTTTACGATGACTTTTGTTTGATGATTGAAAACGTTCACACCATCAGAGACCACCATCCCCTCATTGGCGAGCGCGACCTCTTTCACCAACATGACCTCAGCCAGTCCCTGTTCTAGGTGAACATACATAGGCGGCAGTAGTCTGGCTTTTATCTCATGGTCTTGATAGTAGAGTAGAATCTCAATGTCTTTATCGTCTATATACGCCTGACACCCCTTTACCCATTGTATGAACGTTGATAAATCTTGCTCTAACTGCACACTTAGCTCGTTCACATCCTCTCCCCAATGTTGTATGGGTTTACCCAACTCAAGCATAGACGGTGAGGTGAGATTCAACCAACTGATTAAGACTATCACGCATCAAAAGTCGGGGTTAGACGCAGATTACGCTACGCTTATGAAGATAATTATCGATGTGAGGGGGGAAAGTATGAGTATTTACCACAATGACGACTGGGCGCAGTTCTGCCTGCTCAAAGAGCAAGAATCGTTAGCCAGTCAAGCCTATGACCAAGCCATAGAGGCGTTTTTTTCAGNNCTCAGCGTTTCCCCATCAAAAGAGTAATGCGTACTGATGCGCTTTTGGTTCCAGTGGATACCGTGCTCAGATACTGTCAGTGTGTTCATCGAATAGCGTGCGACGCCTTGCTCGGTCCATGTGCCCTGAAGCAACGCTGTGGCTTGTGCGTGTCGTAGGTTTATCCAATGGTGCATCATCATGCCGATGAGCAATAACCCTAACACAACCAGAAGCCCATACCATTTTGAAACACTGCGGCTTTCCATACATTCTACTCTCAGCGCAAAAAGTAAGCTTTCACTTCTCTCTTAAAGCATAGTAAAGAAATACACTAAAGTTACTTTTATCAATAACTGAAGTGGCATAGTGAATTTGGCCACCTGATTAAGAGGTGATGTATGATCATCTCGATACTAAAACAGGTGACATTATGACTAAGCGTGAAAGACGCACTTTTAACCCAGAATTTAAACTTGAATGCGCTCAACTGGTACTTGATCAGGGGCGAACCTACAAAGAAACCTGTGAAG
>NZ_JPQB01000045.1:0-19286 GCF_000740665.1 Vibrio sp. B183 | reverse complement strand
CTCGTGTGTCGCTCCAAATTTAAAGCTGTCATCGTGCTTAACGGTGAAACAATACGGACGCGGGGTGGAGCAGCTTGGTAGCTCGTCGGGCTCATAACCCGAAGGTCGTCGGTTCAAATCCGGCCCCCGCAACCAATTCTCCTTACGAGAATATGCGACACTAGCTCAGTTGGTAGAGCGCAACCTTGCCAAGGTTGAGGTCACGAGTTCGAACCTCGTGTGTCGCTCCAATTTTCTAAGCCTTCATTATGCTTTGAATAATGAACTGCGACACTAGCTCAGTTGGTAGAGCGCAACCTTGCCAAGGTTGAGGTCACGAGTTCGAACCTCGTGTGTCGCTCCAAATTCTTCTCAGACTTCAGACGTCTGATCGACCTTAAAGGTCACCGCTCTTTATCTAATGCTGCGAAGCATAAACCAATCAAAATCATAATAAGTCCTCCATTACGGTGGGCGTTTTTATGTCTAAAATTCAAATCAGCACGAGATGTGCTCGTTTTATTTTTTAATGACAAGCCTCGGTGAGTCAGGGCTAGCTGTAAAAACTAACAGAGTTATCCACAATTATTGTTCTGTGGATAAGTTGGTGGGTAACCTGATTATGGATGCTGATTTGAGTCGAAGAGAAATGATCTTTTGTGTTATGAAAGTTTCTTTCCGATTCCTGATATTAAGCTAAGCCTTTGTATTAAAAGAATTTATCGATTAGCTGTTGTTAGCTAAAGAGAATCTCGTTCGATCATTAAGTGATTGTTTTTTGATCCTGGTCATTTATGACTAATGTGATTAACTTCTTTAGCTGAAAGAAAACAAGCAATCGCCCTTTCTTTTTTCCACATTCTCGTTTTTAGAGCTAAATCAAATTACGCCGTGTTATATCAGGCAAAGTTTATGCATCTCTGGGGAGCCCTTTTTGTACGATACGGATTAGCCTATTTAGCTTAGTCGATGAATGGGGTATTTGGGCAATTTGTTGCTCTATTGCCCAACGAATATGTTCATCCAGCACTTCACTTAATCCTATACGCTGCTCTAGTGCCTCAATAATATTAGTTGAATATGGCGCATTGCCCATGGCGATCGACAAATTTCTTAACCATTGGATATGACCTATTCTTCGAATGGCAGAACCTTCCATATTTTTGAGAAATGTTTTTTCATCCCATGCAAACAGAGTAACCAGATCTGGTGAGGTTAACGCCTGTCTACGATGAAAATCTTCGCGTTCAGTTAATTCAGAGAAGCGGTTCCATGGGCAGACAAGCTGGCAGTCATCACACCCATAAATACGGTTACCCATCGGTTTGCGGAATTCTTCAGGAATCACGCCGTCGAATTCAATGGTCAGGTAAGAAATGCATCGTCGTGCATCAACGACGCCTTCTTCAATAATGGCTTGAGTAGGGCAGGAAGTGATACAAGCGGTACATTTACCGCAGTCACCTTGGTGCGCTTCATCGATGGGCAAAGGCAAATCGATGAGTAGTTCACCAAGAAAAAACCACGAACCACAATCGTTATCCAGAATGAGGGAATGTTTTCCTGTCCAACCTAGTCCTGCTTTTTGCGCTAAAGGACGCTCTAGAATAGGCGCAGAATCCACAAAAGGGCGGTAGCCAAACTGCCCCACTTCTTGCTCTATTTTCTGGCCAAGTTTCTTTAGCTGGTTGCGTACCAGTTTGTGGTAATCTCGGCCCAGTGCATAGCGGCTTATATAAGCTTGGGTAGGATCGGCTAGGTTGGCTGCAAATAGCGCTTCAGGGGGGAGGTAGTCCATGCGGACGCTAATGACTCGCACTGTGCCAGGCAGAAGCTCAGCAGGGCGTGCTCGCATCATGCCGTGACGTGCCATCCAATCCATTTCACCGTGATAGCCGGCATCAAGCCATTTTTGCAGTGCTGCTTCGTGTTCACTCAGGTCGACATCGCAGATACCGGCTTTCTGGAAGCCAAGCTCTTGTGCCCAAACTTTGATCTTGTTTGCGAGCTCTTGGTAGTTCATGCTAATGACTCTGGTGAAATGGGGGGCGGATCTTAACGGATCTTTTTCGTTGAATCTAGCAGCGAAATCAGAGAATTCATGCCAAAATAGCAGGAATTTGGCTTTTACTTACACAACAGACCTTGTCTCTCAATTCCAACCCAGTTTACTATTCCTGTTCTTTTGATTTTTATATAGTCACCCAGTAGAGATTGATCTTCATGACCACGAAACATTTTGCCCTTAAAGATGAACAAGCAACGATTCAATTAGGGACAGTCTTGGCAAACCTATGCTCTCAACAAACCACCATCTATTTACACGGTGATTTGGGCGCTGGTAAAACGACATTCAGCCGAGGTTTTGTGCGTGCACTGGGTCATCAGGGAAATGTGAAAAGCCCAACCTATACCTTAGTGGAGCCGTACCAGCTAGACCAATGGCAAGTTTATCATTTTGATCTATACCGCTTAGCCGATCCGGAAGAGTTGGAGTTCATGGGGATCCGAGATTACTTTACTCCTGATGCGATCTGTTTGGTTGAATGGCCAGAGAAAGGTCAGGGTTTGCTTCCTCGCGCAGATCTGGATATAGAGTTGCGCTATGACGGTGAAGCGCGCGTGGTTGATCTCACTGCCAATAATGATTATGGATCTAAATTACTTGAACAGTTGGAGTTATGATAATCAATAAATTCGTTCGAGCTGTCTCTGTCTCTTTTCTCCTAGCTCTGTTTCTTTTGCCCACTCGTGTGTGGGCAAATGCTCTTGAAAGTATTCGTGTTTGGCCGTCTCCTGACGAAACCCGTGTGGTTATTGATTTGGCATCGGAGGCGGAGTACAGCTATTTCACACTCAGCAGCCCTGATCGCTTAGTCGTGGATCTCAAGCAGACTTCCATCAATACCAAATTACCGATTAACGTCTCGGAAAGTCCAGTACTGAAAAGGATTCGCAAGAGTTCGCCACCACAGAAAGGTACCTATCGACTGGTGTTTGAACTCAAACGGAAAGTGACGCCTCAGTTGTTTAAGCTGGCGCCTACTCCGGGTGGTCAATATGGTCATCGTTTGGTGATCGACATGCCTCATGGCTCATCCTCTTCATCTACCTCAGCAGCCAAGCCTTCTTCTTCAAGTAGTTCACCTCAAGTGAGTCGAGATGCCTCTCAGCTATTGGGCACCGCTGATATTGTGGTTGCGATTGACGCTGGCCACGGTGGTGAAGACCCGGGTTCTATCGGGCCAAGCCGCAAGTATGAGAAACATGCGACTTTGGCAATCTCCAAGAAAATTGCTGCTCAGATCAATGCCGTTCCGGGCATGAAAGCTGTGTTGACCCGCCGTGGTGATTACTTTGTGAATCTCAACAAACGCTCCGAAATAGCGCGTGGCAGTAAGGCACATTTATTAGTTTCAATTCATGCTGATGGTTTCCGTACTCCACAGCCGCGCGGTGGTTCAGTGTTTGTGCTTAATACACGTCGAGCGAATTCAGAAATCGCCCGTTGGGTAGAGAATCACGAGGAACAGTCGCAACTACTGGGTGGTGCAGGTGAAGTTCTTTCTAAGAACACCAGCGATAAGAATGTTAGCCAGACGTTGTTGGATCTGCAGTTTAGTCATTCTCAGAAAGAAGGCTATAAAGTTGCCACTAAGATCCTCAAACAGATGAGCAGCGCTGGAATTAAACTGCACAAGAAGCAACCTGTGAACGCCAGCCTAGCGGTATTGAAGTCGCCTGATATTCCATCTGTCTTGGTTGAGACTGGGTTCATTACTAACCCGACAGAAGAAAAATTACTTTTCCAACGAAGCCATCAAGATAAATTGGCGCGTGCACTGACTAAAGCAATTGTTCAGTACTTTGAAGCGAATCCACCTGAAGGTACTCTGTTCTCGAATCGCGGTAAGACGATCAAACATAAAGTTAAACGCGGTGAATCGCTGTCAGTGATCGCCAAAAAGTACGGCACGACAACGAAAGCCATCATGCAGGCCAATAAGCTGAAAAGCTCTGGCCTAGCGATTGGTCAGGTGTTGACGATTCCGGGGGCAAAAGGTGCAATACCAGTGCCTAAAGTGACGAATCCGGTAGAAACCAAGACCATCACTCACGTGGTTCAAAGTGGGGAATACCTCGGTAAGATTGCTGCGCGATACAAAGTGTCGGTTGCAACGATTAAACGTGAAAACAAACTGCGTTCTGACACGCTGAAGCTCGGTCAAAAGCTGAAAATTACCGTCAGCATGAAAGATCAACCGTTACGTAAACACAAAGTGAAGCGCGGTGAGTTCCTTGGGAAAATTGCCAGCCAATACGATGTGAGTGTCAGCGCGATCCGAAAAGCCAACAATCTGCGTTCAGATGAACTGGCAATTGGTCAGGTTCTGATCATTCCGAATAAGTAGCGATAAGCATGACGATTAAAATTCTTCCAGCACGACTGGCTAACCAGATTGCCGCAGGGGAAGTGGTTGAGAGACCAGCTTCCGTTGTCAAAGAGCTGGTCGAAAACAGTTTAGACTCTGGTGCTACCCGGATTGATATTGATATCGAAAAAGGCGGCGCTAAGCTTATCCGTGTGCGTGACAATGGCAAAGGCATTGCCAAGGATGAGTTGGGTTTAGCTTTGAGTCGTCATGCGACGTCAAAAATACATAGCTTGGATGATCTTGAAGCGATCATGAGCTTAGGGTTTCGTGGCGAAGCGCTTGCCAGTATCAGTTCTGTTGCCCGCCTTACGCTGACGTCTCGTCCTGCTACACAAGATCAGGCTTGGTCTGCGTACAGTGAAGGGCGCGAGATGCAAGTTAAGCTGCAACCGACGGCGCACCCTATTGGTACGTCAGTCGAAGTGTTGGATCTGTTTTTCAATACGCCAGCTAGGCGTAAATTCCTCCGCACAGAGAAGACCGAGTTTACTCATATTGATGAGCTGTTAAAACGTATCGCTTTAAGCCGATTTGACGTCACGATCAATTTGCGACACAACGGCAAAATGATCAAACAGTACAGAGCGGCTAAGACTCAGGTTCAAGAAGAGAAGCGCATTGCAGCGGTATGTGGCAACCCGTTCGTGCGCAATATGTTAAAAATTGAGCTTGAACACCAAGGGCTCAAGCTGCATGGCTGGATCACGACGCCCGAAGGGGCTCGTCAGCAAAGTGATTTGCAATACTGCTACGTCAATGGCCGTATGATGCGTGACAAATTGATCAACCATGCCATTCGGCAAAGCTACGAGACAAGTCTACGTCCTGATCAGTTTGCCACTTATGTGCTATTTATTGAGATTGACCCTCATCAAGTCGATGTGAATGTCCATCCGGCGAAACATGAAGTGCGTTTCCATCAGGCTCGTCTAGTACATGACTTTATTTATCAAGCCTTGAGTGATGCTCTAGTACAGAGTGCACAGATTGATAAACCCGACATCAACGCCTCTGCATTTCATACAGAACCCGTTACACCGGAAATACCTACTCCCGTCGCTGCCGACACCAATCCTGTGTCTGAAAGCGTGTATCGAGCAGTGGAAAAAGTGCCTGCTTATCCTGGTCAGCAAGGCTATGAAGAAAAGCGTCAAGCTGAGAAAGAGCGTACTCAGGTACGTGAGTCAGCAGCGAAAAGTGACTGGGTAGAGTCGCGTCCTGTACCTCGGCAAAAAGCGAAATCTGAAGAGCGCTATGGAGAGCCAGCACCAAGCAAGCAGGAAGTACGTGCTTACAAAGAGTTACTGGAAACACCAGTATTGTCTCAGAAAGCCCCTTCAATTCCCTCCGAACTCGAACCTGTACCTTCAGCTCTCACAGAGCCTGCTGAGACAATAGAGGCATTGGGCAAAGCTGTCTGCGTGACTCAAGGCCAGTACTTGCTTATGGGAGATAAGCTGGGAGCGAGGATTGTCTCAATGGCTAAAGCAGAATGGTTGCGTGTGAATGGGCAGCTGTCTCTCAATGGAGGTGGATTGAAGAGTCAGCCTCTCTTGGTGCCATTGTCATTGAAACTCGATCCTCAGCAGATCAAAACGTCTCAACAGCATCATGCAACGTTGATGCAGTTTGGGATAGAGTTGAAGAGTCGAAATTCATCCTCATTGATGATCATGGGGGTACCTCAGCCGCTTCGTCAGCAAAATTTGCAACAATTAATACCAGATCTGTTATCTTACGCCGCTTTAATATCAGAGAATGATCAAATATTGCCAGCGCAGGCGCTCTCTGATTGGTTAACCAACCAGATCACACAGGTTAAAAGCGACTACACTTTGTCGGAAGCGATACAGGTCATTGCTGAGATAGAACAACTTTGGCAGGGGAACCTGCCGTTGGATGACCGTACTTTTGTTCGCCCTGTTGATTTTTCTGCAACCATTGCAGCGATGAAGTTATGAAGAATGAATTACCTTTGGCCCTCTTTTTAATGGGACCAACCGCATCGGGGAAAACCGATCTGGCTATCCGCCTACGAAAAAAATTTCCCGTGGAAATTATTTCTGTGGATTCCGCTCTGATTTACAAAGGGATGGATATCGGTACCGCCAAGCCTGATGAAGAAGAACAGGCACAGGCACCGCATCGATTGATCGATATTCTCGATCCTAGCGAGGCCTATTCCGCCGCAGACTTTCGTCGCGATGCGTTGAATGAAATGCACAAGATCGTAGAGCAAGGCAAGATTCCACTCTTGGTTGGTGGCACCATGCTCTATTACAAAGCACTACTGGAAGGTTTGTCACCTCTTCCGGCTGCAAACCCTGAAATCCGTCAGCAAATTGAGCAAGAAGCATTGACTCTAGGCTGGGAGGTACTGCACGATCAACTCAAAGAGATTGATCCGGTTTCCGCTGAACGAATCCACCCTAATGATCCGCAAAGATTGTCTCGGGCATTGGAAGTTTATCGAATTTCAGGTAAAACTCTTACTGAACTGACTCAAACCAAAGGTGAAAGCCTGCCGTTTAGAGTAAAACAGTTTGCTATAGCTCCCAAGGAAAGGGCTGAACTCCATAGCCGAATCGAATTGAGATTCGACAAAATGATGGAAGCAGGGTTTGAGCAAGAAATGCGTGAGTTGTACGCTCGCGATGATCTTAACCCCGATCTTCCTTCTATTCGTTGCGTCGGTTATCGGCAGATGTGGGATTATTTGGATGGGAATTGCACACTTGATGATGCCATATTTAAAGGCATTTGTGCGACCCGCCAGTTGGCCAAGCGACAAATCACCTGGTTACGCAGCTGGGATGATTTAACTTGGTTAGATAGCGAAAACATAGAACAGTCTCTAGAAACCGTATCAAATGCCATAGCGTCTGAAGGTTTTAGCTGTGTATAATGTGATCGCTTTTGCGTGAATGTACCCTGTAAAGGATCTGTTACTTGAAATTTGACGGTAAAGCCGTCATAACAGGTAACGACAGGGTGTTTTTTATCGTTTAGCTCAGATGCAAAGGCCGCACCTAGTTTTGCAGCGCACCACTAGCTAAATAACTAGAACAAAATTACAAAATAAGGAAAATAAAATGGCTAAGGGGCAATCTCTTCAAGACCCATTCTTAAATGCATTACGTCGTGAACGTATTCCCGTATCAATCTACCTAGTAAACGGAATTAAACTACAGGGTCAGATTGAGTCTTTCGATCAATTTGTGATCTTGCTGAAAAACACAGTAAACCAAATGGTATACAAGCACGCTATCTCTACGGTAGTTCCTGCTCGTCCAGTTAGCCACCACAGTGGCGAACGTCCTCAGGGTGGCGAGCGTCAGCAAGAGAAATCAGAAGATTAATTCTCTGAACAAGAAAATTAGTATTATTTTAAGGAGTTGATTGCTTGTTTGACCGTTATGAAGCCGGTGAGCGAGCCGTACTTGTTCATATCAACTTCACGCAAGAAGGGGAGTGGGAAGATCTCAGCGAGTTTGAAATGCTGGTATCTTCAGCTGGTGTCTCAACGTTACAAGTTGTAACCGGTAGTCGCCAGTCACCACACCCTAAATATTATGTCGGAGAGGGTAAAGCTCAGGAAATTGCCCAAGCGGTGCAACTTGCTGCTGCGGATATAGTGATATTCAATCACGCCCTCTCTCCTGCCCAAGAACGTAACCTAGAATCGTTGTGTAAATGTCGAGTCCTTGATCGTACCGGTCTGATCCTCGATATCTTTGCTCAACGCGCCCGAACACACGAAGGTAAATTGCAGGTTGAGCTCGCTCAGCTTCGTCATATCTCTACTCGACTTATTCGTGGTTGGACTCACCTTGAGCGACAAAAAGGTGGTATTGGTTTACGTGGTCCAGGTGAAACCCAGTTAGAAACTGACCGACGTCTTTTGCGTGACCGTATAAAAGCTATCTTGCGCCGCTTGGAAAAAGTGGCAAAGCAGCGTGAACAAGGTCGCCGAGCCAGAAATCGAGCGGAAATCCCAACTATCTCTCTGGTTGGTTATACCAACGCGGGTAAATCCACCATGTTTAACCGCATTACCGAAGCGGGCGTATATGCAGCAGACCAGCTGTTTGCCACTTTGGATCCAACGTTGAGAAAAATTGAGCTTGCGGATGTGGGAACAGCCATTTTGGCTGACACGGTTGGATTTATCCGGCATTTACCCCATGACCTAGTTGCCGCTTTTAAAGCGACCCTGCAAGAAACGCAGGAAGCTGACATTTTGTTACATGTTGTCGATGCCAGTGATGAGCGTTTTCGTGAGAATATTCACGCTGTTCATGAAGTGCTTGAAGAGATTGATGCCCATGAGGTACCAGCTCTTCTCGTAATGAACAAAATTGATAATCTCGAAGACCAGAAACCTCGAATTGAAAGGGACGAAGAAGGTGTTCCTCGTGCCGTTTGGGTTTCGGCAATGGAAGGCATTGGTATTGAACTGCTGTTTGATGCTCTGACTGAGCGCTTAGCTAGTCAAATGGTTCAGTATCAATTGCGAATACCGCCACAACATCAGGGGCGCATTCGTAGTACATTCTTCCAAATGAAATGTATTCAACGAGAAGAATATGATCAGGATGGTAACTTGTTGATTGATGTTCGCATGCAACAAGTGGATTGGTCTAGACTTGAAAAAAGAGAAGGGGCAGTTTTACGTGACTTTATAGTTACTTAAATGACTGCTACAGTATAACGTCATATCAAATGATGGAGCTTTCTAATGGCGTGGAATGAGCCTGGTAATAACAACGGCAACAATGGCCGCGATAACGACCCTTGGGGGAGTAATAATCGTGGTAACAAAGGTGGCCGTGATCAAGGACCGCCAGACTTAGACGAAGTATTTAACAAACTGAGTCAGAAACTGGGTGGAAAGTTTGGTGGTGGAAAAGGAGGCAAAGGATCTTCTATCGGTGGTGGCGGTGCACTAGGTTTTGGTGTCATTGCAGTAATCGCGATAGCAATCTGGTTCTTTGCGGGCTTTTACACCATCGGTGAAGCAGAACGTGGTGTTGTTCTACGATTGGGTAAATACGATCGCGTCGTAGATCCTGGTCTGAACTGGCGCCCTCGCTTCATTGATGAAGTTACTCCTGTCAACGTACAGGCAATTCGCTCACTGCGTTCATCTGGTCTAATGCTGACTAAAGATGAAAACGTTGTGACGATAGCGATGGATGTTCAGTACCGTGTTGCTGACCCATACAAATACCTATTCCGCGTGACGAACGCAGATGATAGCTTACGCCAAGCGACCGACTCTGCGCTTCGCGCAGTGATTGGTGACTCTCTGATGGATAGCATCCTGACGACTGGTCGTCAGCAAATCCGTCAAAGTACTCAGGAAACGTTAAATGAAATCGTAGATAGCTACGATATGGGTGTTGTCATTGTTGACGTCAACTTCCAGTCTGCGCGTCCACCTGAGCAAGTTAAAGACGCATTCGACGATGCTATCGCAGCACGTGAGGATGAAGAGCGTTTTGAACGTGAAGCAGAAGCTTACCGTAACGATATTCTTCCAAAAGCGACGGGTCGAGCTGAGCGTCTGAAGAAAGAAGCGTTAGGTTACTCTGAGCGCGTAGTGAATGAAGCACTTGGTCAAGTAGCGCAGTTTGAGAAACTACTTCCTGAATACCAAGCAGCGCCTGAAGTTACTCGTAACCGTTTGTACCTAGATACTATGGAACGCGTTTATTCAAGCACGTCTAAAGTCCTGATTGATTCGGAATCAAGCGGTAACCTTCTGTATCTGCCTATTGATAAACTGGCGGGTCAAGAAGGTAAGACTCAAACCAAACGTAGCACGAAGTCTTCTTCTGCATACGATCAAATTGAGCTAGAAACTCAGACAAATGAGACAACTTCAGACTCGCAATCTCGTTCAACTGGTTCACGTCAAGGGAGATATTAAGAATGCGTAAGTTAATGATCCCTGTATTAGTCGTTACCATTGTTCTACTGCTAATGTCAGTATTTGTCATTCAAGAAGGCGAACGTGGATTGGTGATTCGATTTGGTCGTGTTCTTGATGATAACGGCGTATCAAGAATCTACGAGCCAGGCTTGCATTTTAAGATGCCGCTATTCGATCGAGTGAAAACTCTGGATGCGCGTATTCAAACAATGGATAGCCGTTCTGACCGTTTCGTAACGTCTGAGAAAAAAGACGTGTTGATCGATACTTACGTTAAGTGGCGCATCTCAGACTTCGGTCGTTACTACCTAACCACTGGTGGTGGTAATACGTTGACAGCGGAAGCGCTACTTGAACGTAAAGTTACCGACGTACTACGTTCTGAAATTGGTGCTCGTGAGATCAAGCAGATTGTTTCTGGCCCGCGTAACAAAGATGTACTTCCTGAAAGTGCAGACAGCGAAGAAGTGACAACTGAAGCGGCTCTTGAAGCGCTAGAAGTTGACGGTGAGCGTGACCAAATTATGGAGAACGTTCTTGTTGGCACTTCAGACAGCGCAATGACTGACTTGGGTGTTGAGATCGTTGATTTCCGTATGAAGAAAATCAACCTACCTGACGAAATCAGTGAGTCCATCTACCGCCGTATGAGAGCTGAGCGTGAATCTGTAGCGCGTAAGCACCGTTCTCAAGGTCGTGAGAAGGCAGAAGTTATTCGTGCACAAGCTGATCTAGAAGTGGCAACAGTTCTAGCAGAAGCCGATAAAACTGCACGTGTAACTCGAGGTGAAGCGGATGCGAAATCTGCGAAAATCTACTCGGATGCTTATAACAAAGATCCAGAATTCTTTGGCTTTATGCGTTCTCTAAAAGCTTATGAGACATCATTCAGCGATAAGAGCGATATCTTAGTACTGGATCCGAAGAGTGACTTCTTCCAGTACATGAATAACTCTGCTGGTGCACCAGCGAAGTAAGTTCAAGTTGATAGATAACAAAGGCTCCCTTGTGGAGCCTTTCTTTTTTGAGGAGCTACGTATGTCGAACTCATTGTGGGTCGCATTAGGTTTAGTGTTAATCGTCGAAGGGCTAGGGCCTTTAATTGCCCCTAATGGCTGGCGTAATATGGTTGCTCAGTTAAGTGAACAACCCGACAATCAACTCAGGCGTATCGGCGGTTGTCTAGTGGTCGCTGGTGCCGTGATTGCATACGTGTTTAGTTAGTAGTGTGGAGGCGGGGTTTCTTGGGCTGGATCGGCTAAATTAGATGAGTCCATGTTTTTGACCTTGCCCACCACGTATTTCATCTGGTCCTGCATTTTCGTGATCAGCAGTTGCTGCTGGCTCAATGCATCATTAAGAGACTCAATAGTCTGTTCTTGAAAGGCCAGCTGGCACTCCATGTCGTTTAGACGGTTCTCCAGTTCTTTAACACGCTTTTCTGTCATGATTAGTAGTCCACGCTCCAAGCTTGAGCAATTCCTGCGGAAGTGCCCGAGATCACTCGGTTCTGATTATCAAAAGCTGCATCATACACCACTGCGCGTGGAGGGCGAGTATCTTTTAAAGGCTCTGCTTCAAATCCATCAACCTTCTTACCTGTTTGTACATCCCAAACCATAATTCGGCTTGAGGGGGTACCAGTGACAAGGAACTGACCATCATCTGAGAAGCGGGCTGTTGAGAAGATCAACTGACGAGAAAAACTGCGTAGGTTGGAAATTTGCTCTCCGGTTCTGAGATCCCAGATGATTGCCTGATTGCCCCCGTCCGAGGTAAAGGCGTACAAACCATCCCGTTGTAGGGCGACACGATTGATACGCTGCTCATGTTCAAAGCTCTTAAGAATTTGCCCTGTGCGGGTATCCCATAGGTAGGCAGTGTAGTCATTGCCTCCAGATATGGCGAAGCGACCATTAGGAGACAGGGCGACAGAATTCACTTTTTCATTGTGGGCAAGGAACTCTAATCGTCTTCCAGTGACTAAGTTGACGTAAATGGCCTTGCCGTTAGACAACCCCAGCAAGACTTGTTCGCCATTGCTGGCAATGTCGACATCGCGAATTAATCCGTCGGAGATGGACCAAAGACCTTGTGCTTGTGTCCACGCTAAATCCCAAACCGCGAAGTTGATTTGCGTTGCGGTGACGGCAAATCGGCCATTATCTGAGATACGGATTCGAGAAACGGTACTGGCTTGAGGATCTTGTTCGCCTAATGAGGCAAGCTGCTGGCTTTCGTAGAGGTCCCACAGCACCAGTTGATGCTCTTTGGAGTACAACAGGGCAAAGCGGGCATCTCGGCTTAGGGCGAAACTGGTGGTTCCTAGGGGTTCAATTACCCAACGTTGATCATCCTGCGTGGAGAAAAAGCAGCCATTTAACGTGGCGATGACAAACGTAAGTACCAGAGTGTGAAAAATAATTCGCATTAAATACAAAGATCCGCTTTAGTTAACGTTTAATTAAAACGCATATTGGTTATAGTGGTACAACATGCTTATGAGCACCAGTCTAAATTCCAGATTTGTGCGCAAAGACAAATGGTTAGCCATTAATTGGAGAATTCAATGAAATCTATTTTTAAGGTGTCACTGCTTGCAGCAACAGTAATGTTGGCGGTTGGCTGTCAGAAAGAAGAAGAAGCTAAAACAGAAGCTGCGCCTGCAGCCGAGCAAGTGCAAGCAGAAGCCGGTAAAACGGTTCACTTTAAAACCGACGATGAAAAAGCAGCTTACGCAATTGGCGTTTCGTTCGCTAACTACCTGAATACTAGCCTAGATAAGCCAAACGAAATTGGTATCAATCTAGATAAAGACCTTGTATTGAAAGGCATTGAACATGTGTTTGCGGGTAACCCTGAGCTAAATGAAGAAGAAACACGCGCAGCACTTGAGTCGCTAGACAAGCGTGTAGCTGAAACGATGCAAAAGCAAGCAGCAGAAAAAGCAGCTGAAGCAAAGAAAGCGGGTGATGATTTCCGTGCTGATTTCGAAAAGCAGGAAGGTGTGAAAAAGACTGAATCAGGTCTACTTTACCAAGTAATGACTCCAGCTAAAGGTGATCAACCGAAAGACACGGATACGGTTCAGGTTCATTACAAAGGCACATTGATTGACGGCACTCAATTCGATAGCTCATACGATCGTGGCGAACCAGCGACGTTCCCACTTAACCGTGTGATTTCTGGTTGGACAGAAGGCGTTCAGCTGATGCCTGTGGGTTCTAAATTCAAATTCGTTATCCCACCAGAGCTAGCATATGGTGAGCAAGATACACCAAGCATCCCTGCAAACTCGACATTGGTATTTGAGGTTGAGCTGCTGAAAATCGATAACGGTGAAGGTGAGCAAGCGGTTCAATAAACCACCGTTCTCTTAATAAAGATGGAAAGGTCTGACGAAAGTCAGGCCTTTTTTCATTTTCTGAGCGCTGTATCGCGTGAATAATTTGTTCTAAATCACTAGATAGCGGCATTGCTAGATGTTCAATTCAAAATTTCTGATAAACTTACACCAATTTGTTGATTTTTCGCTCGAAGGCTTAAAAAGTGACAACTACAGACACAGTAAACACGGATATGTTGCTCGAAATGGAATCTGTCAATGTGATGCCATTTAGTGAGCATGACAAAATTATATTGAGATCGTACGAAGCCGTTGTAGATGGCATCGCAAGCCTGATCGGCCCATTTTGTGAAATCGTGCTCCACTCACTGGAGGATCTCAATACATCAGCCATTAAAATTGCCAATGGCGAAAATACAGGTCGTCAGGTCGGTTCACCAATCACGGATTTAGCATTGAAAATGCTGCGTGATATCGAGGGCTCTGAACGCAACTTCTCGCGTTCATATTTTACCCGCGCTAAAGGTGGTGTGTTGATGAAGTCGATTACCGTTGCGATTCGTAATGGTGAGAATCGGGTGATTGGCCTTTTATGTATCAACGTTAATCTCGATGCGCCTTTCTCTCAGGTGTTACAGTCTTTCATGCCAACAGAAGAAGCAAAGCAAGCGGCATCGTCAGTTAACTTTGCCAGTGATGTGGAAGAGCTGGTGGACCAAACGGTTGAGCGTACAATTGAAGAAATCAACGCTGATAAGTCAGTATCGAACAACACCAAAAACCGTCAGATTGTGATGGAGCTGTACGATAAAGGTATCTTCGATATTAAAGATGCGATTAACCGAGTTGCCGATCGCTTGAATATCTCGAAACACACAGTGTACCTCTACATTCGCCAGCGCAAGACTGAGGATGACGAGAGTTGAGTTGTTTGAGTTACACCTTAGTTGTTAACGGTTCTGTGTATGGCAGCCAGTCTGCTCGAACGGCGTATCAGTTTGCCCGTAGTTTGATTGGTAAAGGTCATCGGTTAGTGAGTGTGTTCTTTTACCAAGATGGCGTAACCAACGGAACCGCGCTGAGTGTACCAGCGAATGACGAATTTGATGTGGTTAAAGCGTGGCAATCTCTGGCTTCAGAACACGCCGTGCGCCTTGAGACTTGTGTTGCTGCCGCATTGCGTCGTGGTGTAGTCAGTCAGGATGAAGCCAACCAACACAGCTTGATGCAAAGTAACCTTGCGGATGGCTTTCATCAGGCTGGGTTAGGCAGTCTGGCTGAAGCCATGCTTACCCAAGACAGAGTGGTGCAGTTTTGAGTCAGTTAACCTATGTATTCCGCAGTGCCCCCCATGGCAGCGCGTCTGGCCGAGAAGGGGTCGATGCCTTGTTGGCGGCGTCAGCGTACTGTGAAGACATCAGCGTATTGTTTATTGGTGATGGGGTGTACCAGCTGATTGCCGGTCAGCAAACAGGCGATATCCTTAGTAAAGATTATTCACCTATGCTCAAATTGTTTGATCTCTACGATATCGAACAAGTGTACGTCTGCTCGGATTCATTAGCTGAACGGGGTTTAGCGCAAGCTGACTTAGTCATCGACGCTGAATCGCTATCTATAGTTGATATGCAGGCGCAGCTCCATCGCGCTGGCAAAGTACTTTCTTTCTAAGGGAATCATGTTACATATTGTTAAGTCTGTGGCGGCTCTGGAAGACGTCGTTAAGGTGTATGTTGATGGCGATGCTTTGCTATTGATTGAAGATGCTGTTTACGCGGTTAATCCCCAACATAAGACGTACCCACTAATAAAAGGCTTCAATACCTTTGTGTTGCAGAGTGATCTGGCAGCCCGTGGTATCCTTAACCGTATGAGCCCATCTATAGAGATGGTCGACTACGAAGGCTTTGTTGACCTTACTTCTGAGCAAGAAAACTCTCTCACCTGGGATTAAGTCTTTTCCTTGGCAGACTGTGAATAAGCATTTACGGCACACGCGTTCGAGTTGAACAAAAAAGATCCGTATATTTCTTGACACACCTCTCACTGCTGCATAGAATTTTGCGTCCCTATTTGTACGAAGTGCTTTGGTACGACGTGTAGATAGGGTTAGATTTTTCACAAAGCTTACTTTTAAGTAAATCAGGAGCTAGTTAATGGCAACTATTAACCAGTTGGTACGTAAGCCACGTGCAAAGCAAGTTGTTAAAAGCAACGTGCCAGCACTAGAAGCGTGCCCACAAAAACGTGGTGTATGTACTCGTGTTTACACTACTACACCTAAAAAACCTAACTCGGCACTACGTAAAGTATGTCGTGTACGTCTAACAAACGGTTTCGAAGTAACTTCGTACATCGGTGGTGAAGGTCACAACCTTCAAGAGCACTCAGTTGTTCTAATCCGTGGCGGTCGTGTTAAAGACCTTCCGGGTGTACGTTACCACACAGTACGTGGTGCACTTGACTGTGCTGGCGTAAATGACCGTAAACAAGGTCGTTCTAAGTACGGTGTGAAGCGTCCTAAGTCTTAATCGTCTTTTCTTTTAAAGAGAAGCGTTAAGTAAGGCCAAACACTAAAATTAATATTAATTTTTGAAGAAACTGTAAAGTTTTGGATAACCTGAAGAATAAGACAACGGAGAAATTCCATGCCACGTCGTCGCGTCATCGGTCAGCGTAAGATCCTTCCAGATCCAAAGTTCAAATCAGAACTGCTGGCAAAATTCGTTAACATCCTTATGGTTGACGGTAAAAAATCTACTGCAGAGAAAATTGTTTACACTGCACTAGATGCAATGGCTGAGAAATCTGGTAAAGATCACTTAGCTGTATTTGAAGAAGCTCTTGAAAATGTTCGCCCTGCGGTAGAGGTTAAATCTCGTCGCGTGGGTGGTTCAACTTACCAAGTACCTGTAGAAGTACGTCCGGTTCGCCGTAACGCACTTGCTATGCGCTGGGTAGTTGAAGCTGCGCGTAAGCGTGGTGAAAAATCTATGGCTCAACGCCTAGCTGCTGAAATGCTAGACGCGTCTGAGAACAAAGGTACTGCTGTTAAGAAACGTGAAGACGTTCACCGTATGGCAGAAGCGAACAAAGCATTCGCTCATTACCGCTGGTAATACCTTTCAGTGCCGCGAGAACCCTCGCGGCGCTACTCTAGTTCCTATGCGCAAGCTTAGGAACTATTGCTATATCTAGGGCACGTGAAAATTGCCATGAGCAGACTAAAATGCAACTAGAAATAGCAATAGTCCCTAATTCAAGAGGATTCAATCGTGGCTCGTAAAACACCTATTGAGCGCTACCGTAACATTGGTATCGTCGCTCACGTAGACGCAGGTAAAACAACCACAAGTGAACGTATTCTGTTCTACACCGGCCTTTCTCATAAAATCGGTGAAGTTCACGATGGTGCTGCTACCATGGACTGGATGGAGCAGGAGCAAGAGCGTGGTATCACAATCACCTCAGCGGCTACGACAACTTTCTGGCGTGGTATGGATGCACAATTCCAAGACCACCGCATCAACATTATCGATACTCCTGGACACGTAGATTTCACTATCGAAGTAGAGCGTTCACTACGCGTACTTGATGGTGCTGTTGTTGTGTTCTGTGGTTCATCGGGTGTTGAACCTCAATCTGAAACTGTATGGCGTCAAGCTGACAAGTACCACGTTCCTCGCATGGTATTTGTGAACAAGATGGACCGTGCAGGTGCTGACTTCCTTCGTGTTGTTGATCAAATTAAAAACCGTCTTGGTGCTAACCCTGTTCCTATCCAACTTAATGTTGGTGCGGAAGAAGACTTCAAAGGTGTTATTGACCTGATCAAGATGAAGATGATCAACTGGAGTGAAGCAGACCAAGGTACAACCTTTACTTACGAAGATATTCCAGCGGACATGCTTGAGCTTGCTGAAGAGTGGCACAACAATCTAGTTGAGTCAGCGGCAGAAGCTAGCGAAGAGCTAATGGATAAGTATCTTGAAGAAGGCGAACTAACGGAAGCTGAAATCAAGCAAGCATTACGTACTCGTACACTAAATAACGAAATCGTACTGGCCACTTGTGGTAGTGCGTTTAAGAACAAAGGTGTTCAAGCGGTACTTGATGCAGTAGTCGAATTCCTACCATCGCCAATCGATGTTCCAGCGATCAAAGGTGTTGATGACAACGACAACGAAGTTGAGCGTCATGCAGACGACAACGAACCGTTCTCAGCACTCGCATTCAAAATCGCGACCGACCCGTTTGTAGGTACGCTAACCTTTATGCGTGTTTACTCTGGTGTGGTCAACTCTGGCGATGCGGTTTACAACTCTGTTAAACAGAAAAAAGAACGCTTTGGTCGTATCGTACAGATGCACTCAAACAAGCGTGATGAAATTAAAGAAGTTCGCGCAGGTGATATTGCAGCGGCAATTGGCCTGAAAGACGTGACAACAGGTGACACACTGTGTGACCAGAACCACAAGGTGATTCTGGAGCGCATGGAGTTCCCTGACCCAGTAATTCAGATCGCGGTAGAGCCTCGCTCTGTTGCCGATCAAGAAAAGATGGCTATTGCGCTAGGTAAACTAGCCGCAGAAGATCCGTCTTTCCGCGTAGAAACGGATGACGAAACAGGTCAGACACTGATCTCTGGTATGGGTGAGCTTCACCTAGATATCATCGTTGACCGTATGAAACGTGAATTCAGCGTTGACTGTAATGTTGGTAAACCTCAGGTTGCTTACCGAGAGACGATTCGTGGTAACGCGGAAGTTGAAGGTAAATTTGTACGTCAATCTGGTGGTCGTGGTCAGTATGGTCACGTATGGATCAAACTGGAGCCATCTGAACCTGGTGAAGGTTTTGTCTTTGTTGACGAAATTGTGGGTGGTGTTGTTCCTAAGGAATACATCAGTTCGGTAGCGAAAGGTATCGAAGAGCAAATGAACAGTGGTGTTCTAGCGGGTTACCCGGTTCTAGACATTAAAGCAACACTGTTTGATGGTTCTTACCACGATGTTGACTCTAACGAGATGGCGTTTAAGATCGCTGGCTCGATGGCATTCAAGAAGGGTTCATTAGAAGCACAGCCTGTACTTCTTGAGCCAATGATGAATGTTGAAGTAACTACGCCTGAAGATTGGATGGGTGACGTTGTTGGTGATCTAAACCGCCGTCGCGGTATGATCGAAGGTATGGACGATGGTGTGGCTGGTATTAAGATCATCCGCGCTCAAGTACCACTATCTGAGATGTTTGGTTACGCAACTGATCTACGTTCTGCAACTCAAGGCCGTGCGTCTTATTCTATGGAGTTTAACGAGTACGCTGAAGTACCGAAAAACTTTGCAGATAAAATCATTGCAGACCGTGGTTACTAATAAATCGTATTAACCTTTAAAAATAGCAAGACTTTTTTAAAGATCAATACGTCCAAATATTGCGCTGACGGACGTTGGCGCATAAAATAGCAAATTCTGGCGCGTCGTGATCAATAATGTTCGCGGCGAATCATAACTAGGAAGGAACACGATCGTGTCTAAAGAAAAATTTGAACGTACTAAACCGCACGTTAACGTTGGTACTATCGGCCACG
>NZ_JPQB01000044.1:0-3119 GCF_000740665.1 Vibrio sp. B183 | reverse complement strand
CCTTCAGGGCGGTCATCGTCATTGCCCTCACCACCATCCTGAATGGTTGCTTCACCAGTCACTGTACCTGTTTGACTGCTGCTCGCTCCGCTTAAGGTGAACGTTTCATCGCCTTCGTACACAGGTGCGTTGTTGTCATCAGTAATCTCAACCGACACGGTGTAAGAACTGTTGCCCGCTGGGACATCAAAACTGAATTCACCATCAACCGCGTTGACCACAGTGCTGCTACCGTCGGCAAAGTTAACCGTGATTTGATTGGTGGTGTAGTCGTCACTTTCCGCTGTGCCATTAGCCAGCGTCATGGTGACTGGCGTAACCAATTCACTCGGGTTACTAAGCGTGACATCAAACACCGCCGTACCGCCTTCATCGACGATTGGGCTGGAGATATTGGTAATTCCTGGGCGATCATCGTCATTGCCCTCGCCACCATCTTGAATGGTCGCTTCACCGCTGACGGTACCTGTTTGACTACTGCTCGCGCCACTTAAGGTGAAGGTTTCATCGCCTTCATACACAGGCTCATCGTTGTCATCCGTGGTCTCAACCGACACAGTGTAAGAACTGTTGCCCGCTGGGACATCAAAGCTGAATTCACCATTAATCACGTTGACAACCGTGCTGGTGCCATCAGCAAAGTTGACGGTGATTTGATTGCTGGTGTAGTCATCACTTTCCGTCGTGCCATTGGCCAGCGTCATGGTAACAGGAGTAACCAATTCACTTGGGTTGCTCAGCGTGACATCAAAGATAGCGGTACCGCCTTCATCGACTGTTGGGCTAGAGATGCTGGTAATCTCTGGACGATCGTCGTCTGGGTTATCCCCCGCACCATTGCCGCTGTCGTTAATAAACGCCGCCGCTTTCGCTTTGCCATTACTGTCTGTGGTCACGCCGTCAACATCGCGAACCACAAGCTGGAAGCGTTCACTGCCTTCGTGCACCGGCGATGCGTTGTCATCCACGGTATCGACTTCAACAAAGATGTCCTGCACGCCCGCAGGTACTGAAATCTCACGACCATCAAAGTCCAGATAAACTTTGTCGTCGCCATCAAGATAGTACGCACGCATCTCACCAATATCGTCCGCTTCCGCGGTATTAGCGTTGCCGTAGGTTTTCGCACGCAGGTCAAGCGTGACGGCATGGTCAACAGGATTGGAGAGATTGATACTGAAGGTTGCCACCTCACCTTCGGAGACGGTACCCGCGCCTGTGACGGTGAGGTCAGGGCGATCGTTATCGCTGCCTTCACCACCATCCTGAATGGTCGCTTCGCCGCTCACCGTACCTGTTTGACTACTGCTCGCACCGCTTAAGGTGAAGGTTTCATCACCTTCATACACAGGGGCATTGTTATCATCGATCGTCTCAACCGACACGGTATAAGAACTGTTGCCCGCTGGGACATCAAAACTGAACTCACCATTGACTGCATTAACCACCGTGCTGGTGCCATCAGCAAAATTGACGGTAATTTGGTTGGTGGTGTAGTCGCCACTTTCCGCTGTACCATTCGCCAGTGTCATGGTGACTGGCGTTGCCAATTCACTTGTGTTGCTCAACGTGACATCAAAGACAGCCGTACCGCCTTCATCGACGGTTGGGCTGGAGATGCTGGTGATTTCTGGGCGGTCATCGTCCGGGTTATCTCCCGTACCATTGCCGCTGTCGTCAATAAACGCCGCCGCTTTCGCTTTGCCATTGTTGTCTGTGGTCACTCCATCGACATCGCGTACCACAAGCTGGAAACGTTCGCTGCCTTCGTGCACCGGCGCTGCGTTGTCGTCTATGGTATCGACTTCAACAAAGATGTCCTGTACACCCGCTGGCACAGAAATCTCACGACCATCAAAGTCCAGATAGACTTTATCGTCACCATCAAGATAGTACGCACGCATCTCACCAATATCGTCCGCTTCCGCGGTATTGGCATTGCCGTTGGTTTTGGCACGTAAATCGAGGGTAACGGCATGGTCAACAGGGTTAGAAAGATTGATACTGAAGGTTGCCACCTCACCTTCAGAGACGGTACCTGCACCTGTGACGGTTAAGTCAGGGCGATCGTTATCGCTGCCCTCACCACCATCTTGAATGGTTGCTTCACCGCTCACTGTGCCTGTCTGACTACTGCTAGCACCGCTTAAGGTGAAGGTTTCATCGCCTTCATACACGGGCGCGTTATTGTCATCCGTGGTCTCAACCGACACAGTGTAAGAACTGTTACCCGCTGGGACATCAAAACTGAATTCACCATTGACCGCATTCACCACCGTGCTGGTGCCATCGGCAAAGTTGACGGTGATTTGATTGCTGCTGTAGTCGTCACTTTCCGCCGTGCCATTCGCCAGCGTCATGGTGACAGGCGTTGCCAACTCACTTGGGTTACTGAGCGTCACATCAAAGACGGCAGTACCGCCTTCATCGACGGTTGGGCTGGAGATGCTGGTGATTTCTGGGCGGTCATCGTCCGGGTTATCCCCCGCACCATTGCCGCTGTCATCAATAAACGCCGCTGCTTTCGCTTTGCCATTACTGTCAGTGGTCACGCCATCCACATCACGAACCACAAGCTGGAAACGTTCGCTGCCTTCGTGTACAGGTGCAGCGTTGTCATCCACGGTGTCGACTTCAACAAAGATGTCCTGCACACCCGCTGGCACTGAAATTTCGCGGCCATCAAAGTCCAGATAAACTTTATCGTCACCATCGAGATAGTACGCGCGCATCTCACCGATATCATCCGCTTCGGCGGTATTGGCGTTGCCGTTAGTTTTGGCACGCAAATCGAGGGTAACCGCATGATCAACAGGGTTGGAGAGGTTGATGCTAAACGTTGCCACCTCACCTTCAGAGACGGTACCTGCGCCTGTAACGGTTAAATCAGGGCGATCGTTATCGCTGTCCTCGCCACCATCTTGAATGGTCGCTTCACCACTCACAGTACCTGTTTGACTGCTGCTTGCACCACTTAAAGTAAAGGTTTCATCGCCTTCATATACAGGCGCGTTGTTGTCATCGGTGGTCTTAACCGACACAGTGTAAGAACTGTTACCCGCTGGGACGTCAAAACTGAACTCACCATTAAACGCGTTGACCACCGTGCTGGTGCCATC
>NZ_JPQB01000043.1:0-1330 GCF_000740665.1 Vibrio sp. B183 | reverse complement strand
CTCCCATGGTGTGACGGGCGGTGTGTACAAGGCCCGGGAACGTATTCACCGTAGCATTCTGATCTACGATTACTAGCGATTCCGACTTCATGGAGTCGAGTTGCAGACTCCAATCCGGACTACGACGCACTTTTTGGGATTCGCTCACTTTCGCAAGTTGGCCGCCCTCTGTATGCGCCATTGTAGCACGTGTGTAGCCCTACTCGTAAGGGCCATGATGACTTGACGTCGTCCCCACCTTCCTCCGGTTTATCACCGGCAGTCTCCCTGGAGTTCCCGACATTACTCGCTGGCAAACAAGGATAAGGGTTGCGCTCGTTGCGGGACTTAACCCAACATTTCACAACACGAGCTGACGACAGCCATGCAGCACCTGTCTCTCAGTTCCCGAAGGCACAAGACTGTCTCCAGTCTCTTCTGAGGATGTCAAGAGTAGGTAAGGTTCTTCGCGTTGCATCGAATTAAACCACATGCTCCACCGCTTGTGCGGGCCCCCGTCAATTCATTTGAGTTTTAATCTTGCGACCGTACTCCCCAGGCGGTCTACTTAACGCGTTAGCTCCGAAAGCCACGGCTCAAGGCCACAACCTCCAAGTAGACATCGTTTACGGCGTGGACTACCAGGGTATCTAATCCTGTTTGCTCCCCACGCTTTCGCATCTGAGTGTCAGTATCTGTCCAGGGGGCCGCCTTCGCCACCGGTATTCCTTCAGATCTCTACGCATTTCACCGCTACACCTGAAATTCTACCCCCCTCTACAGTACTCTAGTCTGCCAGTTTCAAATGCTATTCCGAGGTTGAGCCCCGGGCTTTCACATCTGACTTAACAAACCACCTGCATGCGCTTTACGCCCAGTAATTCCGATTAACGCTCGCACCCTCCGTATTACCGCGGCTGCTGGCACGGAGTTAGCCGGTGCTTCTTCTGCAGCTAACGTCAAATGATAGTGCTATTAACACTACCACCTTCCTCACTGCTGAAAGTACTTTACAACCCGAAGGCCTTCTTCATACACGCGGCATGGCTGCATCAGGCTTGCGCCCATTGTGCAATATTCCCCACTGCTGCCTCCCGTAGGAGTCTGGACCGTGTCTCAGTTCCAGTGTGGCTGATCATCCTCTCAGACCAGCTAGGGATCGTCGCCTTGGTGAGCCATTACCTCACCAACTAGCTAATCCCACCTGGGCATATCCTGACGCGAGAGGCCCGAAGGTCCCCCTCTTTGAGCCGAAGCTATTATGCGGTATTAGCCATCGTTTCCAATGGTTATCCCCCACATCAGGGCAATTTCCCAGGCATTACTCACCCGTCCGCCGCTCGACGCCGTT
>NZ_JPQB01000042.1:0-1150 GCF_000740665.1 Vibrio sp. B183 | reverse complement strand
AACGTTGGTACTATCGGCCACGTTGACCACGGTAAAACAACTCTAACTGCTGCAATCTGTACAACTCTATCTAAAGTGTACGGCGGTGAAGCGAAAGACTTCGCATCAATCGATAACGCTCCAGAAGAGCGTGAGCGCGGTATCACAATCGCAACATCTCACGTTGAGTACGACACTCCAACTCGTCACTACGCACACGTAGACTGTCCAGGACACGCGGATTATGTTAAGAACATGATCACAGGTGCTGCACAGATGGACGGTGGTATCCTAGTTGTTGCTGCGACAGATGGCCCAATGCCACAAACTCGTGAGCACATCCTACTAGGCCGTCAGGTTGGTATCCCATACATCATCGTATTCATGAACAAATGTGACATGGTTGACGATGAAGAGCTACTTGAGCTAGTAGAAATGGAAGTTCGTGAACTTCTATCTGAGTACGATTTCCCAGGTGATGACCTACCAGTTATCCAAGGTTCTGCACTAGGCGCACTAAACGGCGAAGAGCAGTGGGAAGCGAAAATCGTTGAGCTAGCAGAAGCACTAGACAACTACATCCCAGAGCCAGAGCGTGCAATCGATCAGCCATTCCTAATGCCTATCGAAGACGTATTCTCAATCCAAGGTCGTGGTACAGTAGTAACTGGTCGTATTGAGCGTGGTATCCTAACAGTAGGTGACGAAGTAGAAATCGTAGGTATCAAAGAGACTACAACAACTACTTGTACTGGTGTTGAGATGTTCCGTAAGCTTCTAGACGAAGGTCGTGCGGGTGAGAACGTTGGTGCACTTCTACGTGGTACTAAGCGTGACGAAGTAGAGCGTGGTCAAGTACTAGCGGCTCCTAAGTCAATCAACCCACACACTAAGTTCGAGTCAGAAGTATACGTACTTTCTAAAGACGAAGGCGGCCGTCATACTCCGTTCTTCAAAGGCTACCGTCCACAGTTCTACTTCCGTACAACTGACGTAACTGGTAACATCGAGCTACCAGAAGGCGTAGAAATGGTAATGCCAGGCGATAACATCAAGATGACTGTAGAGCTAATCGCACCAATCGCAATGGACGAAGGTCTTCGTTTCGCGATCCGTGAAGGTGGCCGTACAGTAGGTGCTGGTGTTGTTGCTAAGATCTTCGACTAATTCT
>NZ_JPQB01000041.1:0-12420 GCF_000740665.1 Vibrio sp. B183 | reverse complement strand
CCAATTTTAATTGACCACTACAACCTAACGTAATACTTCAGTACTGAGAATATCCTTTCTGAAGTGGGTAACTGAGATTTAGTCTGCTCATTTATAAATTTTGCATGCAAAAATTTAGGCTCGCTTATTGGCTGCTATAAGCGCAGCTTGTAGAGACAATAAGGAGCAACGGGGTTTGGGGCCGTGGCCCCAATGTGTTTCCGCTTCTCTAAAATACACATGATAACCAGGCTTTCCCCAACATGAGGTAGGGACAAAGGCCCATGCGTACAGCGGTAAAAGCTAAAGACTTGGGGTAGGCGTTAGCGTTACTACTGCCCAAAAAGAGCCTGAAAACAGGTTCGGTATGGAATAAACGAGTAAATATTGCTACTCCTATACACATGCCTTGACTGCCACTTAGCTTTGATTGATGGGTTCTCTAACGCGTCCAGTACCTGAAAAGCCTGAGCACGACTGAAGACTTCTATTTTTCGACTGGCCTCTTTTTCTTTGACCAGTAAAAAGTGCAGATCGTTTTCATTCGTGGTGTGTTGGAGTTCAAACGTTAAGGAAGGGTAATGGTCTGCGACGGCGGCGAATCGCTCTTTAAAGGAAGTGAACTCGGTGTCAATGTAATACTCCGTCACCTTTGCAAGCGCAAACGGGGAGCGGTCGTTGAATACGTCTGGATTAAAGTGCGCCAAAAATCGGGCGATAATGGTACGGTGTTTTCCCGCGCGAATGAAATACTTGTCTTCAATCTTGATAAAGGACAGGTTGTGCAATTCCTCTTCGGATAAATAATACTGAGGATGGTTTTCTAACTCGGCAAGCCTGCGGTCCAGGCGTTTAAGCCATCGCCCTTCTAGGCACTCTCCCCACGTGGCATCGTCACCATACATCTGATCGATACCGACAACCTGGTCAAGCGGGATCGACGCCACGTAATGGTCTGCATGATCCTTAAGATGAAGTTCATGCGTCCTCAAATAGGTGCCGTAGTTATGGATAATATCCCCTGAGAACGGGGCAGGGTTTTGCTTATTCAATGTTTGGATATCGGTTCGAATGGCATGCATATCAGAGCGTCCTTTCATCGCGCATTACAATTAGATCTTTTAACCTACCACACTTTGTCAGCAAACGTGCAGAGAGTAAGCCATCTAGGTGTCGTGGACCAAACCACTCGAAGTCCGTGTGACATTCCCCTGCCCATCACCGAGCAGGGGAGCACAACCGAGACCACGTTATAAAAACGGCAACACCTCCTCCGACAACAGCAGAGGCAGCAACCAGGGCAGCAGGGACAGTAAGCGGTTCAGTACAGTGGGAGAGATATAGATGAGCATTCGCGTTTCCTTCTTATTGATGTCATTGGGCGCAATGGCCCTTACAAAGTCGTCATCAACAATCGGTAGTTCGCTGCTCTCCATTGTATCCGCTTTTATTTATGATGCAACGAACCCTAGCCAAACCAAAATAAGCACATGAAACCATTATTAAATTACGAATTATCCACAGGCCGTACGGTGTTTTTATCAACCTTATTTCCCAAAACGCCGCCCAAAAAGTCAATTTTTCAGCCCTGCGGTTCCCCCTAAAAATGGAACTGGGTCAGCAGGTTGGTATCGAGCCCGAGCAATTGCGTGTAGATGGCCGTGTTGCGCTCGCTGCGGTGGCCAAGATGAATACGCACTTGCTCGCGGCTCAGTCCGTTGAGCAGCATATGAATGGCGCAGCTGTGTCTCAGCACCCGAGGCGTCAGCCCGAGGGTGAGCTCGATGCCGGCGACTTTTGCCTGGCGCTCGATACCGGCTAACCAGTTGCGCGCCGTCTGATCACAGATTGCTTGTTCATTGCGACGCTTGCGACCGGTGCCTGGATGCACGCGTACCGCATGGCTCGGGTCGTGATTACGAAATAGCGGCAAGCGTTCGTTCTTGCCATACGTGACCTTGTAACGAATTAATTCTGACGCAAAATCCGGATCATAGAGTGTCACCACACGAAACGCGTCTTTGCTGGCGTTGCCCGACTTGCCTCGGCGCTGCTGCTTGAGGGTGCGCAGCGTCACGGTGGTGATGAGCTGTCGATGGCCACCGACATCGATGGGCGTTTGCGTGATGCGATTGGGGGTTAAGTCCAGCACTTCATTGATGCGGCCACCGGTGTTGAACAGCATCAACATCAGCATGCGGTGATGGTGATTGATGGGCAGCGCGGCCAACTGGCGAATTTCCGGAGCCAGGAGGTAACGCGGCAAATTGAGCTGTGGGTACTTGGTGAAAATGGCTTTGCGAAACTGCGCCTGGACGTGCCAGTCCACGGGCGAGGCCAAGCTGGCCACCGGTGACGGCGACGACACCAGGGAAAGGGAAGCCGACATATCAAAATGCTCCTGCAATCAATCGAACCTGGCACTCAGTCTAGACGCCGCAGGGCGGGGAAGGCAAAAGATCTTTTTTTCCAAAATCGATTTGGGAAAAGATCTGCTTTTGGTCAAACCCCCAAATAACCCACGCACCGGCACGCGGCCACGCTCGGCCTCCACCACAAGATGTAGTAGGTTTGCAGCTGGCGATCGATACTAGATATGGGATAAAGGCGCAGGGCAGGGGGGATTGGGGAGTCTATCCAAAAAGCCAACACGGTGACTTGAAAGGTAAAGGAGGGAAGGGCATCACACCCGTATGAGGTTGCCCCTCTGGTTTTCGACTCAGCGGCTGTCAGTGCTAGGTCCGTGCACGGCCTAGCCCACACACTGCCCGAAAAGCTGCCCCCTCATTAGCAAAGAGAGACACCCGGGCAAAGCCAGCGCATAAATGACGAACGCGGCCACTATAATCAAAAGCTTAGCCATGTCATCACCTCGTCACGACTTCATGCTGTTCAGGATGATAAACACGGCTAATCCAACCGTGCACAATAGGTGGACGTGCTTGCGTATCATGTTGAAAATGGCACGATTGGGGGCCGTTAAGCAGCGTTCAATCTCGGTTTGCTCATGTTCGGCTCGTTTGACCATTGGCGTTATTTTCGTTTTCATCCGTCAGTACTCTTGTTTATCTCTCACTCGATACCAATGCTCTAGATTTATTTGACCTTTGGCTCTCACTTTCCGTTCAAGCGCCTCAACCTTTGCTCGCTCACCCATGAGGGGATGGTGATAAATCCGACCGTCCTGCAGAAGCAACTTAAGCAAATACACCTCCACGGTTTTTTCATGGCCGTCCTGGTCATAACCATCAAACGCCGGCTTTGCGGGCATCGTCAACAAAGCCTCATCGAGTTCAATCGTTTCCGCCATATTTTTCCATCCTACTGACCGCTTAACCCACACTCTCGCTGTATATACCAAACCGCCGCCTCTTCTTTATTCGCCTCGGGCACCGCGGGATCGCGCTGCGCCAACTTGGTGTAGTATTCAACGCAAGCGTCAAAGTCGGTGCGTTGCTCGCATCCTATCAGCAATAGTCCCACTATTAATACGCCACGTTTTCGCATTACGCGCTCCTCTACAACGTGTGGTTGATGACTCTCCTGGTTCGCCTACCAGGCACTACGCCCATTCTTGCCACTGATACGGGTCAAAAACATCGGAGTGCCCTGGGTGATAAAGCACATCCATATTAAGCAGCCGATTGAGATACCGTGTTTCCACAGCCGCAGGAAAATAGGGCAAGGCAAGATCACGGACCACCCAATACCGATGTCGGCCATCCCCAATGGAGAGCGGCAGATCAACATCAGGGGTGAATACAGGGCACCAAATTTGCCGGTCCTGCTCAAGGTATTGCCGTATTGAACCTATCTTATCTCTTGCTTTAGCAATCGCATCACCAGGCGACCACAATTGCTCGTTAAAATACAAATCGGTAAGGTGTCGAGGGAGGTACCGGATGGCGTCAGCTTGCCAAGCCTGGTCCCACTTTTTCGTATCAATAAGCACATACGCAAACGGCTCTAGAGGCATGGTGTTTTTATCACAGTGCGAAAACGTGATGTCGTTATCTCGATACACGGTGTCGATGTCAGATAAGGGAGTGTGGCCAAACCCCAATTTTTTACATAGCTTGAGCATGGCAGTCCCTTAGCTTATTCATGATAAATGATAGGCTTGGGTGAGCACTCCTGGCATAAGTAGTGGTAAGAGTCGAGCTCCAATTCTTGTTTATTACGATGTGAGGACGCCTAGACTGTGCTCTCTGCTTGGCATTGACGGCATACTTTGGTGTAAGCGGGAGCCGCATGTTGAACGATACTTTCAAAGCCTTTTTTCTTGATTGACTTGATGTAGAAAATCTCACAAATCATCGCAGTACTGACTTCATCACAATGCCAATATAACTCAGACGCTCGCTTAAAACGTTCTTCTCGAATACTATCTTGCTCAATATAATGCCTTGCCGCTTCAAGAACGTTTTCTTTCGCCTGAGCCACTTCTTCATTTTTTTTGTGTAGGGCGTCAATCGCGACTTGCAGACCTGGCACCATAATCCAACCTCATTGTAGACAGTCACCAACGCTTGCGTTACTCGCTGGTGACGGAGCTTATTGATTGTCTCACCAACCACTTATTTTCTATCACATTCCCATACTAGGTGAGCTTGAAATACTCAAACGCTGTTCTGCTTCGTAAACCCGATTCGCATAAGCAGCCCTAGCCTCATCCTTGCTAGAATATGGTTTGACATTCCCATCGACATCGATCACTTCGTATGAGGTAGACAACACGGCTCCATTGGCATCCAGTTCTTCGACTAGAACAAGACTGCAACCGCATTCGGATAGTAACGTTGTTTTTCGCGACATTTTAATTACCCCTCGTTATCAGCATTTTGGTGCGTTATTTTCTTCAGTTCAGAATAGGGCACTTTCCCTACCTGTTTAAGTTTCTGATTTTCTTTAGTGCAAACAGCAAAGTAATGACAAACAGAAGTGCGAAACCAATACTATACATATGCGTAGTGATTGCCTCTTCTATTGTTGAACTGGTTGTGAATGCGATAACTGCCATCACACACCCGACCAAAAGTCCAATAAGTGCCCCTTTAAAAATCACTGGCTTACTATCCCCTTAAACTATGCAAAAGGGCTAATGCCGCCTCTTTTGTAAACCCATAAGGTAGTAGCACTTGCTCCAAGTCTTCTAGTATGAGTTCTTTGTTCGCCACAAAAGATACTCCCAACGGCCTACCACTCGCAGCCCATTCCAAGACTTTACTTTGCCAGTCACTTACTACAAGGTCTTCAAGTAGCATTTCCTTACCTTCGATCTCAATGCCTAACTGCCCAAGCTTTGAGAAACACTCCGTAATTAAAGCGTTAAATTGCTGTTTCATGCCTTTACCTCTGCTTTTCCAGTTCGTCAGCAATATCACGAAGTACCTCGATCCATTTTTCTTTCGCTTCACCCTTAAACGTCATATTTGCGTATGATTGCTTAAGTGAAAAAGAAGATATCGGAATCTCTGGTGATAAAGAAATGTTCATCCTTCCAGCGGCAATGTCATCAATGAGGAGTGAAGGCTTGATAGGCCATGACAACCCTTTTGGATCTGTTTCATACTGCATGCCTTTTCCTTAATATTCGTTTCTAGCTTTCAATAGTCGTATGGAAACTTAGAACGTTGTAACCACGCTCTTTCAGAAAGTAAGCTATCGGTTTGTAGGCAGGTTCATAGAAAAATGAGCCTCCGCCAGTTCACCTTATCTATTTACCATTGCGCGGTTCTGCTAAATAATCAACGCCTCTCGCTACTGAAAGCCTATCTTCATTCTGATAGATTTCTTGACCTACAAGATTCGAAGGCACGGTATCTACAAGCGTTTTAACACCATCAACCACCCTCCCTAAATAATCGTCAATTAAAGACTCTTGAGAAAAGTTAAAAGCTTCATCTTTGTAGACTGGCCTATCACAATCACGCATTAATTGCCTAAACTCTTGCTGAGCCTTCCAAGCCTCAGAGCTACCGTGATACTTGTTGATTGTCTCCGCAAACTGCTTGTAAGACTGTAGTTCGATTTCTTTCTCATTAAATCGAGCTTGTAATGATTCATGGAGCGAAGACGGTACGCCCCCTAGTAATCTAATAATAAAATTAAACACAACCATTTCCCCCTGCAAGTTGAGACAGAGGGACACCCTCTTCTATATGAGGTTGTAGGTGGTGGTATCTGACTAAAGCTTGTTCATTATCTAGAGTCATGTCGGTCACATTCAGTGGTTAAATAAACGAGGGTTTTCTTACCCATCCGTCGATAAACGAAAAAATGCTGTTTTACACCATGGAAAGCTGTTAAATTACTCAGTAATGAAATCAAAGTCAATTTATATGTCGTCATATCGAGTTTATTTACCTTTTGAGGAGGAGTGAAGTGAAAATAGGATATGCTCGTGTCTCAACGCTCGATCAAAACCCTAACCTTCAGGAAGATGCTCTGCGATCGGCAGGGTGTGAAAAAATATTCATTGATACGGTAAGTGGCTCGGTAGCCGCTCGACCAAAACTGAATAAGGCGAAAGAAATGCTTCGCTCTGGCGATACCTTCGTCGTTTGGCGACTTGACCGGTTAGGCCGATCTCTAAAAGACCTAATTGAATGGTCTAAATGGCTTGATGAAAATGGGATCGCATTGCAAAGTCTTCATGAAGTGATCGATACCTCAACTCCAGCAGGGAAACTGACATTCCACCTCTTTGGTGCCCTAGCGGAATTTGAACGTAATCTTATCCAAGAAAGAACACAAGCTGGTCTAAAAGCAGCCAGAGCAAGAGGTCGCATTGGAGGAAGGCCTAAAGCGCTTGATGATGACAAACGCCAGCTAGCCATCAAACTCTATAATGAAAAGGAAACGCCTATTAGTAAAATATGCACCATGATGGGGATTTCAAAACCCACCCTTTATGCCTATATCAAAGAAGCGAATAAAGATTCTGAATCGGCCAAATAATGTTGTAAGAAGCCTGCCAAATAATCCTGTAATTTACACTCGTGACGCATCATCGAAAAAAAAACAGTCCCATAAAACGACTGTTTTATGGGACTGCTCAAAAAGAGGGAGTGACCGGGTAGCTGCGATAACCGCCAACTTTTGAAAGGACGCGTATTTAGGGGTTCTACGCCGGAAACGCCGAAATTTCCGTTGCTAATGCAGATACTCGTAATCGGGGTTTTGTGCGAGTAGAACGGCCTAGTTACCTAGGCCGAACCCTCTCAGAACCGGACGTGCGGAACTACCGCATCCGGCTCCCGAATAAACAGGCGTCCCCGCGCCATTTTCAGTGAACGTTAAAGCACAGATTTTGCCTTAAACCACTCTCTACGTGGAAATCGGATTATGTCCAAGATGGTAACAAACCTTGACCATGTCATTTGTTTCTTTCCACCTCTTCGGTTAAACCAACGCAGTAGAATGCGCTTACTTTGATATAGGAAACTATCCACTCGTCTCTTGTTATAAGATAAGAGCGGCAGTCCTAGAGGTAAGCCGAGAGCAAAATCCTGAACGTTGGTCAGGAGAAATCAGGAACTACAAACCAGTTGGTGACGTTCATCTAAATCCAGAAAAAGAGGTTGCTTAATTAACAAACAACCAGTGACAACTATCTTGAAAAACGCCGCTTCATTGTTTGGAATAAATCCCTTTTGGGATAGGCTCTAGGGTTGCGTGATCATATTTTATAAATTGGAATAAAGATCTTTTATTTTATTTTTAATGAATTAAAAATGATGGTTATAGCCTATTTTTCATTGACTGCTCCTATCAATTTCTGTTTTATATAGATATATTAATTTTAATTAATGGTTATTGCAGTGATTTATTAAAATAAAAACTAAGAAATATTTTAATGGAGTCTATAGCTATCTAATTCGAGATGAATGGGTCATTATAAAACCCCTTCCATTGTATTAAGGATTGTTTGGATGGATGAGTAAAGATTTGTCTCATTAAATATTAGATTTAATCTCAATCACTAGGAAATTTATATTATTAATTTAAAGTCCATAGCAACTTTTTTACCCATTTTGGTAATGTCAACATCCGCTTTAACCAATAGTACGCTTGAGGCTGATAGTGACTTATACCCGTGATTTTAATAAAATCAGGACATACTACGCACCATGATTATTGCACTGAATTCTCAACAAAAGCAGCAACTCGAACAGATGCACGACACTGAGCGTGATAGTCGAGTGTGCGACCGTATAAAAGCCGTTTTTCTGGCTTCCGAGGGTTGGAGTCAGCCCATGATTACTCAAGCTCTTCGCATTCATGAATCGACCGTTACACGTCACCTCAGCGACTACGTTAAAGAGATATTTGGACTTGATTACACGGTTTCTTGCATGAACAAATGGCTTCACCACAATGGTTTTAGCTACAAGCAACCGAAAGGCGTTCCACACAAGTTTGATGAAGCGAAACAGCAAGCTTTCATAGATGCTTACGAAGCGCTAAAGGCCAGTTGTGGCGAGGATGAGTCGATAGTCTTTATCAATGCAGTTCACCCAACATTATCCACCAAAATATCTCATGGCTGGATACATACTGGTCAAGATAAAGTGATTGAAACAACGGGTAATCGTAGCCGGTTAAACATTATTGGCGCACTGAACCTGTCGGATATTGGTGCAACCATTGTTGACGACTATGAGAGCATTAACAGTGAAACTATCGTTCGTTTTTTGCAAGTTAAGAGAGAGTTACCCGTTAGCCCATAAACTCCATATCATCTTAGATGGTGCTGGATATCACCGCAGTGACTTAGTCAAAAATGCGGCATTCGTACTTAATATTGAGCTGCATTATCTTCCACCTTACAGTCCAAACCTCAAACCGATAGAGCGGCTATGGAAAGTCATGAATGATAGGTCGAGGAACAACGTTTATTTCAAAAGGAAACGTGACTTCAAGGCGGTAATAGACTAATTTTTTCTGTGACTCTTCCCGAGATCGCAGGTGATTTGGCATCTCGAATCAATGATAATTTTCAGGTTCTCAAGCCTGCATCTTCAAGTTGATTCGGTATAGGTATATAAGTTTTTAATTTCAGCAATCTACATCTAGATGGAACTGCTGAATTTTATTCATCCACAGAAAACCACGGGGTTACTTGTGGATGAATACCAATTCCAAAATTACAGCGTAATCTGTTCATAATTTTGGTTAACGCTTTAGCGTTGTCACGGTAAATACCCCAGGCATGTCCGGGGGAATCTTTTCAATAAGAGTTAACAAATTATAATGAGGTAAATTATGGGAAAGCAATTATTTAAACCAATTAAAACGCTGGCTGTGCTGTCAAGTTTATTGATGGGGCAGTCATATGCAGATGTATTGGTAGTCGGTAATCAGGGAGAAATAGCTAATAAGATCTCCAGCCACTTCAAGCAAGAACTTGTGCATTACTCTGGCCAACAAAGTGCAACTGATATTTTGTATGTAGATGTGGCCTCGGCAACGGAAAGTGAGCTGAGTGAAGTAAGAAAAAGCATTATCAACAACGGGCTGGTGGTACTGGATCTTACTAACTTTGCCTCAGACGAAGAGCGTAAAGCAAAGTCAAAACATTTAACCGGAATTGGTGTGTCATCACCTGTAGTGATTAATGGGCTATCCAAAGGTGAGTCTGTGACCAACTTGATTGAGGGTCACCCAGATGAGCCAGATGATGAAGCAACGTTAGAACAAACTATTTTAGATTCATTAACCACTAACTTTGACTATAAGGGCTAAAAGCATGAAAAGAAAAATAACTCTTGTAAGCGCTGCCGTATTGGCTTCATTAACAGGCTCTTTTTCTGCGTTTGCTGAAGACTACAATCCGGTTTTATCTCGTGTCATAACTGTTAGTACTAATCAAGGTGGTGCAACAATTAACTTTAGTGTACTGATGGAACAATTTCGCTCTATTCCTTCAAGCACTAACGGAGGACGTACTGTAAATAAGAAGATTGTTCGCTTTGTAGTAGATAATGCAAGATCTGGCTCGGGCTTTCACTCTGTGGATAGGTTAGGCACTACAAGCAATCCATCTATCAATGCCAGGTTTGAAGGTGGCTTTCAAGAAGTACATGGTGCGGTTAGCGAATATGATATAAAAATAACGCCTAGCGGCAGACCCGTAGAACTATTTCAGCATGCGCCACGCAATACTAATAAAGAGTTTAACTTTGACGAACGTTACTCTACCACGTTTGGCACCAATGCATCCTTTGGAGTGCAGGTGGATAGTTCCGGCCCTAAATTATCAACTGATGTTGGCTCCAGTACATCCAGAACGACTCTAAATCGCCTGCAATTCAGCACCAACGAATACAGAACTAACAATAGTACTTCGAGTGGACAGTTTAGGGTGAGCTTTATTAATACTACTTTAGAAGGGTGCGGAGGCGCATATCTTAGAGTGCCTTCTGGTGGTGGATGTGAAAGCAGAATTTCATTACCGAATGTAAGAAGGTTTACCTTAGAACGTTTTGGTCAAAATGTATTTGACTTAGGAAAGTTTAGTCCGATTGCTTATGCTAACTTTACGCCTAACTTTGGTGCAAGCTTTGATGTTGATCCATCAGAGAATGGCAAAAGTAGTTTTAATATATCCTTCGCTATGCAAACAGGCACTTTACGTGGAGAAGGACTGTGGGATGACTTTACTGGCTTTTCCGGTCCAATGGTATATAAAGCTAATGGTTTTGTTAATGGCAGAAAAATAGAAGCATCTACCGATGTTGAAGTTGACTGGGCACATCCAATCTTTGGTGCCAATACTACCGTGCGAATCCAAAGCTTGCGTACCCGTAATAGTTGTTTAGAAGCAGTAACTAACCCTTCCAACTTAATGAATGCAAATTATCTCCTGGAGTTCAGAGAGTGCGCTAGTTCTAAAAAATCACAAGTATGGTCGTTAAATAGTCAAGGTCAGTACAGAAGTGGTATTGGTGTGAATCAATGTTTGGAGTTAGGTGATGATGATACAAGGCTTGTTGTTAGAGATTGCGGTTCATCAAATGCCCAGCGTTGGCAGTGGAATAGAAATCAACTTGAAAACTTTCTTTTCGGTTCGGATGGAAGAAATCGAGTACTTACTCATCTTGTAAATCATCCTAACCCAGATGTTGGAGAAGCACACCCTTCGGGCTTTACTTCTCCAGGCCGTTCTTATCTCCAAGAGCTTGAGCCTCGTGTTGTAAATGTAAACTTCTAAACTTATTAAAAATTAGAGAAGGAACAAAGCCAGGTAAATAGCTACTTGTTTTTTATTCTGTGAATACAGAAAACCACGGGGTTACCTGTGGATGAATGACAATTCCAAAATTACAGCGTTAGCGGTTTGTAATTTTGGTCAACGCTTTGGCGTTGTCATGGTAAGTACCCCGGGCATGCCCGGGGGAATCTTCTTTGAATTAGTTCTGACCAGACCTGACCATTTGATTTGAAAAATGGAGAGTTACCCGTTTTGATAAAGGTGTTGTCAACGCCAGTTTAAAATTGACCCACTTATTGGCGTTATCGCCGAAGTAAAACTGACCCACCCACGTAATTAACTTCTACTTTCAGATAGATTTTCTAGAACCGTTGGTATGGTTCCAGCTGCCTTCTTTCCCCGTAATCGGTAGCTTTCTCCACTGATTTGTACGATGTGCGAGTAATGAAGAAGCCTATCCAGTAATACCGCCGTCAGTGTCGTCTCGTCGGCGAACGCATTTGACCATTGAGAGAACGGCAAGTTACTGGTTACGATAATGCTGCCTTGCTCATATCGTTTAGCGATGACGTTGAAGAACAAGTTAGCTTCTTCTCTGCCGAACGGTAGATAGCCTATTTCATCCACGATAAGGAGCTTTGGCGCAAGCACGCTTCGTCTCAAGTAGCTTTCAAGTTTGCCCTGAGGTTTCGCTGTAGACAGTTGAAGCATTAAGTCCGCGGCTGTGATGAACCGTGTCTTTAAGCCCTTTTGTACTGCTAGTTGACCAAGGCTCACTGCTAGATGGCTCTTGCCGACACCACTTGGACCAAGTAGTACTACGTTTTCCTTTCGCTCAAGGAGCTAACCCTGTTAGCTCCTTGAGCTGCTTCCTTGGGGCACCTGTTGCGAACTTGAAGTCATAGTCGTCAAACGTTTTGTCCATAGGGAAGCTGGCGAACTTAGTTAGCGCTGCTCGTGTGCTACCCCCTAATTTCGATTTTTGTAGACTTGCCATGCTTGAACTGCAATAAGCAACCAAGCAACAGGTAAAACCCCGTAATTCAAAAACGAATCAACGTACTTACCCGCATTAGCAACACCACTCTCACTATCGAAGAAGCCCGTCATGTGTAGATATGTAGTGGCATAGTGAATTTGGCCACCTGATTAGAGGTGTTAGAATGCACCTCGTACACAACAGGTGGAATTATGACAAAGCGTACGAGAAGAACTTTCAGCCCAGA
>NZ_JPQB01000040.1:0-40892 GCF_000740665.1 Vibrio sp. B183 | reverse complement strand
CGTGGCCGATAGTACCAACGTTTACGTGCGGTTTCGTACGTTCAAATTTTTCTTTAGACATGAGTTGTCCCTCTAGGTACGGATTTAGGTGGCTTTGATGACCACGCAACCAAAAAGTATTGGTGATAAACTTCTCTTAATCACTAAACGTAGTTTAGTTAAAAGAAAGTATCAAAAGGAAACATTGCTTAAGAGCTGGTGCTGATAGGCAGACTCGAACTGCCGACCTCATCCTTACCAAGGATGCGCTCTACCACCTGAGCTATATCAGCACTCAAATTAGAGTGGAGCGGGCAGCGGGAATCGAACCCGCATCATCAGCTTGGAAGGCTGAGGTAATAGCCATTATACGATGCCCGCAACACGTAACTCTGTGAGCTATTTCCTTAAGAATATGGTGGAGGGGGACGGATTCGAACCATCGAAGGCAGTGCCAGCAGATTTACAGTCTGATCCCTTTGGCCACTCGGGAACCCCTCCAAATTTTTAATCCATTTCACTCATAAAGGAGAAATGGTGCCGACTACCGGAATCGAACTGGTGACCTACTGATTACAAGTCAGTTGCTCTACCTACTGAGCTAAGTCGGCATAAGTGGTGCGCATTCTATTGAAGGAATCTCTACCTTGCAATAGCTAAATTAAAAAAAAATACGATTTTAACCAGTTTCTGCTTATTTGCTGAAAAATCGCACAATTTACTCGATAAAAGCGTTTTATCTCCACCGAGTTATTTGGCAATTTGCGCGGGTTGTTGTATTTTCGCAGCTCTCTATCGCGAATCTCAGTTAGGAAGACTATGACGCCATATCTCTCTTTTAATCGTCAGCAATGGGCCGAATTGCGTAATTCCGTCCCGATGACGCTATCCGAAGAGGATCTCATTGAGCTACAGGGTGTCAATGAAAGCCTAACCATGGAAGAAGCGGTTGAGATCTACCTGCCACTTGCGCGTCTACTTAACTTGTATGTTGCTGCCAGACAAAGCCGTAACTCTGTTCTCAATAACTTTCTGGACAATCAGGAAAGTGCGCCACCTTTTATTATTGGCATTGCAGGCAGTGTTGCGGTGGGGAAAAGCACAACGGCTCGTCTACTTAAAGCGCTACTTTCGCGCTGGGAAAACCATCCTAAGGTTGAACTGGTGACGACCGACGGTTTTCTTTACCCTAAAAAGGTCTTGAACGATCGCGGGATCATGCATCGTAAAGGCTTTCCCGAATCTTATGATATCAAGCGTTTAGTTGAGTTTGTTTCGGATGTGAAAGCTGGCAAGCCCAATCTTGAAGTTCCTGTCTACTCACATATCACTTATGACATTACCGACAATGTCAAAGTGGTAGACCGCCCAGATGTGTTGATCATTGAAGGACTCAATGTTCTGCAAAGTGGTATGGACTATCCACACGATCCCCATCGTGTGTTTGTCTCTGATTTCCTCGACTTCTCTTTATATGTCGATGCGGAGTGTGATGTTATAGAGCAATGGTATGTGGAACGCTTCCTGAAATTCCGCTTAGGTGCCTTCACCAAACCTGGCTCTTACTTTAGTCACTATACCGAACTGACTGAGAAAGCGGCGATAGAGAAAGCGCACTCAATCTGGCAATCAATCAACGGCATCAACCTCACGGCTAATATTTTGCCGACCAAGGGGCGCGCCCACCTAATCTTAAAGAAAGCTCGCGACCACAGAGTCGAAGAAGTGCTGTTGCGAAAATAGCGAGAATCTATCAAGGGTTGATGACATAGCCTCAACCCTTGTAACTAGTGTAAAGAATTCACCCTTCCTGACACCCTATTTCAACTCGGCGCCATACTGGTTTTCACCTTGTGTTCCTTTGAGGAAACCGCACTCCACAAGAATCCAAGCACCACATATCAATGCAGCCAATGAACTGACGGCTTGCAACGTGGTCGACGGTGCCATCTGCGTGGGATCGCCGGCTGGTACGGTCATACGCCCTATTACCAGAGGAACATTCAATAGTAGCCACCAGCTCGACTTGCCTCTGTCATGCCATCGCTTAGCTGTAATCGCTAAATCTGGGATCAAAACAACAATCAGAAACACGGGCAAAAGCAAATGCGCCTGACTGGGAAACAACACATTAATGCCAGCGGCAAAACCCACAATTAATGTGTAATAGACCACATTCCATATCCAGTAGATTTTTCGCCCTACTCGCCCCTGAAATGAAAACAACAGCTCTTTCATCGACATGATTACTTACCTAAAAATCAAAAATGTTAATTTACCACTTTTTGAAAACACTCTTTATCCATATCTCGAATATTCACCGTCAAGCTATGGACGTGACTGGCTTGCTCCTGCAACACATCCATCAACTGGCGTGAGAGGTCGCGCTTTTGTTCCGCTGTTCTACCATCAAGCAGTTCAAAACTAATATGGATAAAGTCAACGTTATCGTCATCTTCTCCAATCAGCCAATTATGGCAGCGTAGCGCTCGGGATTTCACGGAAGACGCGTCAAAAAGCCCGCATTGAAGCGCCACTTGATGCAGGTCCTCCAATAGACCTTGCACATTCACGCGTTCATCGACGGAGTTAGAGTATTCCATTACTAAATTTGGCATTGTAGTCCTCAAATGTAAGAGAGTTTCAAAAAATCACTAAAAATACTCCATCACTATTACCAATTTCAGCTGCTATTTCCGAGCGAAAAACCAGCATAATGCATTATGGATCACTGCTGAGAGCAGAGCTTATACCATTTATGCGCGGCTATAGCGGTAACCATTAAGTCAGAACCGAACAAGACATGACACTAGTCATGATTTGGTCGCTTTAATCTGTTATATTCCTACGAAGATTTTTTACATTAATGAACTTTCTACATTAAATACAAAGGGAGATATTCCTATGCGTCGTCCTGTAGTGATGGGTAACTGGAAACTTAACGGCAGCAAAGCAATGGTACAAGAGTTGCTAACTGGCCTTAACGCGGAACTTGAAGGTGTTGAAGGTGTTGACGTAGCAGTAGCTCCACCAGCGCTTTACATTGATCTTGCTGAGCGCGTTATCGCAGAAGGCGGTAACAAGATCATCCTAGGTGCTCAGAACACTGACCTGAACAACAGCGGTGCATTCACTGGCGACATGTCTCCAGAAATGCTGAAAGACTTCGGTGCTTCTCACATCATCATCGGCCACTCTGAGCGTCGTGAATACCACAACGAATCTGACGAGTTCATCGCTAAGAAATTCAACTTCCTAAAAGAGAACGGTCTAAAACCTGTTTTCTGTATCGGTGAGTCTGAAGCTCAAAACGAAGCAGGCGAAACTGAAGCAGTATGTGCTCGCCAAATCAACGCAGTTATCGATGCATACGGTGTTGAAGCACTAAACGATGCGATCATCGCATACGAACCAATCTGGGCTATCGGTACTGGTAAAGCAGCAACTGCTGAAGATGCACAGCGCATCCACGCTTCTATCCGTGCACTAATCGCAGCGAAAGACGAAGCAGTAGCAGCACAAGTTATCATCCAATACGGTGGTTCTGTTAAACCAGAAAATGCTGAAGCTTACTTCTCACAACCAGACATCGACGGTGCTCTAGTGGGCGGTGCTTCTCTTGATGCGAAGAGCTTTGCAGCAATCGCTAAAGCAGCGGCAGCAGCTAAAGCGTAATTTTTCCTTTAGGAAAACTCTTATTGAGGTCAGCGCGAGCTGGCCTTTTTTGTGTCTCACACATCAATCAAGTATCCTACGCTTTTCCTCCCCCAAGAGTAGTTGTACCGAATGCAGGATAAGCACGGCCTTTTGACTGGCCCCATCCCTCTCGTGCTCCGTCAGATGACCATTCCGATGACTTTCGGCATGGTGGCTATTCTGATGTTCAACTTGGTGGATACCTTTTTTATCTCTCTGCTCGGGACTGAAGCCCTTGCTGCCATCAGCTACACTTTCCCGGTGACCTTTGCAGTCAACTGCATCACGATGGGGATTGGCGTCGGGCTATCAGCCAATATCGGCCGCCTGCTCGGGCAAGGACAATCCGAAGATGCAGCACGCTTCTCAAGTCATGGATTGGTTCTGGCGGTGACGTTAGTCGCGCTAGCATCTGGTTTAGGTTATTTCACCATTGACCCATTGTTTCTTGCTCTTGGAGCAGAGCAAGAACTGCTGCCCCTGATAAATCAGTACATGCACATCTGGTACCTGACGATTCCATTGCTTGTTGTCCCTATGGCAGGCAATAGCGCAATTCGTGCGACTGGGGATACCAAAACACCTGCCAAAATCATGATGCTGGCAGGCTTGATCAATGGCGTGCTCGACCCGTTACTGATTTTTGGTTATGGGCCATTTCCTGAACTTGGCATCCAGGGCGCTGCCATCGCCAGCGCTCTGAGCTGGTTTGGCGCCCTAATCGGTTCACTGTATGTGTTGGTGAAAAGAGAGAAACTCCTAGCTTTGCCATACTTCAAAACGCTGTGGGCAGACTGGCGCCAAATCTTAAAAATCGGCACTCCAGCGGCACTCTCCAACGCAATGAATCCATTATCCGGTGCCATTCTGATGATGCTACTCTCTAGCCACGGCACCGCCGCAGTGGCAGCTTATGGTGCAGCCCAGCGGGTAGAATCCATCCTCATAATTGTTCTAATGTCACTAACCTCGACTTTGACACCATTTATTGCTCAAAATGTGGGTGCGAATAACCCTCAACGTAGCTTCGCTGGGCTATTTCTCAGCATGCGCTTCTCACTGCTGTTCCAGTTTGGGATTTTTGTCATGATGGTTCCGCTGAGTATTCCACTTGCTGCGCTTTTCTCTCAAGAACAAGCGGTGAAAGATCTGCTTTGGCACTATTTGCTTGTTGTACCATTTAGTTACGGCTTTCAGGGAATCATCATGATGTTGGTGTCTGGCCTGAATGCACTGCATGAGCCGCTCAAAGCATTCCAATGGAGCTTTATGCGCCTGTTCATCTTTACCTTACCTTGTGCATGGATTGGTAGCTACCTGTACGATATTGAAGGGCTATTTATAGGCATTGCGCTCGGCAATATATTGGGTGGCGTCCTAGGCTATCTTTACGCGTTGAGAGTCCGACGCCAATTCTTAGCAGAAGCCACATAGCAAAACACCGACCTTGAAGGTCGGTGTTTTTTGATTCTTTACCATTTAGTCGGCGATAAGCTCATCTTCTTCGTCGGTGTCGAGCTCAACATCCAATGGCTCTTGAGACAAGATGACCCCAGTATTATCAGCGTAGAGGTAATCTTCGGGAATGAAGGTGACGCCCCCGAAATTGACTGGCACATCCACCTCACCCACACTCTGCGATACCGCCCCAACCGGAATTGAAGCGAGAGCTTGAATGCCAATACTCATGTCTTCCAGTTCATCGACCTCACGAACACAGCCATAAACGACCAGGCCTTCCCATTCGTTTTCTTCAGCCAGTGACGCCAATTCTGCATCAATCAAAGCACGACGTAATGAACCACCACCATCAATCAGCAGTACCCGACCTAAACCATCCTGTTCGAGTACTTCTCGAATCAGACCGTTGTCTTCAAAACACTTCACCGTCGTGATCTGTCCAGCAAATGAGGCGCTGCCACCAAAGTTGCTAAACATAGGTTCTACTACATCTACTTGTTCTGAGTAAATGTCACATAAAGCCGACGTATTGTATTCCATAGTGTTCCTTCCCATACGGTTCGTCATCTCCATCGAGTATATAGGGACATTAAGTCATTGCAATGACAAGACTCAATTAACTGGCCAGAGTTTGAGCTATAACCACACCAGCAAACAATAAGTTAGTCACCAGCGAGCACTTCACAATGACTGGCATCATAGGGGCGATTTGCGCAGGCTGCTCTGCCTGCCACACGGCTTTACCATGTTTGTAAATCACCAGCACGCTCAATAAAAACGGCATGCTCAGCCAAACAGGTACCGGCTGAAGCAGCAGATAGACAATGAACGCAACGACAGCCCCTGCCAATAGCATCGTGTGGTAGTGCTTAGCATTCTTCTGCCCAAGGCGCACCGCAACTGTGCGCTTTCCGCATTCTTCGTCGTTTTCAATATCTCGCATATTATTAATGTTCAACACAGCGACGGCGAGTAAACCACAACCTATAGCGGGTAAAACCAACAAAGGCGCGACGATACCAGTATGGAGGAAGAAAGTGCCGGCGACGCCAAGCAAACCAAAAAAGATAAAGACGGACACATCACCCAGCCCGACATAACCATAAGGCTTATTACCCACGGTGTAGGCGATGGCTGCGACAATTGCCAGCACACCTAAGCCGATGAAAGCCAAAATACTTTGTAGACTGTCGAGTGCATAAAACACGAGGGCTAAACCAGCAAGCATGGTCAAAATGATATTAATCACGATCGCCTGTTTCATGTCAGCCTGAGTCACAACGCCCGACTGGATCGCGCGCATTGGTCCGAGACGCTTGTCGTTGTCTGTGCCTTTTACCGCATCACCATAATCGTTGGCCAAGTTGGACAGGATCTGCAATAACGTCGCAGTGAGAAACGCTAAGATAGCAATCATCCAAGAAAACTGGTGAGTAGAATATGCCAGCACACTACCGGTTAAGATCGATACCAGTGCCAATGGCAGTGTTTTTGGTCGAGCAGCGTCGAGCCAGATACGTAAGGACTGTTTCATACTGACTAGTGTAGTCTCATAATCGAGTGCTAGAATTGTGGCACATCAAAGTTAGCGTAGAAACAAAAAAAGGCCCCGAAGTGACCTTTTCTAAATCTTGAGTAAGTTTACGCTTACTTAACGCGACCTACGTATTCACCAGAGCGAGTGTCCACTTTAATCACTTCACCAATAGAGATGAACAGAGGCACTCGTACAACAGCACCCGTTGTTAGTGTTGCTGGCTTACCACCTGTACCTTGAGTATCACCCTTAAGGCCTGGGTCAGTATCCGTTACTTCCAGCTCAACGAAGTTTGGTGGCGTTACAACGATTGGGTTACCGTTCCAAAGAGTTAGCATACAAGAATCGTTTTCAACCAACCACTTCGCATTTTCGCCAACTGCTTTTACATCCGCTGCAATTTGTTCGAATGTTTCGTTGTTCATGAAGTGGTAGAATTCACCGTCGTTGTACAGGTAGTCCAGATCGATATCCATTACGTCCGCAACTTCTACAGTGTCGCCTGACTTAAATGTCTTCTCTAGAACTTTGCCTGAAAGCAGTTTACGGATTTTAACGCGGTTAAATGCCTGACCTTTGCCTGGTTTTACATACTCGTTTTCGAGAATGACACAAGGCTCATTATCAAGCATAATTTTAAGACCGCCTTTGAATTCATTCGTGCTAACAGTAGCCATTTTTTCCTCTTACCATTCTTCGAGTTAAATTTAATGCCGCACATCATAACCCGAAAAGTCGAATCTGTTGAGCAAAACTGGCTCAAACAGCTAGCGAATGGGATCTCTGATCCTGAAAAACTTCTGCTGCAACTGGAAATTGATCCTTCCCCGTGGCAGAACGGGTTTGAAGCGCGCAAGCTATTCGCCCAACGAGTTCCGCAAAGTTTTGTTGATCGAATGGAGAAAGGCAATCCGTTTGATCCCTTGCTGCGTCAGGTTTTACCACTCTCAGAAGAGTTCGATGTGCATTCTGGGTATTCAACCGATCCTCTCGATGAACAAGACAATCAGGTACCGGGGCTACTGCATAAGTATCGTAACCGAGCGTTGATGATCGTGAAAGGAGGGTGTGCTATCAACTGTCGCTATTGCTTCCGTCGTCATTTCCCATATAACGAAAACAAAGGCAATAAATCTGTATGGTCGCAGAGCCTAGATTATGTACGCCAACACCCTGAGCTGAACGAAATCATTCTTTCAGGAGGGGATCCTCTAATGGCCAAAGATGAAGAACTTCAATGGCTCATCGGGCAAATTGCAGATATTCAGCACATTAAACGCTTGAGAATTCACTCTCGCCTGCCTGTTGTGATTCCAGCTCGCATCACCACCACCTTCACCAAGCTGCTCGCCGGTACTCGCCTGCAGGTCATTCTCGTCACACACATTAATCATGCCAATGAGATCAATCAGGAACTGAGAGATGCGTTAAGTTCACTCCGCCGTGAGGGTGTTACTCTTCTCAATCAAGGCGTCATGCTTAAAGGCGTCAATGACAGTGTTGAAGCTCAGGTGGCACTCAGCGAGTCGTTATTTGATGCGGGCGTGCTGCCCTACTACATTCATGTATTAGATAAGGTACAGGGCGCGGCGCACTTTTTTATCTCTGATCAGCAAGCCAAACAAATCATGGCGGGCGTCATTGAACGGGTTTCTGGTTATCTGGTACCGAAACTCACCCGTGAAATCGGCGGCCGAACCAGTAAAACGCCACTGGATTTACATTTAGAATAATGATGAAAAACAAACAAGGTTTTACTCTGATTGAACTGGTGATCGTGATTGTGGTGCTCGGCATTTTGGCCGTGACGGCCCTGCCTCGATTGCTCAATTTGCAGTCCAATGCCCGAACTTCGGCTTTGCAAGGTTTAAAAGGTGCCATGCAGGGTGCCAATGAGCAGCTGATTGGTCTGGCATCAGTAGAGAACCTAAATGTGCTTTCCAGCGCAACACTAACCATTGAAGGCGATGATGTCGCGATCGTTTACGGTTACCCGAAAGCAGACAATGCTAACGCTTGGTCACAATTACTGGAAACCACCATTGAAGACGCTACATTTGGGTCAGACGGTGCCGATTGGTATTTCAGCAATACCGATCCCAATGATGGTGTGATTCTTTACCTCCCAGCCGACCGCCGTCAGACGGCACAAAATTGCTACCTGCAATACACTGAAGCCACCTCCTCCTCAGAGCCGAGCTTTAGCCTGACCACTTCAGGCTGTTAACAGCTATTTATCCTTAAGACAAATATCTTTTGTTCGCCTAAACCGAGACCACTCTGCATACTCCGCGGTTTAGGAGAACACTATGTACAATTTGCCAGATTCCTTGCTCGACTTAGGTCCCTTTGATTGGCATGCCCTCCTGTGCTGCGCGATAAATGGCCTTCTCATTGGTGTCGAACGTCAGACAAGGGGCAAACCAGTCGGTATCAGAACATCCATTCTGATCATCGCTGGTACTTATCTGTTTATGTCGATGGCAGCCTCTCTTTCGCCTAACACCTTAGATCAAGCGCGAGTGCTGGGCCAGATCATTACTGGTGTCGGATTCTTAGGCGCTGGAGTGATGATGACATTGGACGGTAAAATCCATGGCGTAACGTCAGCTGCCGTGATTTGGTTGCTGGCAGCCTTGGGACTTATGATTGGTCTTGGCTATTTGCAGCAATCTGTTGTCATTACAGTATTGGCACTGATTGTTTTGCTCGGGGTCGATAAAGCCGAGAATCGAATTCAGGCCCTACGTCGTGGCGTGCATCAGAAAATTCAGCGGCGCAGGAGCTCAAACATCAAAGAGAATTCCCCCTCGCGCGAGACATAAAAAAAACCACCCAATTGGGTGGTTTTCTTTGATTCATTGCTGCTTAAAATAACTCTTCCGCAACTTTGTAGAGGTCTTCACGTACTGGACGTTTCATGTTTTCAATCGCGTCGATAATGTCGTGGTGAACCAGTTGTTCTTTCTGGATACCGACACAACGGCCGCCTTTACCATCCATCAGTAGGTGGACAGCATAGTTACCCATACGAGAAGCCAATACACGATCAAATGCGGTTGGACGACCACCACGCTGGATGTGACCCAATACTGTCGCACGAGTTTCACGGCCTGTTGCCGCTTCAATCTCTTTAGCCAGCTCATTGGCATCCATCATCAGCTCAGTCAGAGCAATGATCGCGTGCTTCTTACCTTTCTTGATGCCATCTTGGATATTGTTGATCAGCTTCTGCTTATCCAGTCCCGTTTCTGGTGTGATGATGTACTCACAGCCGCCAGCAATCGCAGACATCAAAGTCAGATCGCCACAATGACGACCCATGATCTCTACAATAGAGATACGCTGGTGAGATGAAGAGGTATCACGCAGGCGGTCAATCGCATCAATAACAGTGTTAAGCGCCGTCAGGTAACCGATAGTGTAATCAGTACCAGCAATATCGTTATCGATGGTGCCTGGTAGACCAACACATGGGTAACCCATTTCTGTTAGTTTTTTCGCACCCATGTATGAACCGTCACCGCCAACAACAACTAACGCTTCAATACCATGTTTTTTAAGGTTTTCGATCGCTTTTTCACGCACAGCAACGTCTTTGAATTCAGGGAAACGTGCAGAGCCTAGGAAAGTACCGCCTTTGTTGATCACATCAGATACGCTTGAACGATCAAGCTTCTTGATACGGTCTTCATACAGGCCCAAGTATCCGTCATAAACGCCGAAAACTTCTAAACCTTCAGATAGAGCTGTGCGAACCACGCCGCGTACTGCCGCGTTCATGCCTGGTGCGTCACCGCCACTTGTCAAAACACCGATCTTCTTAATCATGCTCACCCTCGATTTTTGGGAATCTTATTTCAATTTTTACGTCAGCAATTTTCAGCCAAATTACTGACAAGATTCTTATAGCTGCGCAATATGTTACCTTGACGGGCAAGGAATACTACTTTTATTTGCACGAAATTATGTAACTTTTCTACTTATGTAAGAGTATTACAGCTTTGCGCTTTCACTGATTTGATACATATCAGGATCACAGTGAATTGTCGTCCCGATGAAAAGATAGTCAATAAGCGCGATTTTGTCGCTGCGGGCTAACCCTTCCTAATCCTAGTTTACCAATCTTGGATTTTTTGCTCTTTCTCTGGCCCGAAAACTACGGAATAAGGATCCTGATGGATCAATACATCGGCATGGGGGAATAGCTCAAGTAGCTGATTCTCAACCTGATCGGAAATGCGATGTGCTTCAATCAAAGGAATCTGATCCTCAAGCTCCAAGTGCAGCTGAATGAAACGTGTTGGACCTGACATACGGGTCCTCAATTGATGAACTCCTAAGACTCCATCGACAGACAGGCAGCATGCTTTGATCGCTTCCAGCTCTTCATCTGGCAACTTACGGTCCAGTAAGGTCTGAATCGCTTCCCGTACCATCTGCACAGCGCTATAAAGAATGTACAGACCAATGCCCACTGCAAACACGGCATCTGCCTGAGTTACACCGAACCAACTCAAACCAAGCGCCAACATAATCGCAGCGTTCATGTACAAATCGGACTGATAATGCAAAGAGTCCGCAGCAATGGCCTGGCTGCCCGTTTTCCTCACAACATGTTTCTGGAACTGCACTAGAGCGAAAGTGACCGCAATGGCAAACATACTGACGTACACCCCGTACTCAGGAGATTGCAATTCATGGGGCCTGAAGAAGCGCTCAACACCGTTGAGAATAAGAAATACCGCAGAGCCAGAGATAAACATCGCCTGAGCCAATGCAGCCAGAGACTCCGCTTTGCCGTGGCCAAAGGTGTGTTCCCTGTCGGCAGGTTGCAGTGAATATCTGACGACAAAAAGGTTGACCAGAGAAGCGGCAATATCAAGCATAGAGTCAATCAATGAGGCGAGTAAGCTGACCGAGCCCGTTACCCACCACGCCGCCAGTTTTACCACCAGCAGTAACGTCGCGACAATCGTAGCTGTCCAAGCAGCCAGTGTCACCAAGCGCGCATATTCGTGTTTCATAAAGTAAAGCGTTTGAAAAACATTACCTTAAGTATAACCCGCAAATTATTGAATAAAAATGATACAAAAAAGGCGGCCAATTGGCCGCCTGAATCTGTACGCAAAGATCAGCTGTCGCTAAAACGCTCCTGCATCTTCTCTAAACGCTTTTCAGAGCGCTCTTTCTGCAGCTCAACATATTTTGTTTTCTGCTCCGGTGTCAGAATGCTCAGCATCTGATGTTGCTTTTCAAGCATCTTCACTCTGCGCTCAGTCTGCTTCTCAACCATTTGCTTAGCCAGCTCGTTGGCTGCTGCTTCATCGAATGTATCAGCGAGTAGCAACGCCTGAACCTTTTCTTTATTAGCCTGCATCTCAGCATGATGGCTTTCAAAGTTATCTTTGAACTTCGCTTTCATTTCCGTTTTGTTGGCTTGGCGCATTTCTTTCAGTTGATCTTTTTGCGCATCGGTCAAGTCCAGCTGGCGCATAATGCCGCGGTCAAAGCCAAATTCACCATGTGGACCTTTCTTGTGGTCTTTACCACCGTAAGCAAATGCACTCGCGGTACCTAATGTGAGGGGAAGAACAACAGCAGCCAATACTAGTTTCTTTGCAGTTTTCATAATCGTACCTTTCATATCCAGAGGGATGGAATCAAGCTGTCTCGACAGCGCTTGAGTGTAGATTACGAACTGCAACGTAAAGTGACGTCTAGAGAGCGTAAAGAATCGTAAAGAGCAAAAATTAAACTAAAGCTCTCGACGAATAATCAGTAATATTAGTGTAACCGATATGATTGAGAGACGTATTCCATGGCCAACATCCTATTGATTGACGATGACACCGAACTGACCAGCCTGCTCAAAGAAGTACTGACATTTGAAGGTTATCGCGTATCTGAAGCCAACGACGGAGAAGCAGGGCTTGAAGCCATTGACGACAGCATAGATTTAGTGCTGCTCGATGTCATGATGCCTAAGCTGAATGGAATGGAAACCCTCAAGCGCTTGCGTGAACACTGGGAAACCCCTGTCTTGATGCTGACTGCGAAAGGCGAAGAAATTGACCGTGTCATTGGCTTGGAACTAGGCGCTGACGATTATCTACCAAAACCTTTCAGTGACCGTGAATTGCTGGCCCGAATCCGCGCTATTTTGCGTCGCACTCAATCGAAAGGTGGCAACAAAAACAGTGATTGTATTCAGTATCAGGACATCAAAATCTATCCGGGCAAGCAGGAAGCCTACTGCCAAGAGCAGTACCTAGATCTGACCACCACGGAGTTCGCGCTCCTGAGCCACTTTGTCCAACATCCGGGGGAAACGCTGACCAAAGAAACGCTCAGCTTAGATGTGCTTGGTAAGCGCTTAGCGGCATTTGACCGCGCCATCGATATGCACGTATCCAACCTACGCAAAAAACTGCCAGAACGCGAAGATGGCAAGTCTCGTATTAAAACACTGCGCGGACGCGGCTATCTGCTGGTTGAGGAAAATTAATGCGTCTGCCTAAGATCACCAGCCTGTACGGACGTATCTTTGCCATCTTCTGGTTTACCATGTTTCTGGTGCTGATCGCCGTACTGTCGTTACCTCATTTGGACCCACGAAAATCGAGGGATATTCCGGCCGATCATTATAAAAAACTCATCGGAATCAAACAGAAGATAGAGAAGAACTTTGCTCGCGAACAGGATCTTCGCCGGATTATATTTCAGCTTGAAGGGCCAAAGCGTTCACCCCGCGATCCTCGCCCACGCTTTGTTCTGACCGATCTGGAAGGCAATATTCTGACCACGCGTGACCGCAAAGATTTCAAACTCAAAGCCGTTCAGAACTTTATCACTAGTATCGAAAACCCTGAGCATCCCAAGCAGAGGTTATATGGTCACTATATGGTGGCAGGCCCACTTCCCATTACTCTGGCTCAGAGAGATCTTCTGCTCTACGTCGGCATGAAGTGGAATCAACCATCACCGTTTTTGATTCGCCTGTTTGATAAACCATTTCAGTTGCTGTTCGCTGTGATGCTGGTCAGCACTCCTCTACTACTTTGGTTAGCATGGGCGTTAAGTCAACCCGCCCGTAAGTTAGAACGTGCGGCTAAACGGGTCGCAAAAGGCGAGTTTTTTGTCGATCCACAACTGGAAAAAGGCACGTCTGAATTCCGTCAGGCAGGTAAAAGCTTTAACCAGATGGTTGAAGCGGTAAATCAGATGATTTCTGGTCAGCAGCGCTTGTTATCCGACATTTCGCATGAGTTGCGCTCTCCCCTGACTCGATTGAGAATGGCCACAGCCTTAGCATCACGCAAGCAAGGAGAGAGCCCTGAACTCAATAGAATCGATACCGAGGCACAGCGATTAGAACAGATGATCGGCGAACTTCTCGAACTATCTCGAATGCAGGTCGACAGCCATGTAGAGCGAGAACAACAACCCATTGGTAGCCTGTGGGAGGCAATTCTCTCTGACGCTCAATTTGAAGCCGAACAGATGAATAAAACACTCCGCTATGATGCCATTCCAGAGCGTACCATTTCGGGAAATCCGAAATTGCTGATGAGTGCCGTCGACAATATTGTGCGTAACGCCATTTATTACGGTAAAGACGTCATTCAGGTGTCACTGAGCATCCATGCTGATCAGCTCACAATTGCTGTCGATGACAATGGCGAAGGTGCGCCCGAGCAAGAACTGGAAGCCATTTTCCGACCTTTCTATCGGGTCTCGACCGCACGAGATCGCCACAGCGGCGGTACAGGTTTAGGATTAGCGATCACCGAAAACGCGATTCGACAGCACAGTGGCTCCATACAAGCACTGCGCAGTGAGCTCGGAGGCTTGAGAATAGAAATTCGTCTACCACTCGTACCAATGCAATAACCTTATAAAAACATAGTTGATAATAGATCTCATTATCATTTAAAGTAAATCCTCCAATTACGGAGGATTTACTATGTCTCACATTTTCCCAGAGTTACCTTACGCATACGACTCACTCGAACCTTACATTGATGCTAAAACCATGGAAGTCCATTACAGCAAGCATCACCGCACTTACTTCGACAAATTCGTTGCTGCGGTCAAAGGGACGGAGCTGGAACATGCCTCACTAAGCGACATCTTCGCTAACATATCTCAGCACTCTCCTGCTGTACGCAACAATGGTGGTGGCTACTACAACCATATCCTTTACTGGAATTGCATGGCGCCCGGTGCAGGTGGTGAACCTGAAGGTGAATTAGCCAAGGAAATTGACACTACTTTCGGTGGCTTCGAGCAGTTTAAATCTCTGTTTGCCGAAGCAGCCATCAATACATTTGGCTCCGGCTTTGCATGGCTAGTTGTTAAAGATGGCAAGCTGCACATTGCATCCACCAGCAATCAGGACAACCCTTTAATGGATGTTGCGAGCGTTCAAGGTGAACCTATTTTGGCGCTGGATGTATGGGAACACGCTTACTACATCAGCTATCAAAACCGTCGCCCTGAATACATTGACGCTTGGTGGAATGTGGTTAACTGGGATGTGGTTGGCGAGAACTATGCAGTAGCACTAGCGCAAAACGCATAGCAAAAACTCACCATTTCAGGCTTGGCGGCATTTTAAAGCCGCCTTATACTGCTTAGCTTCCCAGCAGATGATAAGAAATTAACACTATGTTCGATATCGCCCTTTATGAGCCTGAAATTGCCCCAAATACAGGAAACATCATTCGCCTGTGTGCTAACTGTGGTGCAAACCTGCATTTAATTGAGCCATTAGGGTTTGATTTAGAAGAGAAAAAAGTCCGCCGTGCTGGGCTGGACTACCATGACTTAGCTCGTGTTACTCGCCATAAAAGCTATCAGGCATTTGTTGAGTACCTAGAAAAAGAGCGCAAAGCCTTCCGCATTTTTGCCTGTACGACAAAAACAACCGGTCATCACGTCGACGCTAACTTTCAACAGGGCGATGTTTTATTGTTTGGCCCAGAAACCCGCGGCCTACCAGCAGAGCTGATTGAGAGCATGCCAATGGAACAGCGTATTCGTATCCCAATGATGCCTGATGCTCGCAGCCTCAATTTATCTAACGCAGTCGCCATTATTGCTTTTGAAGCTTGGCGTCAGATGGGCTTTGAAGGTGCTCAATAGCATCAAAAATTGGATATAAAAAACGGACTCAAATGAGTCCGTTTTTTATATTTACCGAATCAGATAGGTCTATGGGCGAGCCACAAAACCTACCGCTTCGTATGCTTTCTTCAGCGTCTCTGCTGCGCGAGCCGAGGCTTTTTCAGCACCCTGCTTCATCACTTGATCCATGTATGCGCGATCTGCACGAATACGATGATATTCAGCTTGAATAGGCTCCAGCATCGCTACAATCGCTTCACCCACATCTTTCTTAAATGGACCGTACATCTCAACGCCTTGGTATTGCGCTTCGATCTCTTCAAAGCTCTTACCTGTTGCTGCCGAGTAAAGACCCATTAAGTTAGAGATACCCGCTTTGTTATCCCAATCATGGGCAATACGTGGTGGCGTTTCTGCATCTGTCTGAGCTTTGTTGATCTTCTTGATGATCGATTTAGGCTCTTCGAGCAGAGTAATCACGTTCTTACGGTTATCGTCTGATTTCGACATCTTCTTCGTTGCATCCTGAAGACTCATAACACGCGCATTCACAGTCGGAATGTACGGTTCTGGCACTTGGAAGATTGACTGCTCAGGCGAGTAGATATTGTTGAATCGGTTAGCGATATCACGAGCTAGCTCAAGGTGCTGTTTCTGGTCACTACCCACAGGTACTTGGTGTGCACCGTATAGCAGGATGTCCGCTGCCATTAGTACAGGGTAATCGAACAGGCCAACGTTCACGTCGCCAAACTGGCTTGAGCTGTCTTTCGAATAGCGGGCAGACTTATCTTTAAACTGAGTCATACGGCTCAGCTCGCCCATCTGGGTATAACAGTTAAGAAGCCAACCAAGTTGAGCATGCTCTGGTACGTGTGACTGAACAAATAGCGTGCTCTTTTGTGGATCAACACCAACTGCCAGACAGATCGCTAATGCGTCTAGGGTCGCTTCATGCAGTGCTTTCGGCTCCTGACGAACCGTGATCGCATGAAGGTCTACAACACAATATTGGCAATCGTAATCGTCTTGCATCTGTTGCCATTGACGTAGAGCACCCAAGTAGTTACCGATACTTAGTTCACCTGATGGTTGAACACCACTCAATACAATGGGTTTGCTCATGGGAATAGTTCCTTTGACTTCTTATCTAAAAAATGAAAAAAACCGTGTGGATTCTAGCCACACGGTTCACTCAGTGTACTCATTAACGAGTATTTTGGAAGATCTTTTGTTGCTACTAAGCGGAAACCGCTACCACATCCACTAGATCTGCGATTGTGTCCGCAACAAAATCCGGTTGAGACTGCGAAATTGGCTCACCGTGATTGTATCCGTAAGTCAAACCGAACGAAGCGCAACCCGCATTTTTCGCTGCCAGAATGTCATTCTTGGAATCACCCACCATCAACATTTCTTGTGGCTGACAACCATGTTTCTCAAGCAACCAGTTCAATGCCATTGGGTTCGGTTTTTTCTCTGGGAAAGTATCACCACCAATCACATCAACAAAGTACTTATCAATGCCGTGCTTTGCCAACACATCAGGTACGAACTTCGAAGGCTTGTTGGTCACCAGCGCCATTGTAAAACCCGCTTTGTGCAGCTCGGCCAAGGTTTCTTTAACCGCAGGGTAAAGGTGGCTTAACTTGTGCCCGCTTTGCTCGTAATAGTCATCGAAAAGAACACGAGCTTTGGCATGCAGTTCCGGATCCAAATCAGGCGATACCGTTAGACTGCGACTCAGCGAGCGCCCAATAAGAACATCAGCGCCGTTACCTACGTAGTCACGAACCTGCTCTTCCGTTACTGCTGGGTAACCTAGTGCTTGTACAGCCTGGTCAGCAGCCACGGCTAGGTCAGGCACGCTATCCAGCAGCGTTCCATCCAAGTCAAACGCGATAAGTTTAATATTGCTCATTCAATTACTCTGCCTTTGCTAATTCAGCACGCATCTGGTCGATAACTTCTTTGTAGTCAGGTTGGTTGAAGATCGCGGAACCTGCCACAAACATATCCGCACCCGCTTCAGCGATTTCTCGAATGTTGTCCACTTTGACACCACCATCAATTTCCAGACGGATGTCGCGGCCAGACTCATCGATCATCTTGCGTACTGCGCGTAGCTTATCCAATGTTTTAGGGATGAAAGATTGACCACCAAAACCTGGGTTCACTGACATCAAAAGAATCATATCGATCTTATCCATGATGTATTCAAGGTGAGAAAGAGGTGTTGCTGGGTTTAGTACCACACCCGCTTTACAACCATGTTCTTTGATCAGTTGTAGTGTGCGATCAACGTGCTCAGATGCTTCAATGTGGAAGGTAATCATAGACGCACCGGCTTTGGCAAAATCCGGGATAATACGATCAACTGGCTTCACCATCAGATGCACATCAATCGGTGCAGTAATACCGTAATCACGCAGTGCCTGACAGATAGGAGCACCAAAAGTCAGGTTAGGAACGTAATGGTTATCCATAACGTCGAAGTGAACCACATCTGCACCCGCTGCGAGCACTTTTTCAACATCTTCACCAAGACGAGCCATGTCTGCAGACAAAATGGATGGAGCGATAAGGAAATCTTTCATACCTGACCTCTAGAATTTATTGGGCAAAACCATTGAATACAAGTTGAGCGCAATTCTACCGAAGCTAAAGGCCAGAAGATAGATGAGATAAGAGAAATGTCGTTAGTGCTGATCGTCTGGCTTAAACAGTGCCAGTAGTTCATCCACTTTATTACGCCCAGCGCCATTGCGGCTGATGGTGCGCTTCACTTTAACAACATTGAGTTCCGCACCGTGGTACAAGCGGCGAGTGAGCGTGGTATCGTGATTAGAAATCAACACCGGAATATGGCGCTCTTTCGCCGCTCTTTCAGCTACATCCGCCAAGGCTGCCTGATCGTCTAACGTAAAACCGTTACCGGCATAGGAGGTAAAGTTGGCGGTATTAGACAGTGGCGCATACGGCGGGTCGCAATACACAACACTGCCTTTCCGAGCACGTTTAAAGGTATCGGTATAGCTTTCACATACAAACGTCGCTTTCTTGGCTTTTTTGGCAAAGAATTCCAGCTCAGCTTCAGGGAAGTACGGCTTTTTATATGAGCCAAAAGGAACGTTAAAGCCACCTTTCTTGTTGTAGCGACATAGGCCGTTAAAACCGAAGCGGTTCATATACAGAAAAGCCAAAGAACGGTACATCACGTCGTCTGTCGCATTAAACTGCGCTCGGATCGACAAGTAAGCTTCTTTGCGATTATTCTCAGGCACAAACCAACGCTTTGCTTCGGAAATATACGCTTCCGGGCTCTCTTTGAGTAAGTTGTAGAGATTAATCAAATCTGGATTGATGTCTGCAAGCAGGTACTGCTCATAGTCAGTATTCAGGAAAACCGAACCAGCGCCAACGAACGGTTCAACCAGCTTACGCCCTTCAGGCAAGTATCGCTGGATATCTTCGACAAGTCCGTATTTTCCACCTGCCCATTTCAGGAAGGCACGCTGCTTCTTCATCTACTGCTCTATCTATCAACCACAAATTAAGGCTGCGGAATGTAACATATTTTCCCGCTAAGCTCAGCGTTATTTCACTCGATCAATTTCACGGTGGACCTGACTGAGAGATTTAGCCCAAGGATCCAGCTGCTGTAAATCAGCTGGAAGCGCTTCAACGGCATCTCTCGCCACCTGAATGGTTGGATAGTTTTGATAAGTGATGATAAACCACTCTACTTCGTTGCGAACAGTCGGGTATATATACACATTGTCAGCCAAATTATGCTTATCTAAGAAGACTTGTACATCCTCCAGAGAACGCACAGCGGCTAATTGAAGGGTATAACTGCGAGGGGAGAAGCTCTTCAGCTCATCTTTTGTGAAAGAAAACTTCACAATTGGCTTTTCTACCTGAGTGGCAACCTCAGTTTGCGCGGCAGGTTCAGCCACCGCACTCGATGTTGTGTCAGGTACATCCGATTTAGGGACCGATTGCTCAACCACTTCTTGTATCGCTGTCGTGTCGACTTTTTCAGGCTTACCTTCCAACAGAGCGTCCACGACCTCTGATGTGATCACAACGCGTTGATGATCATCTGAAGCATTACCTACACTCGAAGTTTGCTCGGTCACTGCCGGAGGAAGGGATTGCGAATCATCTTCTGCCGAAGACAACATAGGATCAGAAACCGGCTCTTCACTTATTGAGCCTTGCTGTTCAGCGTCAGATTGAGCATCAACAGGTAACGTTGGAATCACAGTCTGCTCGATAGAGTCTGTCACCTGCTGCGCTTTGTCATCTGGAGAAGGTTGGCTCATCATCCACCAGTAACCACCACCTATCAGCACCAGCAACGTAATCACCACCAATGCAATATTGATTGGTGAACCAATGATTGAGCGGATAATGATCCTTTTTTCCACTTTATGATCCCCTAAAGCCATAATCTCACCCGGACGACGGGCAACAGTTCGGTATGCGTTACGTACACGCTTCTCTCTCTCATCTTCGACAAAGCGAATCACTAGGTGTTCAAAGAATCGATCCGCTTCATCCTGGGTCAGCGGTTCAATCTCTAAATCAATCGGCTTGTGATCCTGACCATAGCTAAGGCGGGTCAGTAGCACATCAAGACTATTGGACTGAGCGAACAAAACCACGTTGATTGTCCAAGCCGGATTTTCCTGCGCTTCGAGAATCAACATCCACAATTCAGAGACAAAGGATTCCTGCAGTAAATCGGCATCATCAACGACGATAACAGCATCGCAGCTTTCCCCTTCCATCTGGCGGGCAAAACTTTCGGCTAATGGGTCGGCAGGATTGAACATCGGCTCAGAAAAGAGCTGAGTCAGAATCATGGTGCGGCGTTGTTGGTCATCCTGACTTGGATGACACATCAGGAGCGATTGGTTTTTATCTGACGCCCACGCTTCAAGGTAGCGTTGGGCGAGCCAAGATTTACCGGCCCCTGATGCACCGCCAACAGTGACTAAGTTTGACCCGAAGTTAGTCAGCAATTGCATTCGCTCAAGCAATTCTACTTGAGAATCTAACTCCAACACACGGGATTCATGCGTCAAACTCATTCAACCATCCTAATGACAGTCCACTGTCTAAAGAAAAGAACTTAGATATCGCGACAAAAATCGATCGCTTGCTTGATGACCGATTCAGGCACACCTTTAACTACTTCTGCGCTGCCGATGCTGGTTGGCAACACTAAACGCAGTTCACCAGAGAGCACTTTTTTATCGCGCATCATGTGTTTCATGAAGTCGTCAAAAGTCATAGTGTCTGGTGTATGCACAGGCAATTGTGCTCTCTTCAGTATAGAGAGAATTCTCTCTACTTGCTGCTCTGTGATAAGCCCTTGAAGCTGCGCAGTTTTTGCTGCCATCACAGTGCCGGAAGAAACCGCTTCGCCATGTAGCCATTTACCATAACCTAACTCAGCTTCGATCGCATGACCAAATGTATGACCTAGGTTCAGTAATGCACGAATGCCGGACTCTTTTTCATCTTGAGCCACCACTTCCGCCTTAATTTGGCAGCAGCGCGCAATGGCATAAGTCAATGCTTGCTCATCGAGTTCGTACAGCTTGTTAAGGTTCTCTTCTAACCAGACAAAAAAGTCCTGATCGTAGATGATGCCGTACTTGATTACCTCGGCAATGCCAGCAGCAAACTCGCGTTCAGGCAGCGTCGCTAGGCAGTCGGTATCAATGATCACTGACTTTGGTTGGTAGAAAGCACCAATCATGTTCTTACCCAGCTTGTGGTTCACCGCCGTTTTACCGCCAACCGACGAATCCACCTGAGACAACAAAGTGGTCGGAATTTGGATAAAGTCGACGCCACGCTGATAGCACGCTGCAGAGAAGCCAACCAAATCACCAATCACACCACCACCAAGGGCAATGACAACAACATCGCGAGCGAAATTACCTTCGAGAAGGTAGCTCATCACGGTATTGAAAGTATCCAGCGATTTGTACTGTTCGCCATCTGGTAGCTCAAGAACTGAGGCTTCACAGCCCACTTGCTCAAGAAGAGATAAGATTTTATCGGCATACAAAGGCGCTACCGTGACATTGGTAATCACAACAACTTTTTGTTTTGCTGATAAAAATGAAAGGTGGGCCGGATCATTGAATAATCCGGCACCAATTGAGATTGGATAGCTACGCTCACCTAAACTGACCGTAATCCGTTCCATGGGTATTCTCCAGTTGCTAAAATTTAACGTATTAACGTTCTTCTAGCATTTTTACGATCTGGTTGGCTACCACTTTTGCACTTTGATCGTCAGTACGTACTGTGTAATCCGCGATCTCTTCGTAAAGAGGGTTGCGTTCACCAGCTAGTGACTCCAACACATCACGAGGGTTATCCGTCTGTAGCAGAGGACGTTTCTTGTCACGGTTGGTACGTGCAAGTTGCTTTTCAATCGTAGTTTCTAAATAAACAACGATACCGCGAGCCGATAAACGGTTGCGGTTTTCTTTACTCTTGATAGAACCACCGCCTGTTGCCAGAACAATACCATGTTCTTCTGTCAGGTCGTTGATCACCCTTTCTTCACGGACACGGAAGCCTTCTTCGCCTTCTACGTCAAATACCCAAGCGATATCTGCGCCAGTGCGCTCTTCAATCACAGTGTCCGAGTCAACAAACTCCATATGAAGTTGTTGAGCCAAGTGTCTACCAATTGTACTTTTGCCGGCACCCATTGGGCCAACAAGAAAAATATTGCGTTTTTCAGCCATGTTCAGCAGTAATTTACAACGTTAATTCAATGACATCGCCACAAGAAAACCAAGATTTCTCTGGTCAAAGATATGCTTGTGGCACCTATTCCTCACAGATAATTCGTGATAAGACCCGAAATTATCTAGATAAGGTGACACTAATGCAAATTTATTTTTGCCTGTTTGTTGATTGATTAAGGCGTAACCACTGTTGGCGTTACAAAAATCAACAACTCGCTCTTACCCATTTGCTGATAAGTTCGTCGAAAAAGCGCACCTAGCAAAGGAATGTCGCCTAACAACGGCACCTGATCGACCGTATCAGAAACACTGTGCTGATAAATACCTCCCAGAACAATGGTTTCGCCATTATTGACCAGTACCTGAGTACCGATACGTTGCGTGTCTATCGCAACGGCTTCCCCAGTGCCGGTTTTGACCACTTGACCCGGCCTATCTTGGGTGACATTCAGGTCGAGAATCAAGCGGTTATCCGATGTGATTTGCGGGGTGACTTTTAAACTTAAGACTGCTTTTTTAAAATTCACACTGGTTGCACCGCTTGAGGCCGCCTCTAAATAAGGAATTTCAGTCCCCTGCTCAATGTAAGCAGGTTGCTTGTTAGTCGTAATCAGACGCGGACTGGAAATGACTTCCGCTCTCGATTCTCTTTGTAACGCTGACAGTTCTAAATCCAGTAAAGTGTCACTGCCCAGCTTGGCGACCTGAAAAGCAATCGTCGAGGCATTCACTGACGTTGCCGCTAAGTTGACGTTGAGAAAATCGTCCAGTGACGAGTCCGAATCACCATACAGATTGAGATTGGCTAAGTTATTTTCTATCGAGCCTCCCACACTGTGACTGCCGTTGGTCGAACTGAACCCCCAACGCACACCCAACTCCTGTAAATCACCTTCATTCAAGCTGACTATGCGCGCCTCAATTTGTACTTGTTTCACCGGCACATCTAATGCCGTAATGACCGCCTTCATCGCTTGAATATTGATAGCAACATCGCGAATTAACAGGCTATTGGTTCGAGTATCGATTGAAATCGCCCCTCGTTCAGACAACATCCGCGTCGCAGCGCTATCGCTCAGTAATGCCGCAATATCTGCCGCTTTGGCAAACCTCACAGCGATAATCTCAGATTCTAACGGTTGAAGCTCAGCCGTGACTTTCTCCTGTTCCAACTTTTGTTGTCTGAACTGAGCAATTTCAGCCGCCGTTGCCACCAGCAACACACTGCCATCCATGCGCTTCTCTAATCCCTTCATACGCAAAATGATATCGAGTAACTGTGGCCACGGAACCTCCTTCACTCTCAGGGTCAGATTGCCAGACACGGCATCTGACACAACCAGATTAAAATCGTTGTAATCCGCAATCTGCTGCAATACCTGGCGCACCGGAATATCCTGAAAATTGACGGAAAGCTTGTCTGTCCTGCTTTCTTCTACCTCAAGTTCATGCTTCATCTCTTCACTTCTTGCGGTATTAAGCGTAACAATCAAACTAAACAGCAGCACACTGAGCCACCTTGCTCTCTTACAAACCATTTTCGATATCACCTAGTTCATCGCTAACCTGACACTTCTGGCTGTCCAGCACCCTTGATGATCTTTCACCATCTCACGAATTTGAATCACATCAGAGGAAATACTGGTGATGATGCCTTTGTTGATACCAATTGAATGCCCAAGCTTCGATTTAATAATGTTCCCGGAAGGAAGCTCGATCAGTGCAGTGTGTTCGCGCTCTTTGCCCATCGTACCGGCCAGCCGCAGTTGCTGAAGAGGATAGCCTGCCAGCTCACCCTTTGAGGCGACGTTAGGGTTCAACTGACAAAGTGGCTTCTCGGTACGAACGCGTGAAATGCTCAGAGGCAATGCAAAAGGATCTCGCTCTGATTGAAAATCGGAACCCACTCGTAGATGAGATCGCTCAATAACAGGGATAAAGTCAGTGATCTCGTCCTGTTGATGCTGTGCTGCTTTAGGCACAAGCAATTCAAGAGGTTGTTGATTTGCTCTACATCCGATCAATATCAGTGTTATGAATGGCATGACGAACTTAGTTGGCATCACTCATCTCATGGTTAGATTGAAAGAGATAGATGTGGCCTTTGACATGCAGCGTATTACTACCAGCCTGTACTCTTCGCCAGTGTAAGGCATCAAAGTGAACCGGATAAGATAACGTTAAGATTGATCGAAAGAAGGCCGTAATTTGACGGTAGCGCCCTGTGAGCTCAAATTGCAGCGAGCGTTGTAGGTAGGAATCAGCATGTGTTTGACTTCCCTGAACTATGCGTGGAAACACCAAATCATGTTGCTCCGCAATTTGATGAAGGTCACTCAAAACTTGGGTTAATTCCATCGGCTGCAGTACTTGTTTTTCCAGAAAATGTTTTCTTTTCCGCAGCGACTCGAGCTCACTTTTACGTTGTTCTAGAGACGACACATTGTGACTTTTCGACTGAATAGCACTTAGTTGCTGTTTCTCCTTAGCCAGTTGCGAATCCAATCGTGCGAGTTGTGGGGACAGGAGAAGGGCATAACCCAATAACAACAATACTAGTAGATAAGTACCTAACATGATAAGTTGCTGGAACTTGGGTAGCTGAGCTAGCGTTACCAGTTCAATATCACGTAGATCAATCATATTCTGGTCCCACTAACTCAAAGGTCAATGTGAAAACCTGATAGTTTTGCTCACTCTGTGACTGATGGTGTAACACCGATTGCATGGCGACCGACTCAGCCATAGGCGTCCGCTTAAGCTGCTCTAACAACATAGACAGCTGCTCCATTGAGGATGCATTGCCATGCAGCCTGACTTGCCTGCCTGTGGTATGTATCTGCTCTAGATAGATATCGTTTGGGAGTACGCTTGGCAATAGACTCAATAGCAGGGCGGTTAGATAACGCCTAGAGTCCAAACTGCGTAAAGCAGCAAACTCACTGTTCAATTCCTCTATCTCTTTTTCGAGGGCACTTAACTGCGCTTGTTGCTGCCCTAGCTTGCTATCCCACCTAGTTAGTTGCTCGACTCTCCCCTGTTGAATATCCAGTTGTAACTGCAAATATCGGCTCATGCCCGCGATGCAAAACACAGCAACAACACTCATCGCAAAAAGACTCAGCAGGAATCGACGGATTTGCATCTGACGTTGTCTTTCACGCCAAGGCATCAGATTGATATTAAGCTGCATTATGCTTCTCCAACCAAGAAGCACCACTTAACGCCAGCCCAAGTGCTTGGGAAAATTGAGGGCCGAAATCTGCTCTCGTTTCTTGCTTGCAGCGGCACAAATCATCCAGCTTGAGCGGAATACACGACAATCCCGCATCGGACTCCATTGTTTGAATAAACGAAGAGAAGAAATGTATTTCACCACTTAGCCAAACCCCATCGGGTTTGATATCCAGTAGCTGAATATGGAGAACTAACTTTTCTAATGTCTTGTGAATGACATCGTGTTCCAGACTTTCTAGGCTGAACGTTTTGTCTATCAGGCGCAGTGGCTCAGCTTCACAATACAACGCGATTCCGTGCCAGTTGAAGTCAATCAGCAACCAATTGGACTGTTGATATTGTTTTGCAGCACGTTGCCATAACCGCGCAAGGTTATGTGAAAAGGGGTTGATCAGAACAGGCTTCATACCCGCTTTAAGACATGGCGCAACCCGACTATCCACACACCCTTTTCTCACCGCGTAGACTTGATAATCTTGCTCCTTATTGTGGGACAGTAAGGTAAAATCCAAATACAGCGCTTCCACATCCACAGACGACTGCCTCGCAAAAGCTTGAGTAATAGCGAACTGGCATTCGGCATCACTCAAATTGCTATCTATTTGTAATTGCTTACTTATTACTGAACTATCAGGAACACTCAGACACACTTTGCGACTAAATAGTGGCAAAGCCTTTCTTAGTTCTTTGAGTTTCTTTACAATTTTCTGATAATTTAACCTGTAGTTATCAGTGAAAATGTCCGCTTCGACTGGCATTTGGTGATAACCAACAAGTGCAAAAGTGTCTTTTTCAGGCTTTAAGACCACCGCTTTGATACTCTGGTGGCTGATATCTATGCCTGTAATTAGTGATTTACCCATATAGCTCAGCTCCATAAACTTGCTTAGCGCTTAGGCTTAAATCGTTGATTTAGTAAGCACATAAACAGATTTGAGCTACGTTTTAGCTTAAACTACCTAGGTTTGCATAACGTAAGCTTAATTAATCAGGGATTCTCCGGTGAAGTTCATAAAGCGATTGTTTATTTTCGTATTGGTTTGCACGGTACTTGGGGTCGGAACCATTGTTGGTTTCTACTTCTACGTAAAACCAGAGTTGCCCGATGTGGCGACTTTAAAAGATGTCAAACTGCAGACACCAATGCAGATATTCACTCAAGACGGCAAGCTGATCTCACAGTTCGGTGAGAAGCGACGTATTCCAGTCACCTATGATGAAATTCCCCCACACCTGATTGAAGCGCTGATCGCAACAGAAGACAGCCGTTTCTACGATCATCCCGGCATCGACCCTATTGGTATCGCACGTGCCGCCGTTGTAGTTGCCCTTTCAGGCTCAGCCAAGCAAGGCGCGAGTACGATCACTCAGCAGCTAGCGCGTAACTTCTTCTTGTCCAATGACAAAAAGATCATGCGAAAAATTAAAGAGATCTTTATCGCTATTCACATTGAACAACTGCTGAGTAAAGAAGAGATCCTTGAGCTGTACGTGAATAAAATTTTCTTAGGTTACCGTTCGTATGGCTTTGGCGCAGCAGCGCAGACTTACTTTGGCAAAGACCTGCAAAACCTTACGTTGAGTGAAATTGCCACCTTGGCGGGCATGCCAAAGGCCCCATCAACCATGAACCCTATCTACTCGCTTCAGCGTGCCACCAGCCGCCGCAACGTTGTCCTTAAGCGTATGCTGGATGAAAAGTACATCACTGAAGATGAATATCAACAGGCTCGTGCTGAAGAGATCATGTCGCGCTACCATGGCGCAGAGATTGAACTGAGTGCGCCTTATGTAGCTGAGCTGGCTCGTGCGTGGATGGTAGCGCGTTACGGCGAAGAAGCTTACAGCTCAGGAATGAATGTCTACACGACGGTGGATTCTAAACTACAGTCTGCAGCCAATGAAGCGGCGATCAATAACCTGCTAGCGTACGATGAACGTCACGGGTACCGCGGCGCTGAAAAAGTCCTGTGGAAAGCAGGTCAGACAGCATTCGATGAACAAAAAATTGACGACACTTTAGACCGAGTGCCAACCTACGGCTCCCTACTCCCTGCGGTCGTCATACAAGTCACAGCTCAACAAGCAACTGTCTGGGTGAAAAACCAAGGCGTCAAAACTCTCGAATGGGATGGCATCAAGTGGGCGCGTAAATTCCTCACCGATGACCGCCAAGGCCCAGCACCAAAAGCGGTCACGGATGTACTGGAAGAAGGTGAACAAATTTGGGTCCGTCAGGTAGAAACACCTGTTGAAGATGGCGAAGCGCAAACAGCTTGGCACTTAAGCCAGGTGCCAAATGCCAATACCGCTTTTGTTGCTATGGACCCAGAAAATGGCGCAGTCTTGTCTCTGGTTGGCGGTTTCAACTTCGTTCACAATAAGTTCAACCGCGCTACGCAATCCGTGCGTCAGGTTGGCTCCAGCATCAAACCGTTTATTTACTCAGCGGCAATCGATAAGGGCCTGACTCTGGCGACATTGGTCAATGATGCGCCAATCAACCAGTGGGATAAGAGCCAAGGGACAGCATGGCGCCCGAAAAACTCGCCTCCGACCTACATCGGACCAACTCGCTTAAGAATCGGCTTAGCACAATCTAAAAACGTTATGGCAGTGCGCGTGCTGCGTGAAGTGGGCTTAGACGAAACGCGCCAGTATCTGACTCGATTTGGCTTCGATATTGATCAAGTACCACGCTCTGAGACGATTGCTCTTGGTGCAGGCAGTCTGACACCAATGAAGATGGCACAAGGCTATTCAGTGTTTGCTAATGGCGGCTACTACGTTGAACCACATTACATCAGTAAAGTGGAAGGCCCGTTTGGTGATGTAGAGTTTGAAGCGACACCGAAATCCATCTGTCGTCAAGACTGTGAACAAACGGCGACGGATGCCGCCACTAACGAGTTCCAAGAACAAGACGTTGAGCCTCAAGATGATCAAACACCTCAATACGCGCCGCAGGTGATCTCTGAACAGACTGCGTTCCTCGTGCGTGAAATGATGTACAGCAACATTTGGGGTGGTGGTAACTGGCGAGATGGTACAGGTTGGAATGGTACTGGCTGGCGAGCACAAGCTCTGAAGCGTCGCGATGTGGGCGGCAAAACGGGTACCACCAATGACTCGAAAGATGCGTGGTACAACGGCTATGGACCAGGCATGGTTGCAGTATCCTGGGTCGGTTTTGATGACCACAACCGTAAGCTAGGCCGCACCAAGCCAAACAGCAATTTAGGCAAAGGGCAAATTTCTGGTGCCGAAGCCGGCGCGAAAACCGCTCAGCCAGCTTGGGTTGACTTCATGCACACCGCCCTAGCGGGTGTCCCTGCTCAGCAGAAAATCATACCGCCGAATATTGTTCGCGTAAGAATTGACCGTGATTCAGGGCTGCTGACCAACAAATTCGACTCAAGCTCGATGTTTGAGTACTTCCTTGAAGGGACAGAGCCGACTGAGTACGTCACTGATGAAATTACTGACAGCATCTACACCTCTGCTGAAAGTGAAGAGTTGTTCTAACCAGCATCAAAACAGAAAGGGCGGATGTCATGACATCCGCCCTTTTTTGTTCGCTGGATTTACTTGGCTTCAAGCTGATGCTTTATTGCTTCGGCCAGCTGTTCGAAACGCGCACGTAGCGGCGAACCAGGGCGGTACGCCAGAACAATACTTCGAGAAGGCACTGGGTTAGTCGCTCGGACATAACACACACCATCTTTTTGCTTTTCTTTCGGTAGCGATAGCTCGGGTAACAGAGTGATACCGGCACCTGCAGCGACCATGTTACGCAGAGTTTCAAGACTCGTCGCTTTGAAACGCTCATCATCTTTTGCCCCAGCGGCAAAACAAAAACCCAGCGCCTGATCGCGCAGGCAATGCCCATCACCCAGTGCAAGCACGGTTTTGCCATTCAGTTCCAGCATATCGATCTCTTCAAGACCAGACCATTCGTGATCGCAAGGCACGGCCACGCTCAATGGCTCTTCATATACTGCAATTTCTTTGAATGGGGCGGTTTCGGCCACCGATGCTAAAACCAGACAATCGAGCTTGCCATCTTCCAACTGACGCACCAACTGGTGAGTCTGTGCTTCATGTAAGAACAGTTCTAGATCAGGGAATTGCTCCTTCAACGTCGGTACGATTTTCGGCAATAGATAAGGACCAACAGTTGGAATAAAACCTATGTGCATTGGCCCTGTCATGGCTTCGCCTTGACCATTCGCCATATCACGAAAGGTTTTTACTTCTGACAGAATACGTTTGGCTTGATCCACCAGTTGTAGACCGGCATCAGTAAACAATACTCGACGACTACTACGCTCTAGTAAAGCTGTACCCAATTCATCTTCCAATTTACGGATCTGCCCGCTCAACGTCGGCTGGCTGACAAAGCAGGCTTCAGCGGCCTTACGGAAGTGGTTGTGCTCAGCGAGCGCTACCAGATACTCAAAATCACGGATATTCATCTTGCTAATTTACCTATCTCGATACGATAGAAAACATCTATCAAAACCATAGCATTAAACGATTAGAGCTATCAAAGGAAATTTAGAATAATAACCTCATCGAAACAAAGCCACTTAGCAAAAGCACGCTAAGCTCTAATACGAATTAATCAGAATCTACCAAAGGACACTACTATGTTTGCGTCAAAAGAAGGTCAAAACGTTCCACAAGTTACATTCCCAACTCGTCAAGGTGATGCTTGGGTTAATGTCACCAGCGATGAGCTGTTTAAAGGCAAAACAGTGATCCTGTTCAGCCTGCCAGGTGCATTTACACCAACCTGTTCATCGAGTCACCTGCCTCGCTACAACGAGTTGTTCCCAGTCTTTCAAGACCACGGCGTTGACGAAATTATCTGTGTCTCTGTGAATGACACTTTTGTGATGAACGCTTGGAAAAATGACCAGGAAGCAGACAACATCACTTTCCTACCAGATGGTAACGGTGAATTCACAGATGGTATGGGGCTACTGGTTGACAAGAACGATCTTGGTTTTGGCAAACGCTCATGGCGCTACAGCATGCTGGTGAAAAATGGCGTGGTGGAGAAAATGTTCATTGAGCCAAACGAGCCAGGCGACCCGTTCAAAGTGTCTGATGCTGATACTATGCTGAATTACATCGCACCTAACTACAAAACGCAGGAATCGATCACTGTATTCACTAAACCAGGCTGCCCTTTCTGTGCCAAGGCGAAACAAAACCTTATCGACCACGGTCTTCAGTATGAGGAAGTGATTCTGGGTAAAGATGCAACAACAGTAAGTTTACGTGCTATCTCAGGCCGTACGACAGTACCTCAGGTCTTCATTGGTGGTAAGCACATTGGTGGCAGCGAAGAGCTTGAATCTTACCTAGGCTAATTATATCGCTCCCTCGATTCTCCAGCCTTACCTAAGGTCGGGGAATCTATTGCAGAGCCCAGCCTCTATCTGAGTTTCACTCTGGTAGCGGACTCAAATTCATCTCCCCAGGTTGGCTAGGAAGCCTGGACAGACAAAGCGAGAACTAACAATGAAACAGCTCAATGTCGATGTTGCCATTATTGGTGGTGGTACAGCCGGTCTAGGCGCATACCGCTCAGCCAAAGCGCATACCTCAAGTGTCGTTATGATTGAAGATGGACCATACGGAACAACCTGTGCTCGAGTGGGGTGTATGCCCTCTAAGCTGCTGATCGCGGCTGCAGAAAGCGTGCATCAGATAGAAAAAGCACCGGGATTTGGTATCCATCCGCAAGGTGAGATTGTCATCAATGGTCGTGAAGTCATGGATCGCGTCAAGAGAGAACGTGATCGCTTCGTTGGCTTTGTACTTGAAGGTGTAGATGAAATCCCAGCTGAAGACAAAATCTCTGGCTACGCTAAGTTTGTCGACAACAACACATTGATGGTGGATGACCATACCCAGATCACGGCCAAACGTATTGTGATTGCAACAGGCTCTCGCCCGGCTTATCCGGGTGTCTGGAATGAGCTAGGGGATCGTTTGATCATCAATGACGATGTGTTTGATTGGGATGATCTGCCTGAATCGGTGGCCGTATTTGGACCGGGGGTGATCGGCCTTGAACTGGGGCAAGCACTGCATCGGCTCGGCGTTAAGGTCAAACTGTTCGGCCTCGGTGGTCAGGTAGGGCCGCTAACAGATCCTGAAGTGATGGCCTATGCCGACAAAGCGTTTAAAGAAGAGTTCTATCTTGATGCTGACGTGAAAGTCGAAAGCATGCAACGCATAGAAGGTGAAGATAAAGTCGAGATCCAATTCATCAATCACGATGGCGAATTGGAAACCTTCATTGTTGACTATGTACTTGCTGCAACGGGTCGCCGTCCAAACGTCGATCAGTTGGCAATCGAAAATACCCAAGTTGCCCTTGATGAACGCGGCGTACCAACAGCGGATCATTACACGCTGCAAACATCGGTAGACAATATTTTTATCGCCGGCGATGCCAGTAACCAGATTCCGTTGCTCCACGAAGCAGCAGATCAAGGCCGAATTGCTGGTGACAATGCAGGTCGTTATCCAGATATCCGAGCAGGATTACGTCGTTCGTCAATCTCGGCGGTATTCTCTGACCCTCAGATTGCAATGGTAGGTGAATCCTTTAAGCAACTTGAAACTCGTCTAGGCAACTGTGGCTGCTTCGCGACAGGAGAAGTGTCGTTTGAAGGTCAGGGCCGCTCACGCGTTATGCTGCGCAACAAAGGCGTCTTGCATGTCTATGGTGAACAAGGGACCGGGCGTTTCCTAGGAGCCGAAATGATAGGACCTAATGCTGAACATCTTGCGCACTTACTGGCTTGGGCACATCAAAATAAGATGACCGTTTCAGAAATGCTCGATATGCCTTTCTATCACCCGGTGATTGAAGAAGGGGTTCGCACTGCTCTGCGCGACCTGAATGCGAAACTGCACTTAGGCCCAGAGATGATTAAACACTGTCTTGATTGTGGACCGGGTTGCTAACCCTAAACAGACAATAAAAAACGAGCCAATTGGCTCGTTTTTTACATATAGACTCGTTATTTCTCAGCTGCAATCACAGAGATCTCTACCAACAAGGCTTCGCGCGCCATATCAGCAGTAACACATGCACGAGCCGGAGCGTGACCTTCAGGAACCCATGCATCCCATACCGCATTCATTTCCTGGAAGTCTTTCATGTCCTTCAAATAAATCGTCGCAGACAGCATATGCTCCTTGTCACTGCCAGCTTCAAGCAGCAGCTCTTCAACTTTATCCAACATAGTTTGCGTCTGTTCAGTAATGCCTTTAGTCGCATCCGCACACACTTGCCCACATAGGTAAATCGTGCCGTTATGCTTCACGATACGGCTCATACGTTGTTTAGTTTGTTGACGTTCGATCATTTTTATCACTTTCACGTTAGCTTGAGATATTATCAAAGCACATGTTACCCAATAAACGATGCTCATGACATGCGACTACTGTAAAAACAGCAACTGGTTCTGGAAAAAAATAGGCCGTTGTCAACGATGTATGGATCAGCTTACTGTGCTATCGGTATTGTGCTGGGTTATCTGGTGGTTTGCCTTCAGGGATAGCCCTCAAAGCATAGAGTCCATCGCTTTGATCATCGCAGGGTTCGCATTTAACGGCTTGTTGTTCCTTCACCTCTGGATGCGCTTTGTCATTTTGCCTTGGCGACGCAGAAACAAAAAAGGTTAGAGGTAATGGGTTTTGGGGAAACATTCTCGGTACGAGAAAAGAAAAAAGCCCCAAAATCAACGTCGATTCTGGGGCTCTCTTAGATTCTTCTAAGAAAAAGCAGTGGTACTTTAATAGACCCTGCCTTTTGAATAAGGTTCCCAAAAACATTCGATCTTTTTTGATCTTTCTTCGAAAACCTTAACCATCAATACGTTAAGCAACATTTGCTCGCGCGATGGATTTCTCAACCAGATTCACTTCTAGCGCCACTTCATCACAAGCGTGCTGACGAGGGCACTGATCACAATCTTTAAGCACTTTCTCCGGTAATAGCGACTTCGATGTCGGTAGAAAACTTTGCTTCATAAAGAACTCAGGCGTACGAGTCAGGACGAACACTTTCTTGATCGCCATCTGGCGCGCTTTTTCCACCAAGTACTGTACAATCGCGCTTCCTTGACCTTGCCCTTGCCAACCCGCTTCGACACCCAGTGAACGAATCTCGGCCAGCCCAGAGTCATAGACATAGAGCGACGCACATCCAGTCACCTCACCATGGTGCTCTGCAACGGCGAAAGAGCCAATATCTCTCACCAACTCACTGCGTGAACGAGGTAAGTTCTCCCCCATATTCGCCCAGTAGGTCACCATACCTTCTAGCGCTTCAATATCCGTTAAACGCGCAGGACGAACATTTACCGCAGAGGTATCCCGCTTGATAAGGCGTCCTTCCGCTTGCTCGACCGCATGAGCGACTTGCTTTGGAGAGACCCCACCCAGAGCACTACGCTTCTCAAGGCATGATTCTATCGTCAGTATGCTGTAAACATCTTCTTCTATGACTGAGGAGAACTCTTTCAGTTCCGCAATCGACAGTTCTTCTAACGCACAACCTTTCGCAATGGCCCCCACTACTGCAACACCCACAATATGGTGTGCTTCACGGAATGGGATGCCTTTAGCCACCAGATAATCTGCCAACTCAGTGGCATTGGCATAGCCTTGTTTCGCGGCTTCCAATGTGCGCTCGCCGTTTACTTTGATGCCATCAAAACAAAGCGCTGCCATTTCCATACAGTCGTTCCAGGTGTCTAGTGCGTCGAACAGCCCTTCTTTGTCTTCCTGCATATCTTTGTTGTAAGCGAGCGGCAATGCTTTCACCGTCATCATCATGCCAGCCAGTGAGCCGTAGACCCGCCCTGTCTTACCACGGATCAGCTCCAGCGCATCTGGGTTTTTCTTTTGTGGCATCAACGACGATCCAGAGGTCACAGTATCCGCCAGCTCAATAAAGTTTGACTCACCCGAGTTGTAGAAAATCATATCTTCTGCCAAACGCGACAAGTGAAGCATAGAGATAGAAGCTACCGACATCAGCTCCATAACATGATCACGGTCGGAGACCGAATCCAGTGAGTTACGTGTCGCACGGCGAAAGCCAAGGTAATGTGCCAGTTGCTCCCGGTCGATAGGATAAGCCGTTCCCGCCAAAGCACCAGAGCCAAGCGGGCAGGTATCTAAACGTTCGATGGCATCATGAAGACGCGAGTAGTCCCGCTCGAACATTTCCACATAAGCCAAACACCAATGAGCAAACGTCACTGGCTGGGCACGTTGCAAGTGCGTGTAGCCCGGCAGAACCGTTGCCTGATGCTCTTTCGCGACCGATACCATTTGAGATTGCAGACGGTCCAATGCCATCAGTAGCTGTTGACCTTGCTGACGACACCAGAGTTTAAGGTCAGTCGCGACCTGATCGTTTCTAGAACGGCCTGTGTGCAGTTTTTTGCCTAAGTCACCCACTTTGCCAATCAGTTGTTGCTCAACCCATGAATGGATATCTTCCGCGTCAGAACGAAGGATCTGATGAGGATCTTCCATCACTTCTAGCTTAAGTTCATTCAACGCCAGTTCTAGCTTCTGTTGCTCTTCTTCATTAAGCACATCCACTGATAACAACGCTTTCGACCAAGCGATTGAGCCCACAATATCTTGTTCTGCCAATCGGTAATCAAAGCGCAATGAATCGTTAAATTCTTTGAATCTCGTGTCTGCTGCTTGGGTAAATCTTCCGCCCCATAATGCCATTGCGTATCTCCTGATTACCGGTGCTCACTGTCAGTGCGAACAGTTTTTGATCTATTGCTATTTCTGGGTGAAACCCAGTATTTTTCTGATGGTTCAAACTTACGGCAATTCAAACCAAAAATAAAGTATTAATTCATTATTTCTACATATTTATTCATGAGCATTTTAAGCGCTGTTGTTTTGGTTACCAAAAAACAACGAACCCATTTGCTAAGCAAATGGGTTCGTCAGCTAGATAAGTTAAGGGTTACTTTTTCTGACTATTCAGCGCACGAATACGGCTAGACAGTGAGTAAAGGCGAATGAAGCCTTCTGCATGGCTTTGATCGTAAACTTCATCTTCACCAAAAGTAGCAAACTCTTCACAATAAAGGCTGTTCACTGAGCGCTTCTGGGTCACCGTAGCTTGACCTTTATACAACTTAATCACGACTTCACCGTTTACATCTTGAGCCAGTTCTTCTGACGCTGCGAGAATGGATTTACACAATGGTGTGAACCAACGGCCGTCGTATACAAGATGAGAAGCCTTAACGCCTAGTTCTTCACGGAATTCAAATGCGGTCTTATCCAGTACCAGCTGCTCAACAGCACGCAGCGCTTCCATCATAATCGTGCCACCCGGAGTTTCATAACAACCACGAGACTTCATACCAACCAGACGGTTTTCTACAATATCGATACGGCCAACACCATGCTTAGCACCTTTTTCATTCAGGTAAACAAGTGCGTTGTATGGCGTCATGTTTTCACCATCCACGCCAACCACTTCGCCTTTTTCGACTTTCAGCGTCACGTATTCAGCTTCATTCGGAGCTTGCTCAGGATCGGCTGTCCAAACCCAGCAGTCTTCATTAGGCGCATTCCACGTATTTTCCAGAACACCACCCTCTGTTGAGATGTGCCATGCATTAGCATCACGTGAATAAATCTTCGTTAGTGAAGCCGTACAAGGAATGTTGCGTTCAGCAAGGTAGTCCAGACACTCTTCACGGCTAACCAGATCCCATTCGCGCCAAGGGGCAATCACATGAAGATCAGGGGCCAAAGCGGCAAAAGCGCCTTCAAAACGTACTTGGTCGTTACCTTTACCTGTACAGCCGTGGCAAAGGGCATCGGCGCCTACTTTACGCGCAACCTCAACCTGAGCTTTCGCAATGATTGGGCGAGCCATCGATGTACCCAACAAGTATTTGCCTTCGTAGTAAGCACCTGTTTTCAGCGTCGGGTAGATGTAGTCTGCGACCATTTCTTCTTTCAGGTCAGCGACATAACACTCAGATGCACCTGAAGCCTTCGCTTTTGCTTCGATGCCTTCTAATTCTTCTGCACCTTGACCAACATCGGCCACAAACGCGACCACTTCACAATCATAGTTTTCTTTCAACCAAGGGATAATCACTGAAGTATCCAGACCGCCAGAATATGCGACTACTACTTTATTTACTTTTAACTTGCTCATTTTCTTTTCTCCAAAATCCCGGCTCTGCGCGTGGCGGTCAGTGCTACGGGTGACTTTTTCGTTCTTTTTGTTGTGCTCGTGCCTTAACACAAGCGACTAATTCTTAGATAAAAATTGTGTCCCGATGCTTTGCCCAGCAAACAGCTCTGCGAGCTTTTCTGGATAACGCCAGGTAGCCACTTCTATTGGTCGGCCTAAATCGTTAGCCGCTTCCAGTGCTGCATTGACTTTGACAATCATGCCGTCAGTGATTACCTGCCCATTGATCAAACTTTGTGCTTCTTGCTCATCTAAACTTTTGATCAGATGCCCTTTGCCATCCAAAACGCCACTGACGTCCGACAATAGAACAAGCTCGGCATCCAAGGCACCTGCAACGGCAACCGCCGCTTGGTCAGCATTGACGTTCATCATCTGACCTTCTGCAGTCAGGCCAATTGAGCTAATGATTGGTAATGTATCAGCAGCTAGAATCGCCTGTAATACCGTAGAGTTACCTGGTGTCGCTTTACCAACAGCACCAAGTTCTGGATCCAATTCTTTAACCTGACACAACCCACCATCAGCAAGAGATAACCCAACAGCATTCAAACCGTCTTTGATCGCCTGCCCCTGAAGCATCTTGTTCGCCGTACCGGCTAAAGCACCTGCTATCAAGGGAATTTGCTCATAGGGAGTGACACGAAGCCCGTCTTTTTTCAGCGTTTCAATCTGAAGCTGAGCCATAAGATCGTCCACTAGATAACCTCCTCCATGGACGATCACGATTCGTCGCTGAGCCTGCTTCTGATAGTCAGCAATTGCACTAAAAACCTGACTTAACGTCTCAGTACACGAAAGGGCTGCACCGCCCAATTTGATCACTAATGGAGTTGGTTTGTTATCTGTCATTACTTTTCCCTTTACCGACTTGCTTATACAAGGGCAGTTAACTCTGGAAATCCGTAGTGGATATTTAAACACTGCATCGCTTGACTCGATGCGCCTTTAAGCAAGTTATCAATCGCAGAAACGACAATGATATGCTCGCCTTGTACCTTCCAACCAATATCGCAGAAAGGTGTATTTTCAACATGTTGAATACTTGGTAACGTCGCTTGGTGCAGGCGCACCGCAGGTTTATTCTCATATGCCGTATTAAATGCTTTTGAGATCTGCTGCTCACTCACTCCGCTAGCTAACTTCATAGTGATGGTCGCAAGGATGCCACGTTTAAAGTTACCTAAGTGAGGGGTGAAAATTACCTCAGTCCCTAGATGAGTTGCGATCTCAGGTTGGTGCCTGTGGCTGAACACACCATAAGGCTGCAAACTCACTTCACAGAAACTGTTGGTCTTCGATGCTTTTCGACCAGCTCCCGAGACACCACTGGTTGCATTGATTACTGGCCACTGAACAGAATCCAGCAAACCCGCCTCGACCAAAGGTTTAATCGCAAGCTGTGAGGCTGTTGGGTAACAGCCCGGCACAGCAATGAGCTGGCTGTGTTTAATAGCGTTGTGGTTCCACTCAGCAAGACCGTAAGCTGCGCTATCTAGCCAATCTTCATGTTGATGCTCAAAGCCATAAAATTCGTTATAGAAGCCGTGTTTCTTAACTCGGAAAGCGCCCGACAAGTCGAATACCTGGCAACCTTGTGTCAAAAACGTAGGCGCGATGTCGTGGCTGACCTCATGGGCAGTAGCAAGAAAAACCACATCGCTTTCCGCCGCTACATCATTGATATCTTTCAAAGGCTCTACAGGCTGACTGATAATACCTGCCAGTTTTCCATGTAGCTCAGAGATACATTTACCGGCATCAACACTATTGGCGGATACATATAAACCTGATAGCGTAAGTTGTGGGTGTTTATGCACCATCAGTGCTAACTCAGCTCCGGTATAACCGCTGGCGCCAATAATTGTAGTTTTGAGCATCTCAGACATCCATTAAGACCTTAAAATCGTCACACAACCAGTGACTATAAATTTAATAAACTTAGCTTTTAATGGTTTTTTATTCATTAAAACTGATTTATTATGTGTTTTACCTTCATTATTGATTTATGTCAACAGGCAAAGCGAACTTAATATGCAAATACCCAGTTTTCTTGAGGTCTACAAAGGCCTGATTTCTACCTCTTCCATCAGTTCAACCGATCCAAGTTGGGATGAAGGGAATGCAAAAGTCATTGAAAAGCTTGCCAGTTGGATGCAAGACATAGGTTTTGAAGTCGACATTATCGAAGTCGAACCCGGGAAGTTTAATCTGTTAGGTAAAATAGGAAGCGGTGAAGGAGGTCTGTTGCTGGCTGGTCACAGCGATACAGTACCTTTCGATGAAGGCCGCTGGAATTACGAACCTCATGCCCTCACCGAAGCGAATAACCGCTTCTATGGTCTAGGAACGGCTGATATGAAAGGTTTCTTTGCTTTCATTCTTGAAGCAGTAAAGGAGGTTGACTGGAGTAAACAAAGTAAGCCGTTATATGTCTTAGCGACTTGTGATGAAGAGACAACCATGCTTGGTGCACGTCATTTTACCGATAATGCACCATTCAAGCCGGACTATTGCATTATCGGGGAGCCTACTAGTTTGGTTCCGATACGAGGCCATAAAGGCCATGTTGCCAATGCTATTCGAGTCACAGGCAAATCTGGCCATTCGTCAGATCCGGCTTTAGGAGTCAACGCCATTGAAATCATGCATGAAATCCTTTTTGCCATGATGCAGTTGCGTGACAAGCTCATCAAAGAGTATCACCATCCTGGGTTCGCGATTCCAAGCCCAACACTTAACCTTGGTCATATTCATGGTGGAGACAGCGCTAACCGCATCTGTGGTTGTTGTGAGCTTCATTATGACGTACGCCCTCTGCCTGGGATAAGCCTTGATGGCTTGGATAACATGCTTCGTGGCGCCTTAAAAGAAATCGAGACCAAATGGCCTGGCCGGATTGATATAACACCTCTACACGAACCGATTCCTGGTTACGAATGTCAGCATGATCATCCTTTTATAGGAGGCGTGGAAGAGATATGTGGCACTGACTCAGAAACTGTCAATTACTGTACTGAAGCTCCCTTCCTTCAACAGCTATGTCCAACGCTAGTACTTGGCCCGGGGTCTATTGACCAAGCTCACCAACCGGATGAATTTCTGGCGTTTGAGTTTATCGACCCTACTGTCGAGATACTTTCCAAAGCTATGTATAAATATTGCTTCTAGCCAACCTAAGACGAGTACTTCAGCACTCATCTCCAGATATAAACAAGCCCGTTGCGCCAGCAGCGGGCTTTAAATTTCATATTCTAAAAACTACGAAGCCCGATCTGGAGATTGGGCTTCTATATAAAAGTCGGTTCGATTGAGTTTGTAGATTCCTACAGCCAAACGCAAGTTGGATTTGTTCCCTTGAGGTGGATAGCTTTGCCCCTAAACAACAAAACCCAGTCCTTAGACTGGGTTTCTCAATAAATGACTAACAGTAGTGGAGAGAGTTAGTTAAGGGTTATGGGCAACCGGAACTCGTTGGTCACAGACCCCAAATAATATTTCATATACGAAAAAGCCCTAACATTGCTGTTAGGGCTTTCTCTGAATAAGTGGCGGAGCGGACGGGACTCGAACCCGCGACCCCCGGCGTGACAGGCCGGTATTCTAACCAACTGAACTACCGCTCCGCACTGGTTAGACACTAAGTCTAAATTTAAAGCCTGGCGATGTCCTACTCTCACATGGGGAAGCCCCACACTACCATCGGCGCTATTGCGTTTCACTTCTGAGTTCGGCATGGAATCAGGTGGGTCCACAACGCTATGGTCGCCAAGCAAATTCTTTAATTCGG
>NZ_JPQB01000039.1:0-56809 GCF_000740665.1 Vibrio sp. B183 | reverse complement strand
CCGTCCGCTCCGCCACTTATTCGAGAGTCGTCTCACTAAACACGAACTTTAGGGGTGTAGCTCCAATTGGCAGAGCAGCGGATTCCAAATCCGCGTGTTGGGAGTTCGAATCTCTCCACCCCTGCCATCTTCAAGGCTCTAGTCGAAAGACTAGAGCCTTTTTCATTTTCTCAGAACATCAATGTTTCAATTGACAGAACTGCGGGTGTCATCGTTACCAACAAGGCGGGCTGATCGTTGTAATTTCTGTAGCGTAAGTCAGAGCTCAAACTAGGTGTTTCTGATGAAAGGCCGCATTGGATAGGGTGTCAGTCTTTCAAGTTCAAGAGCATTGATTTGTCCACGCTTATTGGGTGCTTTTAGGCACAACTTTTTACTCCGATACGTTTATAAAGACTGGCCTTATAGTCGGGATTCAAGTCATAAGTGATATGCTAAGTATTGGCTGTTTCCGTATCTGTTTGCGTAGACATCTTGACCTGAGAATAGTGCCGCTAACCTGCTCTCAAGACACCATAGCGTTCATATCTTTTGTTGTAAAACATGCTGACTCAACTGTGTTTGAAAGAGTTCGGTATAACCAGAGAGCTGCCGGGTTTGATGCACTGAAAGCGAACCTTAGTGGGTTCGCTATTGGAAACAAAAAAGCCCGCTCAATAGAGCGGGCTTGATGATTCAGCTGCGACAGAGCTTAATATTACTTTAGCAATGCTTCATTGCCATTCTCACGAATGTGTTTAAGGATACCTTTTACACCGCGAGCACTTGAAGCTACAACGTTACCTGATTTTACGTAGTCTGTACCGCCAGCAAAGTCAGTAACAATAGCACCTGCTTCACGAGCAATCAGCTCACCTGCAGCAATATCCCATGGCTTAAGGCCAAGCTCAAAGAAACCATCGACACGGCTTGCAGCAAGGTAGCAAAGGTCTAGAGCAGCAGAACCAGTGCGACGGAAGTCAGAACAGTCAACGAATAGTGCTGACATGATCTTAAAGTAAGACTCTGAATGCTGTTTTTGCTTGAATGGGAAGCCCGTTGCTAAAACGGTACCTTGTAGGTCTTTTACCTGCTTGACGCGAATACGAGCATTATTAAGTTGTGCGCCAGAACCTCGTTGAGCGGTGAAAAGCTCATTTAGCATTGGGTCGTATACACAAGCGACTTCTGTTTTGCCTTTGATGCGTACAGCAATAGACACAGAGAAATGAGGCAAACCTTTTACAAAGTTTGTAGTGCCATCCAGTGGGTCGATGATCCATTGTACTTCGTCATCTTTACCTTGAAGAAGGCCTGACTCTTCACCAATTACAGTGTGATCAGGGTAAGAGGCTTTGATCGTATCGATGATGATAGCTTCTGCTTCTTTGTCTACGTTAGTAACGAAGTCATTGACGCCTTTTTGAGTCGATTCAATCTTCTCAGCATTTTCTAAAGATTTAGCAATATGGTTGCCTGCTTTTCGTGCAGCACGAATAGCAATGTTAAGCATTGGATGCATACTAATTTCCCAACGGATGTTAAAGAACAGAAAAACGGGCGGCAGTATATCAGATAAACACCGAAATGGAAGTGGTTATTTTTTGAACTTTTGGTTTTATTCCAGCAAAGGGTCTGACCATTTTACTCAGGTATATGGTAATATCGCGCAGTTCGAAATTACGTCTTGGAAAACACCAATGCTAAACAATGTCAAAGTTGTACTTGTTGGAACCTCTCACTCAGGAAATATTGGCTCGGCCGCACGAGCAATGAAGGTCATGGGGCTGACTAACTTAGTACTTGTTGACCCACAGTGTGAGATAGATGAACAGGCAATAGCACTTGCTGCTGGTGCAGCAGACATTGTTCAAGCTGCATTGGTCGTCAACACGTTAAATGATGCTGTGGCTGACTGTAGCCTTGTGGTTGGCTCAAGTGCGCGTTCACGTACTTTAGAATGGCCAATGCTAGAGCCCCGTGAATGTGGTAAGAAGTTCGTTGAGCAAGGAGCAACATCTCAGGTCGCGTTGGTGTTTGGTCGTGAGCGTACTGGCTTAACAAACGAAGAGCTTCAGACGTGTCATTATCATGTTTGCATTCCTGCTAACCCAGAGTACAGCTCTCTTAACCTGGCAATGGCTGTCCAGACGCTTAGCTACGAAGTTCGCATGGCTTACTTAGAAAAGCAGCAGAGCCAATATCAGCCTAATGAAGTTGTAGAATATCCAAGACATAAAGAATTGGAAATGTTCTTTTCGCACCTTGAAAAAGTGGCGACTGCGACCCAATTTATTAGCGACGAGCAGCCTGGAAAAGTAATGAACAAGCTGCGTCGACTATTCAATAGAGCTAGGCCGGAAGCGCAAGAGCTGAATATTCTGCGTGGTGTCTTGACCTCAATTGAGAAAAAAATTAATCAATAAATTAACCATGAAAAGTACATGGCTAAATACCTGAGTAAAACAGTCAATTAAATACTTGACCAATTTACTCAAGTATGAAAAACTTCATACCACATAAACGATGTGGATATGGTGTTATATGAGACTTACATCTAAAGGAAGATACGCAGTTACAGCCATGTTAGATGTGGCTCTGCACTCACAACAAAACCCAGTACCTTTGGCGGATATCTCTGAACGCCAAGGCATTTCGCTTTCTTACTTGGAACAATTGTTTTCAAAGTTACGTAAAGCAGGGTTAGTTGCCAGCGTTCGTGGACCAGGTGGTGGTTACCGTCTGGGAGCTGATGCTAATACTATCGCTATCGGTACAGTGATTGCGGCTGTAGATGAATCCGTTGACGCAACAAAGTGCAATGGTAAAGGCGATTGTCAGGGGGGAACGCGTTGTTTGACGCATACACTTTGGCGTGATTTGAGCTCTCGCATCAGTGACTTCTTGAACAACATCACTCTCGGTGAGTTGATGACAGATAACGAAGTCCTAGAAATTTCAGACCGACAAGATCTTGATCTTACGGTTAAACATGGGTTTTCTAACAAGAATTCTAACACCGCGCCCATCGGTGTAAATGTCCGCTCTTAAGCGGTTTGCCTGTTACATTGGAGTAGAGAATGAAACTGCCTATTTATCTAGATTACTCAGCGACTTGTCCTGTAGACCCTCGTGTAGCTGAAAAAATGGTTCAGTACATGACAATGGACGGTACGTTTGGCAACCCAGCATCGCGTTCACATCGATATGGCTGGCAGGCAGAAGAAGCAGTCGATACTGCTCGTGAGCAAATTGCTGATCTACTGAATGCCGACCCTCGCGAAATCGTCTTCACTTCTGGCGCGACAGAATCAGATAACCTAGCTATCAAAGGCGCAGCTCATTTCTATTCTAAGAAAGGTAAACACGTTATTACGTGTAAAACTGAGCACAAAGCGGTTCTTGACCCATGTCGCCAACTAGAGCGTGAAGGTTTTGAGGTAACTTACCTTGAGCCAGAATCTAATGGTTTGATTGATCTCAAGAAGCTTGAAGCGGCAATGCGTGAAGATACTGTGTTGGTTTCGATCATGCACGTGAACAACGAAATTGGCGTGATTCAGGATATCTCTTCTATTGGTGAACTTTGCCGTGAACGCAAAGTCGTTTTCCACGTTGATGCCGCACAGTCTGCGGGTAAGTTACCAATCGATGTGAAGGAAATGAAAGTAGACCTTATCTCACTGTCTGCGCATAAAGTTTATGGCCCTAAAGGTATCGGTGCACTATATGTTCGTCGTAAGCCACGTATCCGCCTAGAAGCGCAAATGCACGGTGGCGGTCATGAGCGTGGTTTCCGTTCAGGTACACTGGCTACTCACCAGATTGTTGGTATGGGTGAAGCATTCCGTATTGCTAAAGAAGACATGCAAAAAGACTACGATCATGCGATGGCATTACGTAATCGTCTATTTGATGGTGTTAAGGATCTTGAAGCTGTCACAGTAAACGGTTCATTTGAACAGCGTGTACCGCATAACCTAAACATTAGCTTCGCTTTCGTAGAAGGTGAATCATTGCTGATGTCTCTTAAAGATCTCGCGGTTTCTTCTGGTAGTGCTTGTACTTCTGCAAGTCTTGAGCCTTCGTATGTTCTTCGTGCGTTAGGTCTGGACGATGAACTGGCACACAGCTCTGTTCGATTCTCATTCGGTCGTTTTACATCTGAAGAAGAAGTAGATTACGCAATTGAACAAATCCGCGTAGCGGTTACTAAGCTGCGCGACATGTCTCCTCTATGGGATATGTACAAAGAGGGAGTGGATTTAAGCACAGTTGAGTGGGCTCACCACTAATCACTGGCTAACGCTCCAAGGATAGTAATAGAGGATTCGAGGTAAATAATCATGGCATATAGCGAAAAAGTAATTGATCACTACGAGAACCCACGTAACGTTGGTTCGTTCGATAAAGAAGACCCAGCGGTAGGCAGCGGCATGGTTGGCGCGCCGGCTTGTGGTGACGTAATGAAGCTTCAAATCAAAGTAACACCGGAAGGGATTATTGAAGATGCGAAGTTCAAAACTTACGGTTGTGGTAGTGCGATCGCATCGAGCTCACTGGTTACTGAGTGGGTAAAAGGTAAGAGTATTGATGAAGCTGCGGCAATCAAGAATGCAGAGATTGCTGAAGAGCTTGAGTTGCCTCCAGTGAAGGTACACTGCTCAATTCTTGCTGAAGATGCAATCAAAGCAGCTGTTGCTGACTACAAGAAAAAACACCAAGAATAAGTAATCTGTATATAATGGGAGCCTAAAGCTCCCATTCCGTTCGCTAATCAATAAACTAAGGTGCAGTATGGCCATCACAATGACAGAAACCGCGGCAAGTCGCGTTAGAACATTCCTTGAAAACCGAGGTAAAGGGATCGGTTTGCGTTTGGGTGTGAAAACGACAGGCTGTTCTGGAATGGCTTATGTTCTTGAGTTTGTTGACGAGCTTAACGAAGAAGACTCAGTATTCGAGCATTCAGGCGTCAAGGTCATTATTGACCAAAAGAGCCTTGCGTATTTAGATGGCACTGAGCTTGACTACGTTAAAGAAGGGTTGAATGAAGGTTTTGAATTCAACAACCCAAATGCTAAAAGTGAATGTGGTTGTGGTGAAAGCTTCAACGTATAATTGATAGCGCCTGCAGGCCATGCTTGCAGGTAGATTACCAAGGACCGAATTCTCCATGAATTACTTTGAATTGTTTGGGCTACCAAGTCAGTTTCAGCTGGATGGTAGCCTTCTTTCTTCACAATTCCGTGAACTTCAAAAACGCTTCCATCCAGATAACTTTGCCAGCGCTTCTGAGCGAGACCGTCTTATGGCGGTTCAGAAAGCTTCGGAAATCAACGATGCTTATCAAGTCTTAAAAAAACCTCTGTCTCGTGCTGAGTATATGCTGGCAGAAAACGGCGTTGATATTCGTGGTGAACAGCAAACCATGAGCGACCCTATGTTCCTAATGGAACAGATGGAATTACGTGAAGAACTTGAGGACATTCCATCTAGTTCAGATCCAGAAGACGCACTATTCGATTTTGACAGCAAGGTGAGCAAAATGTACAAGCAGCACCTGAAATCGGTAGAGCAGGAACTGAATGATGGCCTCTGGCAACAAGCGGCTGAGCGTGTACGTAAGCTCAAATTTATCGCCAAATTAAAAAATGAAATCGAGCTAGTGGAAGAGAAACTCCTCGGCTAGTTAAAGATAAGGACCAACCATGGCACTACTTCAAATTGCAGAACCAGGTCAAAGTTCGGCACCACATGAGCACAAACTGGCAGCCGGTATCGATCTCGGTACGACGAACTCTTTGGTGGCCTCTGTTCGCAGCGGCGATGCAACGACATTAAAAGACGAGCAAGGGCGCAGTATCCTGCCATCAATTGTCAATTATGCCGGTGAACAACCTGAAGTAGGTTATGACGCCAAAGCACAGGCGGAAACTGATCCACAAAACACCATCATTTCAGTGAAACGCCTAATTGGCCGCTCATTGAGTGACATTCAGACTCGTTACCCAAATCTACCTTATCAATTTAAAGCGAGCGGCAACGGCTTACCAGTGCTTCAAACAGCAGCAGGTGACAAAAACCCGATTGAAGTTTCAGCAGAAATTCTCAAATCGTTGGGTAAGCGCGCCGAACAAACACTGGGCGGAGAACTGGCTGGTGTTGTGATTACAGTGCCTGCGTATTTTGATGATGCTCAGCGCGCAGGTACAAAAGACGCGGCTAAACTGGCGGGTCTTCATGTTCTGCGCCTATTAAATGAGCCGACTGCGGCAGCGATTGCTTACGGTCTAGACTCAGGCCAAGAAGGTACTATCGCAGTTTACGATCTCGGTGGCGGTACGTTTGACATCTCTATTCTTCGATTATCTAAAGGTGTCTTCGAAGTTCTGGCGACTGGTGGTGATTCAGCATTAGGCGGAGATGACTTTGATCATCTTCTCGCTGAGTTCTTGATTGAAAAAGCAGGGATCCAAACGGATCTAACCGCGGAGCAGAACCGCATTGTTTTAAATGTCGCCACAGAGACCAAAATTGCATTTTCACAACAAGATAATGTCGACGTTGAGGTGCTTGGTTGGACTGGCTCTGTATCCCGTGAAGAGTTTGAATCTTTAATTCGTCCACTGGTGAAAAAGACGCTGATGTCTTGTCGCCGCGCACTAAAAGATGCCGAAGTAGATACGGATGACGTGCTTGAAGTGGTGATGGTCGGTGGCTCGACTCGTACGCTGTTGGTACGTGAAATGGTCGGTGACTTTTTTGGCCGTACGCCACTAACAAGCATTAACCCTGATGAAGTGGTAGCGATTGGTGCGGGCATTCAGGCTGACATTCTCGCTGGTAATAAGCCAGACTCTGAAATGTTGCTTCTTGACGTGATTCCACTGTCTCTAGGTATTGAAACCATGGGTGGATTGGTCGAGAAAATTGTTCCACGCAATACCACGATCCCGGTTGCTCGAGCGCAAGAATTTACGACATTTAAAGATGGTCAGACTGCAATGAGTGTTCACGTTGTTCAAGGCGAGCGTGAAATGGTCGATGACTGCCGTTCATTGGCCCGTTTCTCATTGAAAGGCATTCCTCCAATGGCCGCTGGTGCTGCTCATATTCGAGTGACTTACCAAGTTGATGCTGATGGCCTTCTTTCGGTCACTGCAATGGAAAAAAGCACAGGGGTTCAGTCCGAAATACAAGTTAAACCGTCTTATGGCTTGAGTGACGACGAAGTGGCAAACATGCTGCGTGACTCAATGACGTATGCGAAAGACGACATGATGGCGCGTGCACTGGCTGAGCAGCGAGTGGAAGCTGATCGTGTCATTGAAGGATTACTTGCTGCAATGCAAGCAGACGGTGATGACTTACTGTCTGAAGCAGAAAGAGAAGCCCTGATTAAATCGATTGAATCATTGATTGAACTGCGCAATGGCGACAGTGCGGATGCCATTGAGCAGGGAATCAAAGACACTGATAAAGCGAGCCAGGATTTTGCTTCGCGCCGTATGGATAAATCGATTCGAGCTGCGCTGTCAGGTCAATCGGTAGATGATATTTAAGAGATAAGAAGTTATGCCTAAGATTATAGTATTACCACACGAAGATTTATGCCCAGAAGGTGCGGTACTAGAAGCAGATACTGGTGAAACTGTACTGGACGTGGCGTTGAAAAATGGTATCGGTATCGAGCATGCGTGTGAAAAGTCATGTGCGTGTACTACATGTCACATAGTGGTTCGTGAAGGTTTTGACTCTTTGGAAGAGAGTGACGAGCTGGAAGACGATATGCTGGACAAAGCATGGGGCTTAGAGCCTGAATCACGATTGGGTTGTCAGGCTAAAGTTACCGACGAAGACTTGGTGGTTGAGATTCCTAAGTACACATTGAATCACGCGTCAGAAGATCACTAATCTCACATATAGGAAGTGTAATCATGAAATGGACAGACTCACGAGACATCGCGATTGAGCTTTGTGACAAATTTCCGGAAGTGGATCCAAAGACAGTACGTTTCACCGATCTTCATCAGTGGATTCTTGAGCTGGAAGATTTTGAAGACGAACCTAACCGTTCGAATGAAAAAATTCTTGAGGCCGTGATTCTGTGCTGGATGGATGAAATGGATTAGAACTGACCGGAAAAGTCTTTCTAGTTAACAAATTTTACTAAAAATAACGGGCCTTAGTGCCCGTTTTTTTATCAAATTGACATTTTAACCCTACAAAATGCTAACATCCGAACGTTAAGCTAAATGGCGTAGACAGCGCTAATTAAAAGACAAGGAGAAACCATGTCTACACAGATGTCAGTATTTTTGAGCCAAGAAGCCGCCGCTCCGCATTGGGGTGAAAAAGCCATTCTTTCATTTTCTGAAAGCAGCGCAACGATCCACCTTGGAGAAGGTCATGATCTTGGCGCCGTTCAGCGTGCGGCTCGTAAGCTGGATTCTCAAGGTGTCGCGTCTGTTTCTCTTGAAGGTGCAGGCTGGGACTTAGAAAGTGTTTGGGCATTTCACCAAGGTTACCGTGGGCCTAAAAAGAAGAATACTTTAGCGTTACCAGAGTTGGTTGAAACAGCTCAGGCTGAGCTAGAAGCGCGCATTAAAGCGACCGAATTTACCCGCGATATTATTAACAAACCTGCGGAAGAAGTAGCGCCTCGACAACTGGCGACAATGGCTGCTGAATTCATCAAGTCAGTTGCGCCAGAAGGCACAGTAAAAGCACGCATTGTGAAAGATAAAGACCTGCTAGCCGAAGGCTGGGAAGGCATTTTTGCGGTAGGACGTGGTTCTGAGCGCACTTCAGCGATGCTGCAACTTGATTACAACCCAACAGGTGATGAGAACGCACCGGTTTGGGCGTGTCTTGTAGGTAAGGGTATCACATTTGATTCTGGTGGTTACAGCATCAAACCTTCAGGTTTTATGGCAGCAATGAAAGCCGATATGGGTGGTTCTGGTACGATCACTGGTGGTTTAGGTCTGGCTATCATGCGTGGCCTGAACAAGCGTGTGAAACTGATTCTTTGCTGTGCTGAAAACATGATTTCAGGCCGAGCTCTGAAGCTTGGTGATGTTATTACCTATAAGAACGGTAAAACGGTCGAGATCTTGAATACTGACGCGGAAGGTCGCCTAGTTTTGGCTGATGGTTTACTTTATGCCAGTGAACAAAACCCTGAGTTGATCATTGATTGTGCAACGCTGACTGGCGCTGCGAAAAACGCACTGGGCAATGACTACCACGCATTGATGAGTTTTGATGAAGAGCTTTCTCAGCAGGCGCTATCCGCAGCAAAAGAAGAGAAAGAAGGCCTATGGCCTCTGCCGTTGGCAGACTTCCACCGTGGTATGTTGCCATCGAATTTTGCTGATCTGTCTAACATCAGCAGTGGTGATTATTCTCCTGGTGCCAGCACTGCAGCTGCTTTCTTGTCTTACTTTGTTGAAGACTACAAAAAAGGTTGGTTGCATTTCGACTGTGCTGCCACGTACCGTAAATCAGCAACGGATAAATGGGCTGCAGGCGCGACTGGCGTTGGTGTGCGAACCCTAGCTGGTTTACTGATTCAGCAAGCAAACAAATAATTCTAAGAGGTCTTGAATGACCTCTTGAAACAAAACAAAGAAAATAAAAGGATACCCTATGGCTCTAGAAAGAACTTTTTCTATCATCAAGCCCGATGCAGTAGAACGTAATCTGATTGGTGAAATCTATCACCGTATTGAAAAAGCGGGCCTTCAGATTATCGCTGCGAAAATGGTGCAGTTAACTGAAGAGCAGGCGAGTGGTTTCTATGCAGAGCATGAAGGCAAGCCTTTCTTCCCTGCTCTGAAAGAATTCATGACTTCTGGACCTATCATGGTTCAGGTACTTGAAGGTGAAGACGCTATTTCGCGTTACCGTGAGCTAATGGGTAAAACCAACCCAGAAGAAGCGGCATGTGGTACGATTCGCGCAGATTACGCATTGAGCATGCGCCACAATTCAGTACATGGTTCAGACAGCCCTGAATCAGCGGCTCGTGAGATTGAGTTCTTTTTCCCACAGGCAGAGATTTGCCCACGCACCTAATTGAAATCTAGCCCTAACTTGAGGTGCTGCGTAAGGTTATATACGCAGCACTTTTTGTTCTAAAGAAGGTTAGGTACGCGGGTTGAATTGACCAAGAAAGCTCACCATTTACTGCTAGTATTGGTGAGAAAAGTTTTTTTTATTCACATATGCACGCAAAGCTATCAGTCTTGACAGATTGTGATATACTCTGCGCGCAATTTATACCTTATAAACAGAGTAAGACAATGGCAGATTTATCAAAGTACAGAAACATTGGTATTTTCGCGCACGTTGATGCGGGTAAAACTACCACCACTGAGCGTATTCTAAAGCTTACTGGTAAAATCCACAAAACTGGTGAAGTACACGACGGTGAGTCTACAACTGACTTCATGGAGCAGGAAGCTGAGCGTGGTATCACAATCCAGTCTGCTGCCGTAACTTGTGAGTGGAATGGCCACCGCCTAAACGTTATCGATACTCCGGGACACGTTGACTTTACAGTAGAAGTATACCGTTCACTTAAAGTTCTTGACGGTGGTATCGGTGTATTCTGTGGTTCTGGTGGTGTTGAGCCTCAGTCAGAAACTAACTGGCGCTACGCGAACGATTCAGAAGTTGCTCGTCTGATCTTCGTAAACAAACTAGACCGTATGGGTGCAGACTTCTTCAACGTTGTTGACCAGGTTAAGAACGTTCTTGGTGCAAACCCACTAGTAATGACTCTGCCAATCGGTCGTGAAGACGATTTCGTTGGTGTTGTAGACGTACTAAACCGTAAAGCTTACGTTTGGGACGAAACTGGTCTACCAGAGAACTACGAAGTTCAAGACATCCCTGCTGACATGGTTGATGATGTAGAACAGTACCGTGAAGAGCTAGTTGAAACTGCTGTAGAGCAAGACGACGACCTAATGGAAGCTTACATGGAAGGCGAAGAGCCATCTATCGAGCAACTAAAAGCTTGTATCCGTAAAGGTACTCGTGACCTAGCGTTCTTCCCAACGTTCTGTGGTTCTGCGTTCAAGAACAAAGGTATGCAACTTATCCTTGACGCTGTTGTAGATTACCTACCAGCTCCAGCAGAAGTTGATCCTCAGCCTCTAACAGATCCAGAAACTGGTGAGCCAACTGGCGAAGTTGCTACTGTATCTCCAGATGAGCCTCTAAAAGCGCTAGCATTCAAGATCATGGATGACCGTTTTGGTGCTCTAACATTCGTACGTATCTACTCTGGCCGTCTGAAGAAGGGTGACACTATCCTTAACTCAGCAACTGGTAAGACTGAGCGTATCGGCCGTATGTGTGAGATGCAAGCTGATGAGCGTAACGAACTTACTGAAGCGCAAGCTGGTGACATCATCGCTATCGTTGGTATGAAGAACGTTCAAACAGGTCACACTCTATGTGATCCTAAGCACGAATGTACTCTTGAAGCTATGATCTTCCCAGAACCAGTAATCTCTATCGCTGTAACGCCAAAAGACAAAGGCGGTTCAGAGAAGATGGGTATCGCTATCGGTAAGATGGTTGCAGAAGATCCATCTTTCCAAGTTGAGACTGACGAAGAGTCTGGCGAAACTATCCTGAAAGGTATGGGTGAACTTCACCTAGACATCAAGGTAGATATCCTTAAGCGTACTTACGGCGTTGAGCTAGAAGTAGGTGCTCCACAGGTAGCTTACCGTGAAACTATCACTCAAGCAGTTGAAGATAGCTACACGCACAAGAAGCAGTCTGGTGGTTCTGGTCAGTTCGGTAAGATCGACTACCGCATCAAACCAGGTGAGCCAAACTCTGGCTTCACGTTCTCTTCAACAGTTGTTGGTGGTAACGTACCTAAAGAATTCTGGCCTGCAGTTGAGAAAGGTTTCGCATCTATGATGGAAACTGGTGTTCTAGCTGGCTTCCCAACTCTAGACGTAGAAGTTGAACTATTCGACGGTGGTTTCCACGCAGTTGACTCTTCAGCTATCGCTTACGAAATCGCTGCTAAAGGCGCATTCCGTCAGTCTATGCCTAAAGCGGGTGCACAACTTCTTGAGCCAATCATGAACGTTGACGTATTCACTCCAGAAGACAACGTTGGTGACGTAATTGGTGACCTTAACCGTCGTCGTGGTATGATCAAAGACCAACAAGCTGGTACTACAGGCGTTCGTATTAAAGCTGACGTTCCTCTATCAGAAATGTTTGGTTACATCGGTCACCTACGTACTATCACTTCTGGTCGTGGTCAGTTCTCTATGGAGTTCGGTCAATACGCACCATGTCCAGCAAACGTTGCTGAGCAAGTAATCGCAGAAGTTAAAGAGCGCAACGAGAAGAAGTAATTTTTTACGTTAGCTAGATAACTTTAAAGCCCCTGAAGCGAAAGCTTCAGGGGCTTTTTCTTTATGGGGGATCCATTTTTGTGTTCTCTCACCTAGGGCTGCGAGTATCAATGATCTCCAAGTCACTAGGGTGCTCTTTCTGACATTCTTCGACTTGGCTGAAAATCCAGTCACAGAATTGACGGATTTTCTCACGCTTAAAATAGGCGCTAGGGGCACAAAGGAAATAGTTGTAGTCCGTTCTCTGAGCGAGGTTCCCTATGCGGACTAATTTGCCTTCTTCAATGTATCTCTGAGCCAGGGTATGCTTGGCTAAAGCCACTCCTTGTACGGCCAGTGCCCCTTCCAGAACAAAATGCGAACCGTTGTATTTTAACGTCGGTTTCGAGGTCTTATGACCAACGTTTTGTAGCCATATCCCCCAATCAAGATCTCTCCAGTAATCCTCGATCAGCTCAGCGCCCGTTAAGTCACTAAGATCATAAATACCATGCCTTTCTTGGTAGATTGGGTGGCATACAGGGTAGAGCAGCTCTTCCAGCATGAGTTTGGATGTTAGATTCGGGTAATTTCCCGGCCCATAACGAATGCATAGATCAAGGTTAGATCGTTGAAAGTCCACCAGTTCGCTGGTGGGTTCAATCATGAGTTCTTGTTCTGGGTGTAGAGCTCTGAAATGACCGATTCTTGGTACAAGCCAGTGTTGAGCAAAAGAAGGCAGTGTCGAAATAGACAATAAGTTTGGGTTAGGGTCCGAATTGATTTGTCGAACGCCATCCTGAATGTGTTCAAAGCCTTTTCGTGCTTGCTGATAAAGAATCTCGCCTTCCGCAGTAAGCTGCACTTTTCGGTGCTGGCGCACAAAGAGTTCTACGCCCAGAAACTCTTCTAGCTGACGTATTTGTTGGCTGATTGCAGCGGCAGTGACAAACAAATGTTCAGCGGCTTTCTTAAAGCTACCTAATTGTGCTGCTGTGTAAAAGTAATACAGTCCTTGTAAAGGAGGGAGGCGATCTTTCACTTAAGTTTTCCTTAACTAAAGGTCAAATTCCATCGTTTGAGAGTGATGCGATATTGTCCGATTATTAAGTTAAATCTTAATAAAGGCAAGGTGAAGTTATGGAAACTACTGCTAAATCTCCAACGTGCTCAATTGATGAACGTCTTTCCTTAAGACAGAAATTCTTAACTAAAATCAAAAGATGGCGACGAAATTACCGTACTCGACGCCAGCTCAATCACTTGTCTGGGCACATGCTACGTGACATTGGTGTTGAGCATGAAGAGGCGGCACGTGAATCTCGCCGGCCATTTTGGGATGACTAGCTCTGTTGTTCACTGATTTCACTCTGGAGCCAGTTAACAAACGCTTGGATACGTTTTTTACGCGGAGAATCTTCACTATAGAAAAGATTGAATTGGATACCCGGTGTCATGCCAATATCAAAAGGTTTGACTAACAGGCCTCGCTCTACGTAATCACTGGCGAGAGAGTCAGAAGCAAGACAGGCTCCATGGCCAGACATCACGGCTTTCATCGCATGGTCAAAGGTACTGACTTCCATCCAACGAACGGAGTTTTTGCTCATGCTGACACCTGCTTGAGCGAACCATGACTCCCATGGATAGCCTCCTGATTCATAGTGAATTAGCCAGCATGCTTGGAGTTGGGATGGCTTTTTTAAATTAATAGACTTAGCAAGGTGAGGAGAGCAAAACGGATAAATCGTTTCTTCAAATAAAAACTCTTTGTGGAAGGATTTGTTGCTTTCTATGTCGAGTTGTTCGCCTTGCCAGATAGCGAGATCCGCATCACCTTGCTTTAAATTTGGTGCATCACAGCTAGTAAGGATGCGAATCGGAATGTTCGGGTGCTGAGTGGAAAACTTCCACAGCCTAGGTAGTAACCATCGGGAAGCAAACGAAGGCGTTGAATTAACGCACAGTAGGCCTTCTATGGGTTCACTTTGGATCTGATTTAACCCTGTGATGATATGTTCGAAACCATGAGATACGTGCTTGAAGAGTATTTTGCCTTGTTCAGTCAAGCGCATTTCTCGTCCGTCACGGACAAAGAGTTTGCAGCCTAGTCCATCTTCCAATTGACGTATTTTTTGGCTAACCGCAGCTTGACTGATAAACAGCTCTTCTGCTGCGCGACTATAGCTATTCAGTCTAGCGGCCACTTCGAAATAACGTAGACCTGGTAGATGATGCAACCTTGCATCCATAATAATTCCTTTCGTTGAGCTCCCTTATGGCTAAGCATCATAATCTCAATTGATAAAAAAGCAAAAAGGAGAGCTCTCGCTCTCCTTTTACCTATAGGTTTTTAGTCTTCCCAGACGACGAGTTGACCCTTAGGCCAGTTATGACCCACGTCGTGGTATTTTTGCTCAAGGACATGACGTTTGATTTTCAAAGTTGGAGTGAGGATGCCATTTTCAATACTCCATGGGTCTTTGATCATGAGAACCCCTTTAATCTGTTCATGAGACTCTAACTCTGCATTCATTCTTTCCACTACCTTCTTCGTGGTTCTTTCATATCGCGCACGATCGAAGTTAGGGAAGTCGTGAGGGACTACCAATAGGATAGGAGCCGGGAGACCTAGGCCGATTAGACACATCATTTCTACACGGCTGTATTCAAATAGCTTTTTCTCAATAGGCACAGGTGCAACAAACTTACCTTTAGCTGTTTTGAAAGTGTCCTTTTTACGGCCTTGGATGGTTAAGTAACCATCTGCGTCGATAAAGCCGATATCACCCGTGTGAAGCCAGCCTTCTGAATCAAATGACTCTTGAGTAGCAATATCGTTTTTGTAGTATCCAGAAAACAGACCTTTGCCACGAACCATGATCTCTTCATCTTCTGCGATCTTAAGCTCGATCCCTGGGCCTGCATTACCGACTGAGCCAATTTTATCTGCTCTGAATGGGTAGTTGAGGGTACTGTATGCGAATGACTCGGTCATTCCCCAAGCTTCGGTAATGTTGAGGCCAACGCTATGGTACCAGTTGAGCAAGGCTGGAGAGACGGGAGCAGACCCACAGCCCAAAACGCGAGCCTGATCCAGTCCAAGACCGTCAGCGAGTTTCTTCTTAATCAAGGAGTTAACAAAAGGAATCTTGAGCAGGATATTGAGTTTCTTCTGCGGTAGTTTGTCTTGAATGCGTTGCTGGAATAAGGTCCAAAGGCGTGGCACCGAGATAAACAGTGTAGGGCGGTGCATTTTGACGTCTTCGATGAAAGTATCAAGGGATTCAGGGAATGCAGTCGGGACTCCACCCATGATGGAAGAACCAAAGATGTACACGCGCTCAGTGATATGCGCCAGCGGTAAATAAGAGAACAAACGGTCATTTTCCTGAATGCCGATATGATCGATCAGTTGCTGTACTGACCAGCTAAATGCGCCATAGGTGAGCATCGCGCCTTTTGGTAAGCCGGATGTACCTGATGTGTACACCAGCGACATTAACTTATCATCGTAGTGTTCAGGACGAGCATTGCTTGGCTGAGATTTAGCAATTAAGTCGTTAAAGCTGTGCTGACATTTCGGTGCTGTATCGTATGGAAGCGAAATGCTGATTAGATTTGGCATTGCATCCAGTACTTGCTGAGTTGCAGCAGCATCGTCAAGCTTACCGCCAATTAGCGCTTTACTTTCACTATGAGTGACGCAGTACTCAATGGTGTCGGCCCCCGCTGTTGGGAAGATGGGGACGCTGACAAAATCGCCCAGCATCATTGCCAAGTCGCAAATAAACCATTCAGCACAGTTTTTCGAGACCAGAGCCACTTTATCGCGAGGTTGTATACCTAACTCTTGTAAGGCTGATACCAGCTTTAGTGCTTTGTCAGCAACTTCTGCATAGGTGAACTCGACGAATTGACGGTTAATAATCTGTTTTAGATACACTTCATTTGGGCGTTCCTCTGCCCAGCGAAGGATCATTTCATTTGGTGGTGGGAGAGCACAAGTCGTTTTGCTTAACTCGTTAGGCTGAATCATTTTCTAACTCCATGTTATTGGCAAAGTTATGGTATTTTTTATATTGTTAACAGCTTGTTAACTTTAGCACGCGGGGTGAAAAAGAGGGAAGTATTAGAGGGTAGTTCAACAGGAACTTGTGACCGTGATGTGAAAACTAATGTAGCTGGCGGTAGATGGCCGGACTGAAGCCCGTTTTTTTCTTAAAGATGCGAGAGAAATAGGATACGTCATTGTATCCACACTGGAAGGCAATAAAGGAAATTTTGTCTTTTCTTTGTTCGCTAAGTAATTGCTTAGCAAGGTTTATTCTTTTAAGTGTGAGGTAGTCTCTAAAACTGACGCCTATCGATTTATGAAAAAATCTAGAAAAATATGTGACAGAGTAATGACAGTACTCGGCGATATCTTCTTCACGAATAGTTCGCGAAAGGTTTTTGTCTATGTACCTAAGAATTTCGACTAGATCCTTACTGATCTCTTTCTGCTCAGAGATAGCTGGAAGTTTATGGATCTCTAAGATCTCTTGGTGCTTATTGAACTGGTAGTAAACCTGCTTGCTTAGCTCTTCTGCCCAGGGCTTCGCCGACTTACCGTTAAGATCAAGCGTTGAGAACACGACTTCAAGTTGCTCAACTTCTGGATCTAAATGCTCACGATAGAGCAGAACGAGATGTTTGTGTAAGTTCTGACAGAGCTTCGCGGTGGTTAGAAACAGAGAGTCAAAGTTTTCTTCGTAGAAAAAGAAACAGAAGTCGATATCAGATTCACTCAACACGGAAACATCATAGCCATAGTCAAGAAGATGAAAATACCTCTCTAGATCTCTCACCGTATCTTTATCAACGTAACTTATTGATTGGCCTAGCCAATATCCTTTATGTAACACATCCACTGAAAGCGTATTCCTAAGTCATTGTTCTAGTGCTCTATTAATAAGGTTAGGTGAGAGGCGAGTAATCTCAACTACTACTTTTCTATCAATTTTTATCCCTAAACTACTGTCAATTTGCATACGTTATTGAGTTGTTAGTAATTATTCTTAAGTTTTGTTGAGATCAGGATCTCCTTTTTTGTATTGGTTAGATCTTGTCAAGTATCAAAAATGATACAAGAAAAAAATAATTCACCGGACCTCGAAAGAGATTATTACTGGAAAATATTTATTTTTACAAAACAGTATATTATGAATTTTTTCTTTGTGTTTTAAATTAGGGTAATAAATCTAAATTATGACCTAAGTATTATTTTTATTTCATTTTTATTCCTTTATTTAAGCAAACATATGGCAAAAAAGTACCAAAGATGGTTAAAAAAATCCTAACTGTTATCTGATGAAATATCTAAATTAAAGGTTAAGCGAGACAGCTTAATGTACTTTCAGAAAGGAGACAGGTCATGAATAAAGTACTAACTAATATCAAAGCATTTCTTAAGGATGAAGAAGGTTTAACAGTAGTTGAATACGTTGTCGGTGCTGGTCTTTTAGTTGCAGGTCTAACAGGTATTTTTACCACCTTTAGTAGCACACTTACTACTCAGCTTGGAAGCATATTTACCAGTTAACTTTCGATGGCTAACCTCAGCGTAGTTAATGATTCAGACCCATGGCAGTGGCCGTGGGTCATTTGTGCGTTTGTTGAAGGAGAGTGGCATCGTGAAAAGTATAAAACGTTTTTTAGATGATGAAGAAGGCCTTACTGTTGTGGAGTATGTTGTTGGTGCTGGCCTGATTGTGGTGGGTTTTGCAGGTTTATTTGTTGCTTTTAGAGGAATACTGACAACTGAATTTGCATCTATATTTAGTTAGTGAATTAGGACGCAAGGAGCGGTTAAATGAACTTACTTATATGGACTGTGTTGTTTGCTGTAGCCGTCTCCGATGCCAAAGAACATCGTATTCCTAATACTTTGTTATTAGCTGTTGTCGTTTTGGTTTTTATTAATATTGTTTTTCTTATTCAAGATTTTTCCCTTCTATTTTGGTCATTTATAACTGGTATTACTTGCTTTATTTGTGCGCTACTTCTTTACTTTTTAAAAGTGATGGCTCCAGGAGATGTAAAACTTTTGGGTGTTATTGGTTTCTGGTTAGGCACTGAGCATATTACGCAAGCTATATTTTGGATTGCAGTTTCAAGCGTAATAGTTGGTATTTTCTATGCGTTATTGAGAGTGGCAGAGTCCCCGGAAAAAGCTAAAGCACTGTTTAACAAATACTCCCTTCTGGCCATGTATGGTGAATCTGAAGCGAAATTAGCTGGCGATTCACCGAAAAGAAAGATGAGTGATCACTATAGGATGCCGTTTGCACCAGTCGTTGTGTTAGGGATTGCGCTTTACTTTTATTTTTTGAATTAAATGACAAGGAGTCATTATGGTTCAGGTTACGTCTCCAAAGCGACATAGAACTGAGCTTACTCCGCAAGCTCCGGAGCCTCCGGTCCCAACCACTTTCGATGATTTGGGTATACCCAAAGCTGTGGTCGAAAACCTTGTTATCAAACACATTGCTGCCTACCCAAAATCAGATATTCTCCAGCTTACAAAACTCCTGTGTATAAATAGCCATCTGATTGAAGATATCATCGCTGGCTTGAGAGCAAAATCATTAGTCGAAGTGTTTCAAGCTGCTTCAAGTTCCTTTTCCGTTCAATCCAGTGGTCACGTTCGTTATGGCCTATCAGAGTCGGGTATGCAAGAGGCTGATACAGCTTTCATTAAAGATGCTTACCTTGGGCCTGTGCCTGTATCTCTCAATGCTTACAGTGAAATGGTTACCGCTCAGGATGTGAGAGCGCAAATGGTAAACCGGGATGATGTTGAATACGCATTATCTGATGTGCTTGGCGCTCATCGAATGGTTGGAGTATTAGGTCCCGCGATTAACTCAGGTCGAGCGCTACTTTTGTACGGGAGTGCAGGTTCGGGCAAAACTTTTGTCGCGACTAAAATTCTAAACTCGTTAAACACATCTATCTATGTTCCCTACTCAGTGTTTGCCGCGGGTAACATCATAAAAGTGTTCTCGCCTCAACATCACAAACGCGTTCGCAGTGATGAACTTCATTCCATTACGTTTAGAGAGCATTTCGACCGTCGTTGGGCATTGTGTGAGAGGCCAAGTATTCAGGTGGGTGGTGAACTGACCATGGACATGCTGGAGGTCAACCACAGTGAACACAACAAGGTGTGGATGGCTCCGCTTCAAATGATGGCCAACAACGGCATTTTCATTATCGATGACTTAGGTCGCCAACCCATGCCAGTCGATACATTGCTTAATCGCTGGATTGTTCCAATGGAGTATTTCTATGACTACTTAAATCTTCCAAATGGCCAGCAAATCAGTATTCCATTTATCCTTACCCTCGCATTCTCTACGAACTTAGATCCGGAAAAGATCAGTGACCCCGCATTTTTACGCCGTTTGGGCTACAAGATTCAATTTGGGCCGCTACTAGAAAATGAATACAGAGAATTGTGGGGAATCATTTCTAAATCGAAAGACCTCTCCATAGCGGATGGGTGCTTTGACACATTATTTGACTTACATCGTCAGCATAACGTGGGCTTTTATCCTTGTTTGCCCAAGGACATAGTCGGTATCAGCCGAGATATCATCATTTTTGAAGAAGTTGAGCCAGTTATCTCCCCTGAAATAGTAAGCCGCGCGTGGGAAGTGTATTTCACAGCTGATGGCAAGGGAGGAGGTGCTCGATGAGTCGGAATCAGGTGATCTTACTTTTTTTACTCTCTATTGCATTTGGTTTAGGTGCCGTATTTTTCGCTAAACAATGGATGGACAGACAAATGCAGCCTCAAACAGAAGTTGAGGTAGTTGAAAGAGAGCCCGTGATAGTGACTACCCAGGAAATCCTAGCGGGAAGTGTCATTGAAGAGCAGCACATTACCACTAAGCTGCTTGAAAAAGCATGGCGCGATGAATTTCAGTTTTCTAACGCAGAAGACCTAGTGGGCCAAGTGGTGGCAACGACCATTTACCCTGGAGAAATAGTGACAATCCATCGTTTGGCGATACCTGGGGAAGGATCCACGTTAGCGTCTTTGATCCCAGAGAATAAACGTGCGGTCACCATACGAGTGAATGATGTTATTGGTGTGGCTGGATTTCTTTTGCCTGGCAACAAAGTCGATGTACTCAACACGATCAAATACAGCTCAACATCAGCCTCTACGGTGACAGTTCTTAAAGAAATCAAAGTATTGGCTGTAGACCAAACGGCAAAAACAAAAGAGAACAAGCCGATTATCGTTCGTGCTGTGACGTTGGAAGTGTCTCCTAGAGAAGCAGAGAAGTTGTTATCTGCTCAGAGCAAAGGTGAAATTCAGCTTGCTCTACGTAATCCTCATGAAGAAGAAAAAGTCGTCAAACGCTACGTTGCACCTAGTGTCACCATTATCAAAGGCACCGAATCTCGCAACATCAGAGTTAAGGACTGAGGTGAACCATGCGAAATCTAATAATTCTAATCTCATTATTGTGTTTCAGTGCAGCTGGTACCTATGCGGCAACCCAATCCAGTAAAGCGGTACGGGTTCCTCATCATAAATCCACTCATGTGACTTTAGCCGGTAAAGCTAAGCGAGTTTCTTTGGGTGATCCAGAAGTGCTGGATATTGTGATGCTTAAATCCAATGAAGTTTTCTTAATCGGTAAAAAGCTAGGTTCAACAAACCTGATGGCTTGGGATAGCCGCGGACGGTTGATTGAATCGATCAATATTGAGGTCACCCATGATCTCAATAGCTTAAAAGCGAAGTTATTTGAGTTCTTACCGGATGAAGAGATCAAAGTACACAGTGCTCAGAATCGTCTTATTTTAAGTGGTCAAATCAGCAATCAGGCGGCAATGAATATTGCGTTAAGGGTTGCAGAAACCTATGCCGCTGGTGAAGAGGCAGATAAGCAGACCATTTCGCTGAGTCAGCAAGTTGAGAAAACGGGCGTCATAAATTTAATGACGATTGGTGGTGCTCAGCAAGTGATGCTGGAAGTGACCGTCGCTGAAGTACAAAGAAGTTTGGTCAGAAAGTTTGATGCGAACTTCCACTTTCTACAACAGAGTGGTGACTTTTCATGGGGAGGCACCTCTGCTGGTGGCTCGTTACCTACTACAACCACCGCGGTTTCTCCGGTCTTCAATTCGCCAACCATTGAGAATACAGGCTTGCTTGGCTCTTTCATCGATAGCAATACCTTGTTCTCATTTGCTTTAGATATTGCTAAGCAAAACGGTTCAGCGAAAGTTCTGGCTGAACCTAACTTGACGGCACTAAGCGGTGCAAAAGCAGAGTTTCTGGCTGGTGGTGAGTTTCCTATCCCAGTGCCGGATGATGACGGGATCACTATTGAGTACAAAGAATACGGTGTGGGTTTGAAATTTATTCCAACGGTATTAAGCGACAAGAAGATCAACCTCAACCTTGCAATCGATGTCAGTGAAATTGCCAATACATCTTCATTAACGCTTAGTCCTGATCTGACGAATACGACCTATGTTATCCCTCCTATTACAAGACGAAGTGCATCTTCGACGCTAGAGCTAGCCGATGGCCAAACCATTGGTATCGCAGGCCTAATTAGCGAAAACGTAAGGGATATTGTGGGAGAAATGCCAGGCTTTAGTGATATCCCAATCTTAGGGCAAATGTTTAATAGCCAAGAATACATCTCAGGTGAAACTGAGCTGGTTATTTTAGTGACTCCAAGATTGGCAAGGCCTGTGGATAGAAACAAAGTTTCACTGCCAACAGACTCCTTCGTTGAGCCAAATGACTTTGAATATTACTTGCTAGGCCGTGGTGCATACATTGCCCCGGACAGTCCTCATCAGACTCAGCAGGTAAAAGATGAAAGCTTTATTGACCACTCTAAGGGTGGAACAGAAGGCACATTTGGTCACAGCTTATAGGGACGATTAGCATGAATAATAATCTATTAATCATTAGCGCTTTTTGCTCATCATTATTGCTCTTGGGTTGTGTGAATAACGCTGAAAGACTAGGTGCTCATGTAGCGAAACTTAAAACTGAGCAAACTTATAATTTGAATGCCACCCGAGATAATTTGGGTGTCATTCCAACGGGCAGTGGTGAGCGAATGGAAGGGGCTTATCAGGTTTATACCGGTAAACAGGATATGGATCTGGAAGGGACCGAAAGTCAATTTGTTGAAGAAGGGCAGAGTAAATAGCCCTTAAGGAAACCACTATGAATTTGGCAAGGCGATGTCGGGGAACGCCAAACCGGCAAAAAGGCTTAGTATTAGTCATGGTCACTGTTGCGATGCTCTCTCTGATGGGTATCGCAGCCTTGTCAATAGACGTAAACCACGCAATTCTGAACAAAACACGATTGCAAAATAGTGTTGATGCGGCGGCACTGGCTGCGGCAATTGTTATGGATAGTGAAGGGACAAATGCAGATGCCACATCTGCGGCCAATACCACATTGAGCAATATGGCTGGTGCGACAGGTAATGATGAGATGGACTTTTCGTCTGCCAGTGTGTCCATTGAATATTCCAATGACCCCAGTATTTTCCCTCAGGCAAGCTACGACGCTAACTTGGATACTTATGTTCGAGTCACTGTAAGCTCTTACCCACTAGATAACTTCTTTGCTGGTATTTTTGGAGTCAATAAGCAGCTAGGGGCTAGTGCGGTGGCCGGTCCAAGTCCAGGTGCGGCTGCTGTGAATGTTGTACCTATGGCAATATGCGAAGGAGATGATGGAGGTTCGGCTGGTTATACACCGGGAGATTTGTATGCCCTCAAGCTAGCCGACCAAAACCTAAGCTCTATGGGGAGTGGTAACTATCAACTTTTGGATTTTGGATCCGGTGCGAGTACTGTCAGGCAAGGTCTAGCCGGTGAATATGCGGGTAGTGTTGGCATTGGGGATATTGTGACAACTAAACCGGGTAATTCTATTGGCCCTGTTGGTCAAGGCTTGAATACACGTTTGGGTATATATGGTGGTGGTGGTGTTTCCTCCAGTGATTACCCACCAGATATTTACGTAAAAGAGCCATCCACTCCTGCCACACTAGATAACGATGGCAATATTGTCTATGCCGATACTAGCGGTGCTGGAGGAACGCCTTGGAGCTACGATGATTACCAAGATGCTTTGCCCGATTGCACGGGGGATTCCGATTGCCGAATTGCATCGGGAGGCCAACATGATAGAAGAATTTTAGCTGTTCCAATTGTTGACTGTTCTACTGCGAGTGGGGGGACAACTTCATTTACGGTTACTGCTCTAGGGTGCTTTTTCATGCTTCAAGAAGCACCATCCAGTAACGGTAGTAAAGAACCGGTGTTTGGTGAATACATTGATGATTGTTCCGCTAGAGGAGGGAATCCAGGTCAGAACTCCAGTAGTGATGGACCTTATCTCATTGTGTTGTACAAAGATCCTAGTGGGGAGGAATCATGATGTATCCAATTATCTCTCTAAGGCATCGAACTCAAAAAGGTTTAGCAGCAGTTGAGATGCTTATCGCCGTCCCTGTCTTGATGATGGTTTTAATGTCCATCACAGAGTTTGGGAACGCATTCATCCAATATGCAACGCTAAATAAAATGGCGCAGAGCGGTATTCGTTACGCGACTGCTGGGGTTACAGGCACAGCAACTTATGATCAAATTGCAGATGTTGATGAGATCAAGAATATGGTTGTATATGGCCATACAGGTTCAGGTTCAACGTCTTTGATGTCAGGAATCAGTGCTTCAGATGTGTCGGTTAACCATGCCAGCGGATATGTAACGATCACGATAAACCATACCTATACCCCGCTTATTTCTGGTTTTAGTTCATCAATTAACTTTAGTGTTCCCCTCAATGCCTCTGCCACGATGAGGACAGCGCCATGAAGATGCAAAAAGGGGTCACGATCATTGAATTTACCCTAGTGTCGACCACGTTGTTGCTCATCATCTTTGGTGTGATTGAAGTGGGGCGCTATGTGTATTCGCTGCAAGTGGTAAATGATATGACACGCGTTGCGGCACGTCTTGCCGTTGTGTGCCGTGTGGAAGACCAAAACGACATACCAGGGCTCGCGTTGTCTGATAACGCGCCAGTTGGTTTTACGGCAGCTAATTTAACCGTGGAGTACCTTGATGCTTCAGGAAATGTTGTTACGGGAACTCTGACAGATAACGATGTGTTTTCTACAATTGAATATGTAAGGGCGAGAGTTGTTGATTTTGATTACCAATTTACAGGTTTACTAAGCTTTGTCAGCTTAACGGGATTATTGGCCGTACCTGAATTTGAAACGACTCGTCCGAGGGAGAATTTGGGGCATCATCGAGAGACGCCGACAAATCCAGCCAATAGCACGGATTGCTAGGAGAAACATATATGGGAGAGGCGGTTAAGCTAACTCCAAATGGAGAGAGTCCTATCAGATTAAAAACGAGCTTAACAGTTTGGGTATTCTATTCGTCTGATGCTTTTCATCTGCACATTAGCCATGAGCTTTCAAAGTGCCAAAGCATTAGCTTCGAAATGATCTCGTTCCATGGATTGGTCGTGGGGAACCTTGCTCATTTTTCTCCACCTGATCTTATTTTTGTTGAAACTGGGCCTAACTGGGCACAGAAAATTGTTGAGCTGCAGCAGTTTGAAGCACCTGAGTCTCATGATGGTAATCATGATGCCTCACTGATTGTCTTTGGTAATGAAAGTGATAATGGGGCGCTCAAAATTGCATTGCGCATAGGGGCTGCTGACTTTATTTCTGACAAGGCGACTCTCGAAGAGCTCGTTCCTCTTTTAAAAAACGTCGCCGAAGAAAAAGTGGCGAATCGCAATCTTGGTGAGTTATTGGTGTTTATGAACACCAAAGGTGGGGCTGGGGCGTCTATGTTGGCGCTCAATACTGCAATTACGGTGGCCCGAAGGCATCCTGATGAAGTTTTGCTCCTCGATTTGGATATGCAGTTTGGAGTGATTGAAGACTATCTGAACGTCAACAGCACTTATGGGTTAGCGGATGCTATTGCCAATGTTGCTGATTTGGATGATGTATCGCTAGGTAGTCTGGTGACTAAACATGAATCAGGGCTACATATTATTGGTTTTAAAAGAGAAAATAGCCACGATAACTTTGATAAAGCCCACCATATGAACAAGTTAATCCCATTGCTGAGGGAGCGCTACCCTTACGTTATCGTTGATTTATCTAGAGGGTTAGACCGACTGTTTGCATCGGTGATATCCCCTGCAACAAAAATATTTCTAATTACCCAGCAAAACTTAGTAGCGATTAAAAATACCACTCAACTTTTAAAACTGCTTACGTTTGAATTTGGTGTTGCCAAAGAGCAGATGGAGGTGGTGGTTAATAGATATGAAAAACGTCAGTCAATCAAACTCAAAGATGTAAAGGATACTGTAGGTAATATTGAAGTTCACACTGTGCCCAATGAGTTTAAGGTTGCTATCGAAAGTGCCAATCTTGGTCGTCCATTTATTCAAGCTAAGAAAAGCAGCTCAATCGCTAAGTCTGTCAGAAAACTTGCCAACACTCTATTACCCGACCAGGAAGTCAAAAAAGGTTGGTTCAAAAGACTATTTTCATAGTTGGCATTGTGCATAAAAGGGACTCTTTATGTTTTTTAAAAGGAAAAATATAAACCCAGAACTACAGCAAAAAGTTGCCGAAGCAGAAGAACAGCAAAAACCACAGCAACAAGATTTGACCCCTACGGTTACTTTAGACGTTCAGGTAAACACGGAAGCGACTGAAACCTTTCAAGAAAGGCGAAAGTTGGAAGCTGAAGCCAAAGAGCATGCTGTTGAAGAGGCGAAGAAGCAATTAGAACAAGAATTAGCGGTTAAGCATTATTATCACCAGAGATTGCTTGAAACTCTTGACTTGGGACTGTTGGCAAGCTTAGAGAAAGACCGAGCCAGAAAAGAGCTACATGACGCTATCGTGCAACTGATGGCGGACGATCAGACACACGCTTTAAGTGCTGAAGGTCGTAAACGGGTGATACAACAAATCGAAGATGAGGTGTTTGGTCTCGGCCCGTTGGAGCCACTGCTCAATGACCCTACTGTTTCCGATATCTTGGTTAATGGACCAAAGCATGTGTTTGTAGAGCGCAGAGGTAAGCTTGAGCTGACGCCTTATACCTTTCTTGATGAGCGTCATCTAAGAAACATCATCGACCGAGTGGTTAGCCAAGTTGGTCGACGCATCGATGAAGCCTCACCAATGGTGGATGCGCGTTTAATCGACGGCTCTCGTGTTAATGCCATTATTCCTCCTTTAGCTCTCGATGGCTCATCGGTGTCTATACGTCGCTTTGCGGTTGAAAAGCTCAATATGGACAATCTCCTGAACTTCAATTCCTTATCACCGGAAATGGCAAAGTTTGTGGAAGCCGCCGTTCGGGGGGCGATGAATGTGCTGATTTCTGGCGGTACCGGCTCAGGGAAAACCACAACACTGAATATCTTTTCTAATTTTATCCCATCTGATGATCGCATTGTCACCATAGAAGACTCCGCTGAACTTCAACTTCAACAGCCACACGTGGTGCGTTTAGAAACTCGACCTGCCAACCTTGAAGGTAAAGGTGAAATCACCCAGCGAGACTTGGTGAAAAACTCCTTACGTATGCGACCAGACAGAATCGTGCTTGGTGAGGTTAGGGGCGCTGAAGCGGTTGATATGTTGGCGGCAATGAATACGGGGCACGATGGCTCTTTGGCAACCATTCACGCCAATACACCACGCGATGCTCTTTCGCGGGTTGAGAATATGTTTGCGATGGCGGGCTGGAACATGTCGGCCAAAAACCTTAGGTCCCAGATTGCTTCTGCGATTCATCTTGTCGTTCAAATGGAGCGTCAAGAAGATGGTAAGCGTCGTATGGTGAGTATTTGTGAGATAAACGGCATGGAAGGCGAAATCATTACCATGTCCGAAATATTCAAATTCCAGCGAAAAGGAATGGACGAAGAAGGCAACGTCATTGGTCACTTTACTGCGACTGGGGTTGTCCCTCAATGCCATGACCAATTGGCTAAAAAAGGGATGCATTTGCCATTTGATATTTTTAATGAGTCTTACTCATAAGGAGGGGAGTCATGCAGCAGGATGCCACGCTATTTTTCATACTATTATTCTTTGCGGTTGTATTCATATCGCAGGCACTGATTCTCCCAGCTGCGGGTAGCAAGGCGAAGCATAAGGAACTGTCTGACCGACTGAGAGAGTCCCAATCTAAGTTAGACGAAGAAGCTCGTTCTTTACTCCAAGAGCACTACTTGAAGAGTTTGACGCCACTGGATAGAAAGCTTGTCAAGATAGAGGTGTTTTCATCGCTAAAGAAAATGATCGAGCTTTCAGGCTATGACTGGAGTTTAACTCAGACTCTGATGGTGACGTCTATTTTGTCTGTTTGTGCTTTTTTCATTGTCTTGTTAATCGGTCAGCCAATCTATGTTGGTGCAGCAGCAATTGTGGGTGTCTGGGTATGCCTCTACTTTTGGCTCAATAAGAAAATTTCGGATCGGCTTTCAGCGTTTGAGGAACAGCTTCCAGAAGCGTTAGATATTATGAGGCGTATGCTTCAAGCCGGTCAGCCCGTAACGCAAGCGTTCAATGAAGTAGGGACAGAGATGCCTGCTCCGATTGGTATTGAGTTTAAGAATACCTTTAACCTTCTTAATTACGGTTATGACATGCGTATGGCGATCATGCAGATGGCAGAGCGGACTCCAACGGTCTCTATGCTGGCATTTTCCAGTGCAGTGCTATTGCAGAAGGAGACTGGGGGGAACCTGTCGGAAAACCTCGAAAAAGTATCTAAGGTGTTACGTTCAAGGTTTAAATTACAGCGAAAAATCAAAACGTTGTCGGCTGAGAGTCGTTTGTCTGCCTGGATTCTAGTGCTGTCTCCTTTTGTGTTGTTTCTGTTCCTTAGCTTTATTAACCCTGGGTATGTCGAGCCGTTATACACCGATCCAAGAGGAATGACTTTGGTGAGTGGTGGTGTCGTTAGTTTGTTTATTGGTTCTTTGTGGATCCGCAACATCATTAATTTTGAGGTGTAGCATGGAGAACTTATTTGAACAATTTACCGCTTACAACCTAGATGAACAGACTGTATTTCTCGGGCTCATTCTACTCGCCACCATCTTGATTGTGTTCACTTTGTCTTTGTTGTTGGTTGGCTCCAAGTCGCCATTGAGAGCTAAGTTAGAACAACTAAGGGACTCGACTCGTGCTGACAAACTGAAAAAAGGTCGTAAGTTTGATAACACGCTTGAGTCACTAGCACCAATGATGAAACCTTCTAACTCAAAAGAGAGTGAAAGTATTCGTCAAAAGCTCATGCATGCTGGGTATCACGACGCTAACGCTTTGACCGTTTTTTATGCCTTCAAGGGGATGTCACTAGTTGTTGGTTTGGGAATGGCTGCTGGTTTTTATTTTCTCGCTCCTGATATGTCGATGTTGAACTTGGTAATGGCAGTCAGCGCAGGCGCGGGTTTGTATGCACCAAATATGGCGCTTAACTACAAAGTTGAAAAGCGTCAGAAAAAAATTCGAGGCGGTATTGCCGATGCATTGGATTTGCTGGTGGTATGTACCGAATCCGGGCTGGGTTTTAACTCCGCGCTTCGAAGAGTCGCTGATGAGCTCACTATCTCTCACCCAGACTTTGCGGATGAATTGGATACTGTGTGTGTCAAGATTAATGCAGGTATTGAAATGTCAGATGCGTTTGAAGACCTGATCGAACGTACTGGTCTGAATGAAATTGCAGGGCTGGTTACCATGTTGGCTCACGCTTCGCGTATTGGCGGCAGTTTATCGCAAACATTGCGTGAATATACGGAAGACTATCGAGATAAAAGAAATCAGGAAGTCGAAGAAATTGCAGCAAAAATTCCAACAAAAATGATTTTCCCATTGTTGCTGTTTATCTGGCCATGCTTCTTTATTGTAGCGATTGGCCCATCTATGTTGCTGTTCACTTCGACTTTAGGTAATGGCTAATTAAGGAGCAAGTTATGAAAGGACTTCATCTTATAGTGCTCTCTCTGTCTATGTTGTTTTTGACAGCTTGCGCATCCAATGAACCGAGTATCGATACCTCGCTATATGAAGGTAAGCCAATTGATTCTCTGTCCTCCGATGAGCCGCCCAAAACAGAGCAAGAAGCGATTACACGAGGTGACACCGCGTTAAGTGCGGGAAATAGCGACTTAGCTCTCTACGAATATATTCGCTCTTTATCGTTTGAGAACGGCCAGTATAAAGACCGTTCTCTGTACAACATCGGTCGAATTCATCAGTCGAGAGGAAATTTGTCCTTGGCTGAGAAAGCCTACTTGTTAGCTGTTGAGCAAAACCCGAACAATATTGAGGTGTTGGAGCAGTTAGGAACGATCTACAGCAAAACGGGTGATTTAGATTTGGGTAAGAGCTATTTTCTTCGCTCAATTAATGCCGATCAGATTCGCTTCAAGAGCAACAAAACTCTCAATGAAAAGGACTTGGTGAAACCGCAGGAAGTAATCGAACTTAAAGTCGATCACTACTCACCTGAATATGCATATATGGGCCTTGGTGTGATTGCAGATTTGAATACAGATCATAAATTGGCACAAGCGTTTTATAAACAAGCCTTGAGCATAAAGCCGGATTCAATCAAGACCTTGATAAACGTAAGTTACTCCTTTTATATGTCGGGTGACTATCGCAAAGCGCAACGTTTCGTTTTACAAGCACTGAAAAAAGACCCGCAAAACGAAAAAGCACTGAATAATCTCGCGTTGATTTACTTGGGTAAAGGTGAGATTACTCGTGCAGTGAACGTGTTCTCTAAGCATATGGAAAAGCCAGAAGCCTTAAACAATGTCGGATATTTCTTGATCCTACAGGGTAAACCCGATCAGGCGATTCCGTACTTGCAGCAAGCAATAGATACCAAAACTTCCTATTACAAGGTAGCGAATGAAAACCTTGAAAAAGCATTGGCTATGGTAAGGGAAGAGAAAGCTGCGGAAGTCGTTGCCGTAGCAGAATAATAAAAGGGAGAGCTTTAGCTCTCCCTTTTGCTTAGTTTAGTTTCTTGCCTTGTCGTTAAGCGAGGTACCCACCTGCAATACCCGCTGCCATAAAGAAGATGACCATCCAGACAATCGGCAGTTTCAGTTGCTTAAGCAGATAAAAGCCAATCAGAACAAATGAAATATCAATTGGGCTCATGACCGCGCTGGTAAATACAGGCTGATAGAGAGCTGCAACCAATAAACCTACAACGGCTGCATTTACGCCGTTTACAGCCCCCGATACCTTGGGCATCTTGGCTAAGGATTGCCAGTTTTTCAGCACACCTAAAAGTAGTAAGAAGCCTGGTAAAAAAACACCCAGAGTGGCAATCAATGCACCTGCAATAGGAGCTTGTGGTAACAACTCATAACCAATGTAAGTAGCAAAGGTAAACATTGGCCCCGGTACTGCTTGAGCCGCAGCATACCCTGTCAGAAAAGCGTCCTGACTGAGCTGGTCACCGACAATATTCTGTAGTAATGGTAGGACAACATGCCCCCCGCCGAATACCAAACTGCCTGCTTGGAAGAAATCGCTGAATAACTCTAGAGCAGGTAAGCTTTGAGCAACAAAAGGCAATCCAACAATCAGCACAACAAATAAAACAAGAGGGAACACCGATGGTTCAAAACGTGTCTGGGGGCCTTGTTCTTGACTGCCCAAGTACTTCATACCGACAAGCGCTGCGATAACCAGAACCAACATTTGGGTAGCAATACCGGGGAAGACCAAAAGTGATATGGCGGTAATTAAGCACAGAGTGACCGATAGCCTCTCCTTACAGAAGTTCTTGTACATTCCCCATGTGGCATCTGCCACAACGACAACCGCTAAAAGCTTTAGACCATGGACGATATTTTGGAATAGGGAAGTCTCCGTTAGCTGACTGCTGAGTACAGCGAGAGCCAGCATGATAAGAACTGAAGGGAGGGTAAAACCCAAAAATGCCATGCAGGCGCCGGGCAATCCGCCGTGTTTGTAACCTAGAGCAAAGCCAACCTGACTGGAACCAGGTCCAGGCAGAAACTGACTCAGAGCGACAATTTGTGCGTACTCTTTATCGTCAAGCCATTTGAGCTTTTCAACAAAGGTATTGCGAAAATAGCCGATATGGGCAGCGGGGCCGCCGAAGCTTATCCAACCAAGCCAAAAAAAGGTTTTAAAAATAGACAACATCGTCTGGTTACTCTTAGAACAAATACTGCGCATACTGTAAGAAATGTACTAAAATGATTCCAATTAATAGTTTTAATATGATGTATGAATAATATGGGATTGCTGTGAAAGAGTTTAATTGGAAAGGCGTTGACCTCAATCTCTTGGTCGCCTTTCAGGCTTTATACGATACACAAAGCGTGAGCCTAGCGGCTCAGGAGTGTTATGTCAGCCAATCAGCTATGAGCCATACCCTACAACGTATGCGTACTTTGTTTGATGACCCCCTCTTCGAGCGTGTAGGCGCACGTATGGAACCGACACAGCGCTCTCATGACATGGCTCCACTTGTTCATAATCTATTGGCGAGTATTAAAAACGATTTATTGAGTAAGAAAGGTTTCGACCCCAAAAGCTATCGTGGTGTATGGAAAATTGGCTTGACGGATTATGCTGAGCAACTTTTTGCCCCGATATTATTTGATGCGATTAAGAACGAATCGCCTCATTCACAAATTAGCTTTTTTAACGTGAACAGAAGCAACTACCAATCGATAGCAGATAGCGAACAGATCGATGCAATCATTGGTAGTATTGATGACCATAATCGTCGTTTCGTCTCTCAATATCTCTATTCTGAACGGCATTTGTGTTTGTTTGACCCACTTACCTTCGATCATCAGAACCCTTTGACGCTGGAACAGTTTGTGTCTGTTGAACATGCGCTAGTTAGCCCAGATGGCAGCTTGGAAACTCAGGTGGATAAAAAGCTGGCTAAAATGGGTCATGAGCGAAGAGTTGGTGTGGCCTCTCGAAATTTTTTGACCATTCGGAAGTTGTTGATTGGCCGGAAGATGGTTTGTATCGTCCCGAAAAGATTTGCGGAAATGGAAATGTATAACCACAGCTTAAAAGCGGTTGCCGCTCCCTTGGAGGTACCGGACTTCGACATTAAGTTGTTGTTTCTTAGCGCTAACCAGTATGAAGAAAAGAGTATCTGGTTACGCAATATCGTTACACGAGTTGTGAAGTAATTGTTCGGCGGAATCGAGTCTGCAGCCATCCGACTAGCTTCCAAATTACGATTGTCAAAATAAAGCTCAAGTATCCGTCGATTGCGTAATGCCACGCGAGGTGGACGGAGCCAATTTGTATGGCTAACGCATAGCTCCACATGACGAACCCTAGTTTTCTATTGCGTCGATAAGCGGCCAGCGCCATGGCGACAGCTATCGCTACATGCATGCTCGGCATCGCTGAGATACCTCCTCCAATCCCCGGCTCTTCGCTTATGTGCATTTGCCAGAGAGTATCCTGAACATTTAACGCCCATAAGCCGAACCAGCCATTCTGAATAAGTTGCTGATTCTGCACCTCAAGCCTTTGCATTAGTTGTTCATATTGAAGCGCTTGAGGATCTAGCAAGTGTAGGTAGCAAGGCCCTGCTGAAGATAGAAGTATGGCGCCAACTCCCCCAATAAGAAGCCAGCTGGTAAGAAAGGTGATAAGGAATTGGGTCCGTAGTTTGGTCAGGTCCCGTCGAACAATAAAAAATAGTACTGAGCCCCACATGAGTAGGAACCAAAGATGGTAAAGAAAATTAAGCAAGCTTGTTGCGAACGCGCTGCTGAAGAGGGAGTGCGTCAGCTCCCATGGTGAGTATCCTAGGTGAAGCCACTTGTCTAGGTCGTAGAACAGTGCATCGTATTGAAATGGGTTAATTTCAGGAATCAGTGGCTTGAGAAATGTATAGCTGGAAAAAGTCAGGTTGAGCGCCAACACCAGTAGAATAAAACTGACCGCTTGAGATAGAGGCTGAAAGAACCCTTTTATCGCTTGAAAGAAATGAGCTAGTGGATGCGGTGTTTTGTGGTAAAGCAAATACAAAAAATAGCCGCTTGCCCAAACTAGAAACGAGACATAACAAACTTGAACTAATGTTGCGAGATAGATAAAAGGGTTGAAATCAAACTTAGTGTCGTTACCGAGAAGGAAAGACAGCGCATATAAGAGTAACGTGGTTACAAACACATACCCATAAAGAAATCGGTCCTGATAAAGAGCCGTTTTTATATGTTGCCATTGCGAGGATTGCGAAGTCTGAATCAAAGGTTCCATTTAAAATGAAGGTCTTATTGTTCCTCATCTAAGTGTAGAGCAACTCTCCCTGAGTGGAATTAGATACCGATAGCGTGTCTATTTTTCGATATTGTGACTGACCACTAAGGGTCGCTTACCATCACAGGCACCCTTCTCTAATTGATTAAGCGGGTTGGCGTCTTTCCAGCCCCAGCGATGATCTTCTCGACTTAGCTTACGATACTGAGTGGGTGTGACCTCCATACATCGACGGAAGGTATCGTAAAATCGGCTGATGGAGTTAAATCCTACCGTAAGGGAAATGTCGAGTATGGTTCGTTCCGTATCACTCAGCAGCGCACGCGCATGATTGATTCGCATCGCAGTGATGTATTGCTTGATGGTCATTTGCATGGTGCGCTGAAAAATAGTCATGGCGTAATTGGCGTGCAAGCCTGCATAGTCAGCGACCTTTTGTGCTGTAAGCGGGGTATTGTGGTGTGTCGCAATGTACTCCAGCATCTGGCTGACATAAAACTGCGAGTGCTTTGAAGTATTGCTCTTCGCGGCCTTATCTGCGCGACCTGTTGAAAGTTGCTGCCAACCATCGAGACAGACGCGTTTGAGCATCAATCCAATTTCATCGGTGACTAACTGCTGGCGACTTTCCGACGGGTGTTGACTCTCTTCTGCCCAGCGAGCAATTTCAAATTCGCTGATTAAATTACAGGACTTAGATTGCAGCACAGCGCCATGGGTAAGTTGGCTCACCAGATCACGGTTAAGCGGCCAAGACATAAAATGATGAATTGGAATATTGATGATGCCCATGTTGTGGCTTGCGCCAGGGTCAGTGAGACGGTGTGGCACCGAAGCCCAAAAGAGTCCAATACTGCCATTTTTGAGGTGAATTGGGCTGCCATTCATCATGTACTCTACGTTGTCACCAAACGGAATATTAACTTCGATTTGCCCATGCCAGTGGTAACCGGGCATCGCGTGGGGCGCACGCATCTCCACATCAATTTTTTCGTAAGAGGAATAGAGTGACAATGGGCTGACCGAGACACATTCTGAGGAGTACTGCTCTTGAGCAGTCACAGAGAGTAGGTCGTTAGGCGAGGGCATGTCGGCTCCTTACGAAATGGTAGTTACAGGGTTGTAACAGACCTTTGTTTGGTAAAAAGAGAGGTAGTTCAAAAGCTGAATAAGTCGCCCATTTTGTGGCTGAGAACGTAACACGGCTAACATTTTGCCGTTATTGACGGTGGTTTTTCGATTTAAATGCTCAATCAATCCCGAATATCTCTTAAAGACTCCTAAAAACACTTTTTCTGTTACATGAGGCATTAAATCTTAGTAAATGAGAGAGTGATGAGTTGAACCGAGACGACTTAATCATAATCAAGTCAGTAATGTGGATGCATGACCTAGACCTATCAATAAAGGATCACATGAGCATGAACAGTCCAAAAATTACGTTTATCGGTGCCGGCTCGACCATCTTTGTTAAAAACATTCTTGGTGATGTATTTCATAAGCCAGCGTTAAAAAGTGCGCATGTAGCGCTAATGGATATTGACGAGATTCGTCTTGAAGAGTCGCATCTTGTCGTCAGTAAGTTGATGAATTCTGCAGGCGCCACAGGTACCATCTCTTGTCACCTTGATCAGAAAGAAGCGTTGCAGGACGCGGACTTTGTTGTCATCGCATTTCAGATTGGGGGCTATGAGCCTTGCACCGTGACCGACTTCGACGTGTGCAAGCGCCACGGATTAGAGCAAACCATTGCTGATACCTTAGGCCCGGGCGGTATTATGCGTTCGTTACGCACCATTCCGCACCTGTGGAGTGTGTGTGAAGACATGAAGCAAGTCTGCCCGGATGCCACCATGCTGAACTACGTGAACCCAATGGCGATGAATACTTGGGCCATGTACGAAAAGTACCCAGAGATCAAACAGGTTGGCTTGTGTCATTCAGTACAAGGGACGGCGGAAGAGTTAGCTCGTGATCTGGATTTGGATTACGCCGACTTGCGTTATACCTGTGCGGGCATCAACCACATGGCTTACTACCTAACTTTGGAGAAGAAGGACGAGCAAGGCAATTACGTTGATATCTATCCAGATTTGCTCGATGCGTTTGAGCGTGGCGAGGCCCCTAAACCAGGCTTGCATCACGATGGCCGCTGCACCAATTTAGTTCGCTATGAAATGTTCAAGAAGTTGGGCTACTTTGTCACGGAGTCTTCGGAGCATTTCGCTGAATACACGCCTTACTTTATCAAGCCAAATCGACCGGATCTGATTGAGCGCTATAAAGTGCCAATTGATGAGTACCCAAAACGTTGTGTTGAACAGATTGCTGCATGGAAGCAAGATTTAGAAAACTACAAACAAGCTGACCAAATCACAGTGAAAGAGTCTCAGGAGTACGCCAGTACGATCATGAACTCGATCTGGACGGGTACGCCAAGTGTTATCTACGGCAACGTCAAGAATGAAGGCTTAATTGATAACCTACCGCAGGGCTGCTGCGTTGAAGTGGCTTGTCTTGTTGACGCCAATGGCATTCAGCCGACCAAAGCAGGACGCTTGCCGAGCCATTTAGCGGCATTGATGCAGACTAACGTTAACGTTCAAACGCTGCTTACAGAAGCCATCTTAACGGAAAATCGTGAGCGTATTTATCACGCTGCGATGTTGGATCCACATACCGCGGCTGTTCTCGGTATCGATGAAATCTATGCGCTGGTGGATGACTTAATCGAAGCACATCAGGGATGGCTTCCTGAATGGGTTTATCAATAAAAACAATAATAACGTGAATCATATACGCTCCCAGTGATGGGAGCGTTAAGGAGCAAACATGAGTATTTCGATGAGCACCAAACTCAGCTATGGGTTTGGTGCCTACGGCAAGGATTTCGCCATCACAATCGTCTACATGTATCTGATGTTTTACTACACGGATGTGGTCGGTATTTCAGCGGGTATTGTTGGCACCATCTTTTTGGTGGCGCGGATCTGGGATGCAGTCAATGACCCACTCATGGGCTGGGTGGTAAACAATACCCGAACCCGTTGGGGGAAATTCAAACCCTGGATTCTGATTGGCACCCTAACGAATTCTGTCGTCTTGTATATGGTGTTCAGTGCCCACCTGATTGAAGGCCCATGGCTTATCGTCTACGCTGCCATTACCTACATTCTATGGGGTATGACCTACACCCTGATGGATATCCCCTTCTGGTCTCTGGTACCGACATTGACGATCGATAAGCGAGAGCGTGAAGAGCTGGTCCCTTTCCCGAGGTTCTTTGCTAGCTTAGCGTGGACGGTAACTGCTGCGATTGCGATGCCATTCATTAACTATGTTGGTGGCGAAGACAACAAAGGGTTTGGTTTTCAGATGTTCACCCTGCTACTGATCGTTTGTTTCCTGATTTCCACTTTTGTCACTCTACGCAACGTAAAAGAGCGTTACTCAACTACCAAGCTCAATAAAGCTCAGCCTGAAGAGAAGGTCTCTCTGAAGAAAATGCTGTCGTTGATCTATAAGAACGATCAGCTTAGCAGCCTGCTGTGTATGGCTCTGTCTTACAACCTAGCGACCAACATTATTACCGCCTTTGCCGTCTACTACTTCACTTATGTTGTAGGGGATGAGAGCCTGTTCCCTTACTACATGGCGTACGCCAGCATCGCTAACCTCATCACGTTGGTTCTATTCCCTAAACTGGCTCAGTGGTTCTCTCGCCGAGTTCTTTGGGCCTGCGCGTCTGGCTTCCCGATTATCGGTAGTGCAGTGTTGATCTACATCGGCATGAACGATACCCAAAGCGTGCTGCTTATCTCTACCGCAGGTGTGTTCCTGCAAATTGGTACGGCACTGTTCTGGGTACTTAACGTGATTATGGTGGCCGATACTGTTGATTACGGTGAAGTGAAGCTTGGTGTGCGTTGCGAAAGCATTGCCTACTCAGTACAGACTCTGGTGGTAAAAGCGGGCTCAGCGTTTGCGGCTTTCTTTATCGGTATTGCCTTAACCGCTGTGCACTACGTGCCTAATGTAGAGCAAACGCCGGAAACCGTCTTTGGCATGCAGTGCATTATGATTGGTTTTCCAAGTTTGTTCTTTGCTATCGCGCTGTTTATGTACTTCCGCTACTACAAACTTAATGGCGCGTATCATCAACAGATCCAGCAACAGTTGATGGAAAAATATGAGCTAGTCGACAACGATGAGCATAATGAAGACATCGTTTCTTCCGACAAACCTCAGCCTGCTCAGGCGTAATCTGTTCAGCCCTTTTATCCAAAGGGCTGCTTTTCTAATTTCTGAACATCCCCATGGAATAGGGAGCTAAACAAGATGAAACACTCATTGATTGCCAGCATGATCCTAGGATCTCTGCTGAGTGGAGCGGTGTCTGCTAACACTTTACCTGAGACAGCACTTGCAGCTGGAGAAAACCACAACGTTCTGGCTAACCCAGGGTTTGAAGACAGTGGCCTAGGTTGGCATTACTGGTTTGCCAACATCAAAGACGATAAAGCGTTTGAAGGCCAATATCGCGGCAGAATTGCCATTGGTGCCGGACACAGCATCAGCCAGATAGTCACTATACCTGAAACGGGCTTTTATCAGCTGTCGGTTCAAGCGATCAGTCCAGGCAAAGATGCCCGCGTTGAATTGACTAACCTTGGCGATGAAGCTTTCTTGAGTAAAAAACTCAAAAAGAGTCGCGACTACAAGCACAATAAGGTTAAACAGATCCCGCTGGAGAAGGGTGAGCAGATAAAGCTGCGCTTCACTGGGTCAGATGCGGGCAGCGTCAGTATCGATCAGGTTGAACTGGTAAAAAGCACTAAATCCAATTCGCCGCACTTTAATCAAATCATAGGGTTCAAAGTTGCAGGACAATCCGGTGAGAGCATCATCGATAAAGAACGTAGAACCATCGAGTTTGAATTGCCGTATGCGAGTGACGTCTCTGAAGTAACGATTGCTAAACTGCGTGTGTCTAAAGGCTCTCGAGCGTCTGTCGAGCAGGGGGAAGTCCTCGATTTCAGTCAGCCAGTTCATATCAAACTTAAGGATGAAAAAGGGCGGGTTGAGAACTGGAAAGTACGTGCTCGGGTTAAAGCGAAGCAAGTCACCGTTTCGTCTTCCAATGATAAATTGCAGGACTCGTTTGACTGGGCGATAGAGAAGACACGTCAGTTTGTGATGACGGGGCAGCACGACTTGATCAATCGTGATGAAAATAACAATGATGGCACGGGCAGTGCGGATTACTTACCTTCCTATTGGGCTGGTTATTTTGATCGTACGGCTTTCTACTCTCGGGACTTTCTTCACCAGTCGGCTGGCGCCAAGTTAGCGGGCTTAGATCGTGAAAATTTCTCTATGTTCAAAACCTTCGCTAAGCACTCTACTGAGTCGAGAAAGTGGTACACCCTATGGGCGATCAACTTTGATGGCAGCCCACATTTGATTGATTACGAAGACGACGACTGGTTTGTGCGTGAGGTCCCGGCGCAGTTTGAATTTCTTGAGAAGGCTTGGGAGCAATACCAATGGACGGGTGATAAGCGCTACATTGAAGACAAAGATCTGTGGCGTTTTTACACCAAAGTGATGACCGACTACATCGCATTGCATGACGATCAGGACCCAAACGGTATCGCTGAAGGTTATGGTGGTATCTTTGAAGGCTCGGCAACCTATAACGAACGGGGCGAATTCCCGATTGAAGCGGGTGACGGGATTGGCTCTCAATATCAAGCAACGGTGGCTTATGCGGCCATGCTTAACGCCAGAGAAGAGTACAGTGAATCTCGCCAATGGCAGCAAAAAGCCCAGCAGTTGAAAGACTACTTTAATCAGGAATGGAGTATTGCTGATCCAGAAAAGCCTTTGGATAACTACGTCAACATAGTGCAGAAGGATGGCTTGAGGCTGAACGACTTTGGCAAAGAAAACAGCTGGTTTATGCCGATGAAGTTGATCACTGAGCCGGGTGAGCGCAATGACCGATATCTAGACTTTATTTCACAAAGTCTCGGCGATGGCATTGGCTCGACGCCAGATGCTCCGAACAATATCGAGGCGTACAGCTACATCCCAGAGACCTATTTTCCATACAACCGCAATGAGGAAGCTTGGAAGTGGATGCAGTACATCATGGATATGAAAGACTTACCTCATGAGCGTCCGACACAAGGCACCAATGGCGATTATCCGGAGATCTCGTTTACCTTTATCGCCAATACCATTGAAGGGCTGATGGGGGTGAAACCAAACGCAGCAGACAGTCATCTGATCACGGCATCGCATCTGACAGCGGATATTGACTGGCTCGCGGTTGACTACTTACCAATGGGTGAGCATGAAGTCGCGCTGCGCCATGAGGGTACTGACCATTCGACATTAACCAATAACAACAATAAGCCGCTCACGTGGGAAGCGTGGTTCTATGGAGACTATCCAAAGCTGGTGGTCAATGGAAAGACCGTTGAAGCGAAACACAAAGTGGTTAATGGTCAGAAGGTGAGCTACGTATTGGTTAATGTGCTAGGGAAAGAGTCACATACGGTGTCGAAAAGCCTCTAACTTACATAAAATTTAATTGAAAGGGCGCGATTAAGCGCCCTTTGTTGTTTGTTATTTTTCCGAGGTAAAGAAATCGTTGTAAAGCATATACAGGTGAGCTGCACTCCAAGAGAAGTTCGGAGCACCTTGTTGAGCGCCGGTAAGAGGATTGTAGTTCTCTCTGATTGGACCGTCTTGAATCAAGCCGTCGGCATTGTCGAAGAAAGCCGTGGCCATCTCGACTGCATCATCACGGTAACCGTATTTCTCCATTCCTTTAAGGCCAAAGTAGAATTGGTCGACCCACACACGCCCACGCCAGTAGATATCAGCCCCAAAGGCAGGGTTAGACAGCGCAGCGGTACCCAGAGGCACGTAAGTGTTGAACTCTTCGGTATCTTTCATCACTTTCACCACCGCATCGGCGTGTGCTGGACTTGCTGCGCCATTAAACAGTGGTGACCAGCCCTCTGGTCCTTTGCCACGTTCAACGATCGGTTTGCCTGCACAACCATTGGCAAGTGGCTTATCTTCGATGCGAATGTCGTAGAAATAGCCACTTTCTTCATCGAACATGCAGGTATTGATGTAATCAGCCAAGTGTTCGGCTTTCTCGCGGAAAACTTTTCCTTCTTCTTGCTTGCCTATGATGTCCGCCATTTCAGCAAGGAACTGATTATCGCTGTACATATAGCTGGCTTGATCGACCGACTCTTGCAGTAATGAGTAACCTAGTAGGGTGCCATCTTGTGCTCGGTTCTGAGCGAATTGCACATCCCAGTCACTGCGTTTTCCACCCTTCTCGACATACTTGTCCAGTTGCTCTTTGTCGATAAAGCCAAATACTGCCGCATCATCGCGGCCAGACTCCCATGACGCCGCGGTTTGGGCCGGGATTTCAATATGGTCGTATTGGCCATTGGCAATGATTGCTTGATATTGATCGAGCCCGCTAAAGGTTTGTTCTTTGTCGCCACGAGTGACGGTAAACAGCATCTGACCGTCAGGGGTGTTATGGGCTTTGTCACGAGCCGCGCCATACTCAGGTACACCATTACCATTGTTGTCGCGATTACGTAACCACCAGTTGTGGTAAGTGACCAATTTAGGGTACATCTCTTCTAACCACACTTTATCACCGGTTGTTTTGTACACTTCCATTACTGCCCATGCGGCTAAGCTCGGCTTAGTGTTACGCTCATTCCAGTTACCACCATCGCCGCCACGCTCAGGGCTTAAATTGTAAGCCAGTAAGTCAGGTACATAACCTTCATCCCACGGGCGAACAGGATCATCGGCCTGAATCTGGTAGGCGAACATGGCGCGAATATTGTCTTTCGCTACTTCTGGGTTGAAATGTGCCATTGCGTAGGCTTGCTTCCATGTATCCCACGGCCAAGTCTGATTACCAGAGAACCAACGAGCGGTTACCGATGGAGTAACAGAATCAAATTTCATCGCACCAGCTACACCACGCCAGTTTCCATTCAACGTCTCCATCGCTTTGACTGCCACTCGCTCTTGTTCTGGAGTGGCATTCGGGTTGGTCAGCCCTTTCTCAAGGTAGTGTTCCCAGCGCTGAACGGACGCTTTTTGATACTTGTCTGGGTGGGTGAGTATGTCTTGTATTTTGCTCTGTTCAGCTTGGTTTTCTTTTGCTGTCAGCACATGAGTGTATGTGGTGTAGAGGGTTGTAGAGCCAGAAATGTGCGCTTTGGAAACAAACTGGTGGCCCTCGATTTCGGTCTTCATCGGGATGGATTTGTGGATCTGATATTCAGATTCGCCTGAAGTCAGCAATGTCCATGTTTCACGGACTTTACCAAACGTCACTTTGAGGCCGTCATCGGTAGCGACAATCTGGCGTTCATAATCCGGATAAGCCTGATCGATGGTTTTATCGGATTGAGGCTTGCCTTCTTTAGCGTGGTATTTTTCCAGCAGTTCACCATCCCACACCAGATCAAGTGGCTGCTCTGAAGTGATCTTAGTTTCAAGCAGCGAAGTGCGGTTGCTAGCAAAGCGCAGCGTCATCTCGATTTGTACATCGTCAGAATGCAGCTTTTGAACCAAGGCGCCGGGCAGGCTGTACGCTTCCATCTCAAAATTCACTTTCTGGCCATTTTTGTACACGGTTAAACGGTCAAAGTTGTTGGCCATAAAGTTGATGTATTCTTCAGTCAGCAATGCGGTCCCCGGAAATCCACCCATACCGTCTTTATTGTCTGGTAACAGGTGGCCATGCCACGCGCCCAAATCGAAGAAAGGGTTAAAACGCTGGTGGTCATCAAAATCATAGTCGCGCATATATTCTGGAGAACCAGTGCGATCAATGACGTTCTTGAATTCCAGTGCCTGTGGTGTTGGCTCACTGGTGACTGAAGCGCAGCCAGAAATGGCCACAGCGGAACTTACAGCAAGGGCGATAAAAGTTTTACTAAGGGTCATGTCATTTTCCTTGGTCAAAGGTCTGAACGTTGTTTGACAAGATTTTATCCGCCATGAATACAAGGTTTAACTGAACTTTAGTTAATGTGTGATCTTAATTTAGTAAAATTTTACTTGATGGGTGATTACATGGAACCTGTTAATGATGGGCAGAGAGAGCATTATCGATCTAGGTGCAATTGATTGATTCATCTGCAAGATAAAGAATGGGCAAGCATGTGCGAGTGCTTATATGGGGGATGCTTCAAGAAAGGTAACGGGTCGTCATTGTGATGCCTAGCGCTCTGAACACCAATGAAGCCAAAATAAAAAAGCACCTCGCGATGCTTTATAGAGATTGTTAGGGCTGCTCGGCTTGCTGCCATAATTGATTGAGCCAGGCTTCGCTGGTGATTTGCGTTTCTCCGCATTTGACCATATATGGCTTGCCGCTAAACCAACTTTTAGACGCCACCTCGCTAATAAACACCTGAATATCCGCAACATCATCTTTAGCGTAGTGCCATTTTTTACGAATATGTTCCGCAGCCTGCTGCTGATTATATGACTCGCCGTTACGGATAAAAGTGCAAGGTGATTGCGCGATTTGCTCTATCAAAACGTCGACATCTTGCTCGACATTCGCCGTTGCGGGAAGAGCCAATATGCTTACGAGTAAGAGAAGGTATTTAAGCTTCATTGTCGCCTCTTTTACAAATTCCACCAAGGTTTGATTGGCAGAGGCTGGGAAAGCTCGACCCGTTGACCAAACTCAGGGCTCACCATGGTTACACCACGTTCTTCACTGATCTCCATCGCTTTCTGCATTGGCTCATTCCAATCGTGCATGGCGAGATCAAAGGTGCCGTTGTGAACTGGCATCATGACCTTACCTTTTAAGTCTATGTGTGCTTGAACGCTTTGTTCAGGGAACATATGGATGTCTGCCCACAGGGTATTGTATGCCCCTGTCTCTATCATGGTGAAATCAAACGGGCCATATTTATCGCCAATCTCTTTAAATCCAGAGAAGTAGCCAGAATCACCACTAAAGAACACTTTATGTTGCTGTCCATTGATGACCCAACTGCCCCATAGGGTGCCGTCGCGATCGGTTAAGCCGCGACCAGAGAAGTGTTGTGTTGGTGTCAGTACATATTCGACGCCATTGTGAACATGTGATTCCCACCAGTTAAGCTCAATGATCTTCTCTTCTGGGACATTCCACTCTCTCAATGTTTGACCAATTTTAAGTGGGACAAGAAATACGTCGACTTTGTCTGCCAGCGTTTTGATCGATGCTTTATCCAAGTGATCGTAATGGTCATGGCTGATCAAAACGGCATCAATGTTTGGTAGCTCTTGTAATGAAATCGGCGGTTGGTGAAAACGCTTTGGTCCTGCCCACTGCACGGGGGATGCGCGCTCACTAAACACAGGATCGGTTAGGATTAACTGCTGATCGATCTTCATCGCAATACTGGAATGGCCCAAACGATACAACACGTCTTGCTGTTCATTGGCTAACTGATCAGTGCTGATCGCGTGGACTGGCAGCTCAAAGGTTGGCGTTGGGTTAAGGCGCTCAGTGGTGAAATAAGCCTTAGTGATCTTAAGAATGTCACCAAAACCGCTTTTGTATTCTAGCTCTGTATTAGCAAATTTCTCAGGATATTGCTTACCAGAAGCCTTGTCAGAACTGGTACAAGAAATGATTGAGGTAGTCATAATTATCGCTCCTACAGTGGCTAACAATACGCGTTTCATATGGTTTATCCTAAAGTAAACTATACGGTGTAGTTTACATGTTTTGCTTTTAAAGTAAACTGCTTGGTGTAAAATAGATCTCAGCGGAATGAAGTGGGATCGTTAACTCTATGAAAGTGAGAAAAAAAGGTCGTAGCGAAATTAAACGTGAAGCGATATTGGTTGCGGCAAAACAGGCTTTTCAGGAATTTGGTGTGCAAAATACCAGCATGGATAAGCTGTCTGCTATGGCAGAGGTCTCTAAGAGAACGGTTTACAATCATTTCGAATCGAAAGAAGCGATTGTTATGGAATTACTGTCAGAGCTGTGGCGAACTTCGATGGCAGATCATGAAGTTGCAGGTCTTGTTGAACTGGATTTAGAGCAGCAGCTCGTTGCTCTGCTTGAAAGTGAAATCAACGTGGTGACTGACCCTCACTATGTTGATTTGGCGAAAGTCGCTCTGGGGTATTTTTTCTATAAGCCTGATGAGCTTAAAGAACAAGAAGAGAAGATGTCGAAGCAAGAGACTGCGTTGTTTCGTTGGCTGAATGAGCAGGCGGAGAAACAAACCCTTGCGATGGACGATATCGTCGTCGCGAGTACTCAACTGCATAGTTTGGTTAAAGGCAGTGCGTTCTGGCCTCAGGTTCTTGGTATGAAAGCGTCTCTGAGTAAGCAAGAGGCGAGGGTGCTGGCTGAGCAAACCGCAAGACTGTTTATGAGTCAGTATCGCGTTTAAATAAAATTAGAAAAGCCCTTACCATTTTAGGTAAGGGCTTTTTTATGAGTCACGTTTAAGCCTAAGTATTAAGGCTGTTTAGCGGTTTCTAACTTGACCTCTTTGCTCGCTTGCTTTTTTTCAAAGCGAGAAATCCACCACCAAGCAATACCTGAGAATACCGCTGTCATAAATACGTTGATGAAGAAAGCGCGAACCAAATCAACGCCTGTCGGGAAGGCGGAAGCCGTCATACTGATCACAAAGATGGCAATCAGAATGGAAACCACACCCATACCAAACTTGCGGGAACCCATGCGGAAATCACGCGGTGTATCGTCGTGTTTCCAGCGGAAGATGAAGTAAGCCACCATGATAAAGATAGGCGGTAACATGGCGGTGCCCGCTGTCAGGTTGATGGCTTGATTCATCATGTCCTGAACGGACTCAGAGCCAAAACCGTTCACCACTAGCATCACGACAACGAAAGCAAACTGCCACCAAGCGGCACGAACAGGAACACCATGTTCATTCAGCTCGGTTGTTTTCTCACCGTATACGCCCTGCGGAATTTCAGAGAAGTGAATTTTTACTGGTGCCGCTGTCCACATCATCATTGAACCAAACATGGCAATGAACAGTACGATGCCCACGAAGCGGCCAACCATGGTTTCGGAGATGTTGAAGTAGTTCGCCATACCGGTAAAGATTTCGACCATGCCGCCCGCATACGTGAGGTCTTCACGAGGAACAAACACGTTAACCAATAGAGAGCCGACGGCGTACATGGCACCAATCAGCACGCCAGCGATGATGATAACTCTGATAAAGGCTTTTTGACCGCCCTTGACATCTTTCAGATACGCCGCTGCTGTTTCTGCACCGCCCGCCGCCTGGAAGATCCAACACATGATACCTATGGTTGCCCAGTTGATGGTCGGGGTCATGGCTTCCAGCGTTATTGGCTCTGCAGGTGTGTAATCGCCGCCGCCAAGCGCCATTAATGCACCCAGCACGTAAATACCAAACAAGGCAAATACCCCGTAAGCGACGATTTCTGAAATCTTGCCCAGCCAGCTCGCGCCTTTGGTTGAGATATGTGTCGCCGCTGCAAACAGGACGATAGAAATCAGCGATGTCACCATAGGTGAGAAGGTGTATTCATAGCCGAGCATCGCATACGATGCGTAGGCAATCACGTTGGGCAGTAAGGAGACGAACCAGAACAGGTTGACGAACCAGTATAGGAACGAACCCAAATAGGCATTTTTGGTGCCCAAAGGTTGCTTGAGCCAGTCGTACATCCCCGACTCAGAGTTTTTGTTCGCCGAGACAAATTCCGCGATGATGAACACGAAAGGGATAAAGTAAATGATGGTCGCCAGCAAGAATACGGGGGCAGAACTTAACCCCAGTTCAATGTTGTTGTTTACGATGTTACGGACGTTAAATACCGCCGCAAAGGTCATCGACAGCAAGGCAAATTTTCCAATTGTGCCGCGTAGAGATTCAGACATAATGTCCTCCAATGAATCACGTCAATTATACGCCCAATTGCTCGTGAGCGTGATAGTTGCTGTGGGCCAGATTCAGTGTCTGGCCCGATTATTATTCAGGGTTATTTGTTGAGGAAGTAGCCGTCCTCAACGGTGACTTTAAGTACCACTTTCCTTACGGCGTGATCGCCGTGAAAGCGGTAAGCGTTGTGGTTATCGAAGATGGCGACTTGGCCTTCTACCAGCTCGCGGGTATTACCTTGGCCGGAAAAGTATTCTCGGTCGGTCTCGTCGCGATAGTTGTCGACAAGCTCAAGCTGAGATTTTTTAGCAAATTCAACCGTCTCTTTTCCTTCCAGGTAGTAATGAATGTCGAAGTAGCGACGGTTACCTTCAAAGGTGTCAGTGTGACGAGCCACTCCATCTTCAATCATGTAAACCAGAGAGTCGCCAATTGAATGCATCACGCCATCTTTGATGTTGGCGATGTTTTCAATCGCTTCAATACAGCGGTTCCATTTACGACCATCGCGGTAAACGACTTTGAATTGCGCTAAGTTTTCTAACACGATCATGGTTATGCCTCGTTTCGCTGAGTGGGAGTAAAGAAGTCGTGACCAAAGTTATGGGCGGCTAGGTCTTGTGCACTGCAATCTCCGGCCTGCAATGGCATCAGGGTGAGGCCATAGCGGAAGGTATCCATATACACTCGGTATGAGTCGAACACTTCACTGCCCCAAGAGTTAGAACCAAGTCCCATCAATTTATGGTCGAGGTTGAGGGTGATGTAACCGCTCTTTTCTAGCTCCGTTGTGTGTTGTGCCTGATGCAAGTTTTGGTTGGTGTAGAACCAAGCGCTGAAGTTGATCTCTTGTTGCGGTTTTACCAGTAATCCCATGCCGTCACGGTTGGTTAGTGCTGCCCAGCGAACATGTTGGCGGTTGCCATTGTTTTGTGGGAACGGGTAGTTTTCGAACATGTCAGCGACTGTGCTTTGGTAAACATCGATCAGGTTGGCTTGTTTGCTGTCTTGGTAGTTCTCTTCAGGGCCGCGACCGTAGTATTTCACTTGGTCGAAGTGACCGTTGATGCCAAGGTCCAAGCCGATGACAGGTATCACATGCGGGTAATCACCGTAACGCTCGCCGCTTAGCTCGAGATTCAACTGACCTTCGGCATTGATTTGGTAGCGGTACTCGCAGCGCATACCAAAATCAAACACGGGCGGCGCAATAATGCTGGTGGTCGTGATTTCTATTTTGCCGTTCACTTGCTCAACATTTAATGTGCGGAAGTGCTCTTGCATGATTTGCAAGTGCGCAGGTTCCCATAGACCGTCATGCTCTTGTTTATGGTTATCGATCATTGGCTTAAAGAAGTTGAGCTTGGGCTCAGACTTGACCAGTTCTTCACCATTAACCAGCCAAGAGGTCAGCTTACCGTTCACTTTCGAGAAGTTGAGAGCGAAGTTGTGGCCTGAAATCAGATAGCTAAGTCGGTTCTCTTCTACGTGAAGTGGTGTCGCGTTGTGATTGGTAAAAATTTCTTCAACAGCAGTGCTCTGTTTGAGCGGGTATTGGTAAACGGCAATCTCATGATTGGCTTCGCTGTAAAGCGTGCGAGAATCTTTGCGTACTGTGAAGTTGATGAAGGCTTCACGCTCGTCCAACTGCGGAATCGCAATGTCGATTTCGCGCTCAGAATTAGCGGCAAGATCATCTACCTTGAAATGAACGCTGCGCAGCGTTTCACCTTCAGCACGGATATCTGCGGTGATGGTGTAGTCATTGAGATCGCTGAACCACAATTTGTTTTCAACCTTGAACTTGCTAGCTCGCTCATCAACCGCACGGATTTTCACTGGTGCAATGACTTGCTTGTACTCTTTCAGGCCCGGACCAGGTGTTTGGTCTGGGTACACAAGGCCGTCCATACAGAAGTTGTAGTTGTTCGGATAATCGCCGTAGTCGCCACCGTACTTGTAGAACTCCGTCCCGGCTTCATCACGAGCGAGAATGCCATGGTCACACCATTCCCAAACATAGTGACCTTGAATGTGGTCGTGTTGGTAGAACACATTCTGGTATTCGGTTAAACCGCCTGGACCATTGCCCATTGCATGTGCGTATTCACAGATGATGCGCGGTTTCTCGTGTGGGAACTCACCAAAGTAATTCATCAGCTGCGCACGGGAGTACATGGTGGAAATGACATCGACCACTTCCGCATCACGGTCTTCTTCGTAATGGACTAGGCGAGTGTCATCGATGGCTTTGGTGGCTTGGTACATCGCGCGAATGTTGCAGCCGTAGCCTGACTCATTACCCAGCGACCACATGATGATAGAAGGATGGTTTTTCTGAGCGTGGACGTGGCGCTCTGCACGGTCTACGAAGACGGCTTCCCACGCAGCATCGTTAGTGATGCGGCTTAAATCCCCGACATTGGCAAAACCATGAGTCTCAACATCGGTTTCAGCCATCACAAACAAACCGTAAATGTCACACAGCTCGTAGAAGCGTGGATCGTTCGGGTAGTGCGCGGTACGGACTGAGTTGATGTTGTGCTGCTTCATCAACACCAAATCTTTCTCTACGCGATCCATTCCGACAGCACGACCTTTTAGGTGATCGTTATCGTGGCGGTTAACACCATGCAGCATCGCATATTGGTTGTTGATGTAGAACAGCCCATCGCGCACTTTGATGTCACGGAAACCAACACGTTGAGGAATGACTTCGAGGGTTTTACCTAGCTGGTCTTTTAAGGTTAAAACCAGTTGGTAAAGGTATGGATTTTCGGCTGTCCAATGAATGGGAGCGTCGATCTCAAGCGTAAAACTCGCCTGCGTTTTGTTGTCGATGGTCAGGTTACTGCATGAACCTTGCGCAACAAGCTGGCTTTTATCCATCAATGCATAATCAAGGGCATAGCCCGAGGCTTGCAGGGCTGATAGGTTTTCTATTTCGACTTGGCAAGAAAGTGTCGCCGCGACGTAATCGTCGTCGAAATCAGTGCGAACCGTTATGTCTTGGACGTGAACTTGTTCTTTTCCTAGCAAATAGACGTCACGAAAGATACCTGCTGTCCACCACATGTCTTGGTCTTCAATATAGGTGGAATCTGCCCACTGCATAACTCGTACTGAAAGCAGGTTTTCACCTTGTTTAACATAGTTAGAGATATCGAATTCAGCGGTTAAACGGCTGCCTTTACTAAAGCCTACGTATGTGCCGTTTACATACACTTCAAAGTAAGTTTCTACGCCATCAAATTTGATGATGGTTTGCTTGTTTTTCCAGTTCTCACCGAGTGTGAATGTACGTTGGTAAGCGCCAGTTGGGTTGTCACTTGGAACATAGGGCACATCGATTGGGAATGGGAAGCCTTCGTCTGTGTACTGAAGGTCGCCGTGGCCTTCCATTTGCCACATATTAGGAACCGTAATCTGGCCCCACTGTTCCATCTTTTGTGAGTAGAACTCTTCGGGTACCAGCATGGAGTTAGTAAAGAAGTTAAAGTTCCATTGACCACTTAGCAGCATAAAGTGGCGGCTTAGTTCACGCTGGAATGTTTGAGCGGTTTTTACTGAGTCGTATGAGAAGAAGTAGGCACGTGGTGCCATACGGTTCTCATGCAAATGTAGGAAGTTTTCCCAGTTGTTCACGTTCGTTCTCCCTCGGCCAAGGCAGCTTGTTTGCACTTTAAAAAAGTCTGGTGGTGAATACGCTCACACTGATTCAAAGTGAATTGGGCTATGCCGACGTAATAGTGAGTAAAAGTCTTTTTTGACTATCTGGAAAATATATTAGTAAAAATTTTACTAAAACAAATGTGTGAAAACGTTTTACTTTAACTTGATCACGAATTATTGAGCGATCTATCTGAAAGCTGTGATCTGGGTAAAGGAGTGATTATCTGGAAAGTAAAAATCAGTAAAACAGCAGCGTAATGTAGGTGTGTGCTTGTTTTTGATAATAAAAAAGCGCTGAAAATCAGCGCCTTAGATGACGGGGAAGGGGAGCGACTATTAAGGTTTTGTCGTGTCGCGAAGCTTGAGTTTACTTGGAACATAGACCTGAAGCGGTAACGCTCGACCATCGCGAGCTTTTTCTACCAGCAGGTTAACGCCCTGAATCCCCATCATCTCAGAATGAATCCGCACGGTAGACAAAGACGGGAAGGTAAATTTAGCCGTCGGAATGTCATTCACACTGATTAGAGCAATATCCTGAGGAATGCTTAGGCCTTGCTCATGAATCGCACGCAATACGCCGATGGCAATCGAGTCAGAGGCAATAAATAGAGCGCTCGGGTGGTCATTCTTTGCCAGCATTTGTTTCGCTAAATCGTAACCAGAAGAGCTGGTGAAATCACCACGATAGATATCGCCCAAAGAGACCACGCCTTTCAGTTGACCGTACTCGGCAAAGGCCACCTCACGGATGTCTGGCGTGTCAGTGGTATCTTGACCGCCGATAAAGCCGATACGCTGATAGCCTTGGTCGATAAAGAAATCGGTAATCTCTTTGCTGATGCGCACTAGGTCAATATCGACGGAATCGAAGGGTGACTCGCTATCACCGAAATCCACATAGCAAATATTGTCGGTGAATTTTTCAACGTCCTTTAGCACTTCGGCGCTACTACGGCCGACTAGGAGAACACCTGTGATCTTATTGCTCTCTACTGATACTTCGCTGTCGTAACAATTGGTCAATTCAATGCCCAGCTTGTCACATTGGGTTTCTATACCATGGCGAATCGAAAGGTAGTAAGGGTCGTTAACTTCCGCTTCCTGCTTGTAATTGTATACCGCCAGAAAGTGGTGCTGCTGTTTTCTGACCAGAATCGACTTTTTTGAGCTGCTGGTTTTGTATTCCAGCTTTTCGGCAATTTCCAGAATCCGGTGTTTGGTTTCTTCTTTGACGCTCAATGTCGGATCGTCATTGAGAACTCTGGAGACGGTCGCTAATGAAACGCCCGCTTCTGTTGCAATATCTTTTAATGTAGCCATGTGTTTTTTCCGTTGGCGAGCCCAACTCCTTTGGGCAAGTCACTGTTTCCGCCATTGTAAACAATCCTCATACGCTTGTAATAATTTTTAGTAAAAATTTCTGACCAGGAATGTGTAGGGCAACAGAATGTCACTGTGAACAGGTATCCTACTGATTAAACTCAACAATGTCGTATTTACCTATCCACTTTTACTTGATTGGTTATATATAAGTTTAAATGATAATTTGTGGAAACGTTTACACAATGCGAATTTGATCACGGAAAGTGATCCTTGTTGATTGCTAGACTTTTCAGCGAACCGAAGATCACACACTAAGTGTTTAGACAGAGAGGCAAGAGTGAAAGTACTAGTCACAGGTGGAATGGGTTACATCGGCAGTCATACCTGCGTGCAGATGATTGAAGCGGGCATGGAACCGATCATCATCGATAACTTATGTAATGCGAAACAGGCGGTGTTAGATCGAATCGAAGCGCTTACAGGCCAGCGACCGTGTTTTCATCTGGGCGACATTCGTGACGAAGCTTTTCTGGATAGCGTTTTTGAGCAGCATCAGATTGGCGCGGTCATTCACTTCGCTGGTCTGAAAGCGGTGGGGGAGTCAGTGCAAAAACCACTTGAGTACTACGATAACAACGTGAATGGCTCTTTGGTGCTGGCGCGTGCGATGCGCAAAGCTGGTGTAAAGAGCATCGTCTTCAGTTCGTCCGCGACCGTTTATGGCGACCCTGAGGTAGTTCCGATTACGGAAGACTCGCCAACTGGTGCCACGACCAACCCTTATGGCCGCAGCAAATACATGGTGGAGCAATGCTTAAGTGACCTTTTCGCAGCCGATGATAGCTGGAGTATTACCTTATTGCGTTACTTCAACCCGGTCGGGGCTCATCCGTCCGGCACTATGGGTGAAGACCCGCAAGGCATTCCAAACAATTTGATGCCATTCATTGCTCAAGTGGCCGTTGGGCGCCGAGAAAAGTTATCGGTGTTTGGTGATGATTATCCAACCCCAGATGGCACCGGAGTACGTGATTATATTCATGTTATGGATTTAGCCGATGGCCACATTGCGGCCTTAAAGTCAGTCGGTGAACAAGCCGGGCTACACATCTATAACCTGGGTACGGGCCGAGGTTCCAGCGTACTTGAGATGGTGGATGCGTTTGGCTCCGCTTGTGGAAAGCCAGTGCCTTACGAGTTGTGTCCGCGTCGACCGGGTGACATTGCGGAGTGTTGGGCAAGTACTGAAAAGGCCGAACAGGAACTGGGCTGGAAAGCGACGCGCAGTGTGGCGGAGATGAGCGCAGATACTTGGCGCTGGCAATCGGACAACCCGTCCGGATATCCCGATGTTTAGGTGGGACTGATCCTGATTGAAATGCAGAAAAAGATTGAATTTTTTAAGTTGAGTAATTGAGATGTCGAAGATTGAGTTTAACCCTGTGGATCACCCACATCGCCGCTACAACCCACTGACAGGTCAGTGGATATTAGTCTCACCACACAGAGCGAAACGCCCTTGGAGTGGAGCCGATGAAAATCCAGCGGTTGATGAGCTTCCGAGCTATGACGAGAAATGTTTTCTGTGTCCGACAAACGAGAGAATCTCTGGTGATGTAAATCCGGATTATCAGGGGACGTATGTGTTTACCAATGATTTTGCCGCTTTGATGACGGACTCGCCTGAGGCACCGCAATCTAACAGCCCATTGTTTAAAACTCAGGGTGCTCGCGGATTAAGTCGAGTGATCTGTTTTTCTCCAGACCACAGCAAAACATTGCCAGAGCTGCCAGTGGAAAAGATCCGCGATGTTATTGATACCTGGAATGAGCAAATTGAAGAACTGGGTCAAGAGTACGTATGGGTGCAAGCGTTTGAGAACAAAGGCGAAACCATGGGCTGTTCACAGCCTCACCCGCACGGACAAATCTGGGCCAATAGCTTTTTACCCAACGAAATTGAACGTAAAGAGCATCACTTAAAAGCGTATTACGACGAACATGGCTCCAATCTTCTGGTCGATTATGTGGACGCTGAGCTCAAAGATGGCTCACGTATTGTGGTTGAAACCGAGCATTGGGTGGCATTGGTGCCGTACTGGGCGGCTTGGCCGTTTGAGACCATGTTATTACCGAAAACTCATATCCGCCGCATGAATGAGCTGAGCGAAGCGCAGCGTGACGATCTTGCCGTAGCAATCAAAAAGCTCACGAGCCGTTATGACAACCTGTTCCAGTGCTCTTTCCCATATTCCATGGGTTGGCATTACGCGCCTTTCTTTGAACAGGGAATGGATATCGAACATTGGCAATTGCATGCGTTGTTCTACCCGCCGCTACTGCGCAGTGCCTCAGTGCGTAAGTTTATGGTCGGGTACGAGATGCTGGCGGAGAGCCAGCGTGATTTGACTGCGGAACAGGCGGCACAGCGCCTGCGTGACGTCAGTGATGGGCACTACAAAGAAGGATAATTCCGCTCTATTTTGAGCGCTAACCTTTATCCAATAGAGATGTGACGAATCAAATTTTCGGTGGTAACTATTGATCACTGAAAACTAACAACTTAAGGCTAGGAATCTAATATGTCAGAACTCACTCAAGCAGTAAAAGCATCGTTTACACAGGTGCTGAATTACCAACCCAGCCACATTATTCAGGCGCCGGGGCGAGTCAACCTGATTGGAGAGCACACCGATTACAATGATGGTTTTGTCCTACCATGTGCCATTAACTATCAGACGGTAGTGGCGGCTGCAAAACGAGATGACAGTCGAGTCCGTGTCATTGCGGTTGATTATGATGATCAGGTGGATGAGTTTGACCTCGCTGAAGAGATCACTTTCCAACAGGACAAGATGTGGGCGAATTACATCCGGGGTGTGGTGAAGTTTTTACTGCAGCGTGGTTATGACATCCAAGGTGCTGATCTTGCCGTGAGCGGTAACGTCCCTCAGGGGGCTGGGCTGAGTTCCTCGGCTGCACTTGAAGTCGTGATTGGTCAGACGTTCAAGGTACTCTACAACCTTGAAATGACTCAGGCAGAAGTTGCACTCAATGGCCAACAGGCAGAAAACGAATTCGTCGGCTGCAACTGCGGGATTATGGATCAGATGATTTCGGCTGAGGCAATGGAAAACCACGCCATGCTGCTGGATTGCCGTTCTCTGGAAACACAGCCCGTTTCTATGCCAGAAGACGTGGCCGTGATGATCATTAACAGTAATAAACAGCGCGGTTTAGTGGGGAGTGAATACAATACCCGACGTGAGCAGTGTGAGATCGCTGCACAGCGTTTCAGTGTTAAAGCGTTACGTGATGTCACCATTGAGCAGTTTAATGAGCAATCTGACATGCTTGATGACGTTGTTGCCAAACGCGCTCGCCATGTCATTACTGAAAATGACCGTACGCTTGAAGCCGCTGATGCATTAAGAGCCAATGACCTTAAACGTATGGGAGAGTTGATGGCTCAGTCTCATGCTTCGATGCGCGATGATTTTGAGATTACTGTGTTTGAGGTCGACACCTTAGTTGAGATTGTTAAGTCCGTGATTGGTGAGCAAGGTGGCGTACGTATGACAGGTGGTGGCTTCGGCGGTTGTATTGTGGCTTTAGTACCGCCCGCACTAGTAGATAAAGTGACGGAAGCGGTTGAGAGCCAGTACCACGCGGCGACAGGGCTCAAAGAATCTATCTATGTTTGTCAGGCTAAAAGTGGTGCTGGCTTAGTCGAAGTCTTATAAGGACCAACCATGAAATCATCCTTATTGGTGACAATGACTGAGCAGCCTGCTTTTGACGGTCAGCCTGCTCAGCTTGTGGAATTGACCAATGCTGCAGGGGGCAGCATTGTGTTGATGGACATCGGAGCCACCTGGCTCAGTTGTCAGCTACCTTTGGCGTGCGGCGAGCAACGCGAGGTCTTACTTGGTGTAGGGGCCATGTCTGACTTTCAAGCTCAACAAAGTTACTTGGGGGTAACAGTAGGGCGCTACGCAAACCGCATTGCCAAAGGTTGTTTTGAGTTGGAAGGGAAGACACATCGGGTCACAACCAATCAGGCTGGTAACTGCTTACATGGCGGTACAGTCGGAATGGATAAAGTACGCTGGAAAATTGTCGAGCAAAGTCAAAGCAAGGTGGTGTTCAGCTATCAATCTAAGGATGGCGATCAGGGTTTTCCTGGTAACTTAGATGCGTCAGTTTGCTATTCGCTGAGCGAAGACAATCAGGTCGAAATTCGTTATCTGGCAACGACCGATAAGGCAACGCCGGTCAACTTAACCAATCATGCCTACTTTAACCTTCATGGTGCTGAATCCGGTGTTGACGGACGTGAGCATCTTCTGCAAATCGACGCAGATTATTACTTGCCGACATCTGAAGTTGGCATTCCACATGGTTCATTGTCTTTAGTCGATGGTAGTGGGTTTGACTTTAGATGGCAGAAAGTCATTCGTCAGGACTTTTTGCTTGATGGGCAGCAGCAAATCGCTAAGGGGTATGATCACAGCTTCTACTTCGATCCTAAACGCAATAAACGTCAGCCAATCGCCCGTTTATCCAGTCAGGATGGCAAAGTGAAGATGAGAGTGACCACTGATAAACCCGCGCTTCAACTTTATACGGGAAACTGGTTAGAAGGCACACCTAGCCGCAGTGGTAGCACGTATTCTGACTACGCTGGGGTGGCGCTAGAAACTCAATTTTTGCCTGACTCACCCAATCACTCAGAGTGGCCTCAACCGAGCTGCATTCTCAAACCGAACCAAGAATATTGTTATTCGACGGTTTACGCTTTTGAGTGCTAAACATGGAAGGCTAACTATCAATAAGGCGCTGAGACAGCGCCTTATTTGTTTTCTAGCCCTAAACCACCTTCTTTAGAAGGTGGTGATCGTTCTTTTGGGCTTTGCCCGAAGAACGCTCATGTTCAAGATGTCCTCGTTTGCAACCAACAAATGAAGGAAATAACGAACATGAGCAGATATGAATCCGCTTCACACGTTTATCATCGGTGCCAATATCATATTGTTTGGACACCTAAATATCGACTAAAGATTCTGAAAGGAAA
>NZ_JPQB01000038.1:0-1266 GCF_000740665.1 Vibrio sp. B183 | reverse complement strand
CGAGAAGAACTTTCAGCCCAGAATTTAAACTTGAAGCTGCTCAGCTAGTTGTTGACCAAGGTTACTCCGTGGGCGAAGCTTCTAAAGCGATGAATGTGAGCAAATCGGCTATGGACAAGTGGGTAAGGCAGCTTAAACAAGAGAGACAGGGTATTACCCCAAAGGCAGCACCTCTGACGCCAGAACAAATAGAGATCCGAGAGCTTAAAAAGCGGATCGCCGAGCTGGAAGAGCACAACGAAATCATAAAAAAGGCTACAGCTCTGTTGATGTCGGACTCATTGAAAAATTCTCGATAATCGAGAGACTCAAACAGAGCTACAGCATTCTCAAACTGTGTAGCATATTCGGTGTCCATCGCAGTAGTTACAAATATTGGAAAACGCGACCAAAAGCTATTCCTGCGAATGAAGTTAGAATGAGAGCGCTTGTCCAAGAGGCTCACAATGCGAGTAATGGTTCAGCAGGCGCTCGAACTATTGCAGGCATCGTTACGAATTCTGGCATGAGTCTGATTCGATATCGCGCTAGTAAAATAATGAAAATGCTCGGCCTAGTGAGCAGGCAACTACCAAAACATAAGTATAGGAAGCAGCCCCTAGAACATGTAAACATCCCCAATCACTTGGAGAGGCAGTTTGTTGTAACTGCTCCAAATCAAGTATGGGTCGGAGACGTTACTTATATTTGGGCAGGGAGTCGTTGGGCTTATTTAGCGGTAGTCATCGACTTATTCGCTCGAAAACCTGTTGGTTGGGCTATGTCCTTTTCGCCCGACAGTCAGTTGACCATCAAAGCATTAAAGATGGCTTATGAGTCACGAGGAATGCCTACAGGAGTTATGTTCCATAGCGACCAAGGAACGCATTATACGAGTCGGAAATACCGTCAGGCCCTATGGCGATACCAAATTAAACAGAGTCTATCTCGGAGAGGTAACTGTTGGGATAATAGTCCGATGGAGCGCTTCTTTAGAAGCTTGAAAACTGAATGGGTGCCAGCTAGTGGTTATCGTAGTTTAGATGAAGCTTGGCAGAGCATTGTTGGCTATATCATTAAATACTACAGCCAAGTCAGGCCGCACCAGTACAACGGTGGCTTAACTCCGAATGAGTCGGAAAGGCTTTACTGGGAAACTTACAAAACTGTGGCCAATTTTAATTGACCACTACAGGCGCTTCTTAGCAGTAGCCAAGACAATGAGATAAGATACCGGATAGAAGATTACTAGAGGCAATAACGGTAAGTTTCTAAAAACCAATTGAA
>NZ_JPQB01000037.1:0-3206 GCF_000740665.1 Vibrio sp. B183 | reverse complement strand
ACTGACTGTTGAAGTCAACATAAAACTCTAAACTTTTTTAGAATCTTATGGTGACTTGTCTAACATATAGACAAAGTCGAAATTAAAGCCTGGCGATGTCCTACTCTCACATGGGGAAGCCCCACACTACCATCGGCGCTATTGCGTTTCACTTCTGAGTTCGGCATGGAATCAGGTGGGTCCACAACGCTATGGTCGCCAAGCAAATTCTTTAATTCGGAAAGCTGTTTTTAAGTTCTGTATTTACACATTCAAAGTTCTTGCTTTGAGTCCATCAAAACCCTTTGGGTGTTGTATGGTTAAGCCTCACGGGCAATTAGTACAGGTTAGCTCAACGCCTCACAACGCTTACACACCCTGCCTATCAACGTTCTAGTCTCGAACAACCCTTTAGGACTCTCAAGGAGTCAGGGAAGACTCATCTCAGGGCTCGCTTCCCGCTTAGATGCTTTCAGCGGTTATCGATTCCGAACTTAGCTACCGGGCAATGCCATTGGCATGACAACCCGAACACCAGAGGTTCGTCCACTCCGGTCCTCTCGTACTAGGAGCAGCCCCCTTCAATCTTCCAACGCCCACGGCAGATAGGGACCGAACTGTCTCACGACGTTCTAAACCCAGCTCGCGTACCACTTTAAATGGCGAACAGCCATACCCTTGGGACCGACTTCAGCCCCAGGATGTGATGAGCCGACATCGAGGTGCCAAACACCGCCGTCGATATGAACTCTTGGGCGGTATCAGCCTGTTATCCCCGGAGTACCTTTTATCCGTTGAGCGATGGCCCTTCCATACAGAACCACCGGATCACTATGACCTGCTTTCGCACCTGCTCGAATTGTCATTCTCGCAGTCAAGCGGGCTTATGCCATTGCACTAACCTCACGATGTCCAACCGTGATTAGCCCACCTTCGTGCTCCTCCGTTACTCTTTGGGAGGAGACCGCCCCAGTCAAACTACCCACCAGGCACTGTCCTCAACCCGGATAACGGGTCTAAGTTAGAACATCAACACTACAAGGGTGGTATTTCAAGGACGGCTCCACCGATACTGGCGTACCGGTTTCAAAGCCTCCCACCTATCCTACACATGTAGGGTCAATGTTCAGTGCCAAGCTGTAGTAAAGGTTCACGGGGTCTTTCCGTCTAGCCGCGGGTACACTGCATCTTCACAGCGATTTCAATTTCACTGAGTCTCGGGTGGAGACAGCGTGGCCATCATTACGCCATTCGTGCAGGTCGGAACTTACCCGACAAGGAATTTCGCTACCTTAGGACCGTTATAGTTACGGCCGCCGTTTACCGGGGCTTCGATCAAGAGCTTCGACTTACGTCTAACCCCATCAATTAACCTTCCGGCACCGGGCAGGCGTCACACCGTATACGTCATCTTACGATTTTGCACAGTGCTGTGTTTTTAATAAACAGTTGCAGCCACCTGGTATCTGCGACTCCCGTTAGCTCCATCCGCAAGGGACTTCACCGACAGGAGCGTACCTTCTCCCGAAGTTACGGTACCATTTTGCCTAGTTCCTTCACCCGAGTTCTCTCAAGCGCCTTGGTATTCTCTACCCGACCACCTGTGTCGGTTTGGGGTACGATTCCTTACAATCTGAAGCTTAGAGGCTTTTCCTGGAAGCATGGCATCAATGACTTCACACCCGTAGGTGCTCGACGTCGTGTCTCAGCCTTAGAGAGAGCCGGATTTACCTAACTCTCAAGCCTACGCACTTGAACCTGGACAACCGTCGCCAGGCCCACCTAGCCTTCTCCGTCCCCCCATCGCAATTGTAAGAAGTACGGGAATATTAACCCGTTTCCCATCGACTACGCCTTTCGGCCTCGCCTTAGGGGTCGACTTACCCTGCCCCGATTAACGTTGGACAGGAACCCTTGGTCTTCCGGCGAGGAGGTTTTTCACCCCCTTTATCGTTACTCATGTCAGCATTCGCACTTCTGATACCTCCAGCATGCTTTACAACACACCTTCAACGGCTTACAGAACGCTCCCCTACCCAATACATAAAATGCATTGCCGCAGCTTCGGTTTACAGCTTAGCCCCGTTACATCTTCCGCGCAGGCCGACTCGACTAGTGAGCTATTACGCTTTCTTTAAATGATGGCTGCTTCTAAGCCAACATCCTAGCTGTCTAAGCCTTCCCACATCGTTTCCCACTTAGCTGTAATTTGGGACCTTAGCTGGCGGTCTGGGTTGTTTCCCTCTCCACGACGGACGTTAGCACCCGCCGTGTGTCTCCCGGATAGTACTTACTGGTATTCGGAGTTTGCAAAGGGTTGGTAAGTCGGGATGACCCCCTAGCCTTAACAGTGCTCTACCCCCAGTAGTATTCGTCCGAGGCTCTACCTAAATAGATTTCGGGGAGAACCAGCTATCTCCAGGTTTGATTGGCCTTTCACCCCTAGCCACAAGTCATCCGCTAATTTTTCAACATTAGTCGGTTCGGTCCTCCAGTTGATGTTACTCAACCTTCAACCTGCCCATGGCTAGATCACCTGGTTTCGGGTCTATATCCAGCAACTCGACGCCCAGTTAAGACTCGATTTCTCTACGGCTCCCCTAGATGGTTAACCTTGCTACTGAATATAAGTCGCTGACCCATTATACAAAAGGTACGCAGTCACACCACGAAGGTGCTCCTACTGCTTGTACGTACACGGTTTCAGGTTCTATTTCACTCCCCTCACAGGGGTTCTTTTCGCCTTTCCCTCACGGTACTGGTTCACTATCGGTCAGTCAGTAGTATTTAGCCTTGGAGGATGGTCCCCCCATATTCAGACAGGATATCACGTGTCCCGCCCTACTCGATTTCACCTAAAACGCGCTGTCGGTTACGGGGCTATCACCCTGTATCGCAGAACTTTCCAGAACTTTCACCTGACGCATTAAAGGCTTAAGGGCTAATCCAATTTCGCTCGCCGCTACTTTCGGAATCTCGGTTGATTTCTTTTCCTCGGGGTACTTAGATGTTTCAGTTCCCCCGGTTCGCCTCATTACCCTATGTATTCAGATAATGATACCTGCTTATGCAGGTGGGTTTCCCCATTCGGAAATCCCAGACTCAAATGACTTTTACTGTCTAATCTGGGCTTATCGCAAGTTAATACGTCCTTCATCGCCTCTGACTGCCAAGGCATCCACCGTGTACGCTTAGTCACTTAACCATACAACCCCAAAGGGTCTTCT
>NZ_JPQB01000036.1:0-19722 GCF_000740665.1 Vibrio sp. B183 | reverse complement strand
AGCTCTTTGCCTAAATTTCCTTTCAGAATCTTTAGTCGATATTTAGGTGTCCAAACAATATGATATTGGCACCGATGATAAACGTGTGAAGCGGATTCATATCTGCTCATGTTCGTTATTTCCTTCATTTGTTGGTTGCAAACGAGGACATCTTGAACATGAGCGTTCTTCGGGCAAAGCCCAAAAGAACGATCACCACCTTCTAAAGAAGGTGGTTTAGGGCTAGAAAAGAAAAACGGAAGCTTGTTGCTTCCGTTTTATTATTATGTCAATAGTCACTTATTTAATAAAGTCGTTCACTATCTGATCAACTTCTCCGCTCTCTTTCATTTCAGACAAAACTTTATGATATTGCGCTTTGAAATCATCTTTAAATGGGAATTTTCCGCCATTGGTCGCAAAGCCTAAGAAACCCTGCTCTGAACTGATGGTGGCACCCTCTACAACGCTTTGACCATCGTACTTGCCTTCATTTTGAAGCTTTTTAAGCTCCCATTGAATGGAAAGAGCATCATTCATGTAACAGTCAACACGCCCAGCGATCAATTTGAGCAGATTTTTAGGTGTGCCTTTCGTTTCATTCAGTTTGATCTTTCCGGCTTTGACTGCCGCTCTGAACTCATCGCCACCTGCAGAAAACCCAGCATTGTTACCTATCGTTAAGCCCATGTAGTCACCAGGCCAATTAGGTTTTGGGCTACTTAATACTGACTTCTGACAAACCACAACCAGTTTTTCATCGAGTATTGGCATGTCGTATTCCATGTAAGGACGTTGATCAGGGCGTTTATACGGTGGATAAAGGGCAAAAATTTTACCGCCTTCTACTTCGGACAAGCCTCGTTTCCAAGGTACTCCTTTGATGGTCACACTGTAGTCTGGCATTTTAGAAAAAATACGTTCCAAGATAACGGTGTAAATCCCCGTTACCCTACCGCTTTCAACGTAGGAATAAGGAGGGTATGAATCGTCACCGTAAACAGTGACATCGCTTGCTGCAAAGACCGAAGTCGAGGCCATAACCGCACAAAGCAAAGTTAAGGTTTTTTTCATAGTGATAACTCCAAATACTGTTCCATCAGCATTACGTGGTGCTATCGGTAAGTAATAGTGCATGAAATGACTAAGTCAAGGCGGCTGAAGCTAGGCAGAAAAGGCTTCCGGTTCAAAAAAGCAACCCAACCCTTTGCTTTTAATGACTTTATAATCAATATAAAAAGCCAAGTGTTTCGCAACAAAAAAGGAGCCTACAGGCTCCTCTTCTTAAGGTTGCTTATCAAAGCATGGGATGTCTTTTGGTATTTTGACCCAGCTTTGCTTCTCGCTTAACCAAACATGCATTTGTGGCTCAAAGAGGGCGCTATACTCTACCCCTGCTGGCTTAAGTTTAAGCTTAATAGTTGCCGTGTCATCTGGATTGTAATGATAAACACGGTTGCCACAGTCACCACAGAATTTAGCAAAGTTTTTATTGCCACTTTCCGCTATACGCTGCCACTCATTCAACTTCCCCTGAAATTCAATATCTTCAGTCTTAACAATAGCTGTTACGCTATACGGGCTAGTCGACAATTTCTGACATTCTTGACAGTGGCATGCAATGACTTTTAAAGGTGCAGCTTTGAGTTGATAGGAAAGCTGCCCACACTGGCAAGACGCTTTGATTGGAAATTCCATGATAACTCCTTACTGAGACTCAACGATCTGCTGGATGATTGACACCATCATTAGTGACAACGTCACCCAAATCAAAGGGGTTTACCCCTTCTAAACACCCTATATTGTAGCCATATTCAGTTGGGTCTGAACGTCGTTGGTGGTGCGTGTAAATACCGCATTCAGAGCAAAAGTAGTGCTTAGCCGTTCCTGTATTAAATTGGTAAAGCTTAAGCAACTCTTGGCCTTTAAGTATGCGAATTCCATCCAGTTTTACCGAAGCGACAATAGCACCTTTTCTTCGGCAAATCGAACAGTCGCACCGCCTGGGTTTATCGATCCCTTGTGGAAGGTGCAGCTCCAATTCAACACTTCCACAGTGGCAAGTTGCCTTGTGGTATTCTTTGATTTGTGTAGTACCTACTTGCTTAATCATCCATTGCTCCTCAATTGATTCGTAATTGATACTCAATACAGTCAATCGGCTTTCCGTGCATTTCCGCGTAATTGTTTACTACCTTCATTGGCCGAAATCCGTTAGCAGTTAATACCTTCTGTGACGCCAAGTTTTCAGTGGATGCGTAAGCCACCAACTTTTCAACGCCCATTTTTTCAACAACTCGAATAATGTTGGAGACGGCAAACTTCGCAACACCACGGTTGGTGAAGGACTTCCCAACTCGATAGCCAATATGAGCAATTTTCCTGCGACGGCTAATGTTAGATACATTTACGCGGCCAAGAATGGATCCGCTCTCGTCAACGATTAACATTGGAACCAAAGTTTTCGCGGCAAACTCCAGTAGGAATACCTGAATGTGTTCTTTTACACCTTCGAGTGAATAGAAATCTGTCTCACGCGGGGGAATATTGGCTTCAAACCATTCTCTGTTTTGAATCTCAAACTCAAGAAGTTTCTCAACATCACCTTCTTTGAGTAGCTCAAGCTGCATATCAAGTCCTTTATGAATAATGCCCGCGATCAATATATCGCTCAAAAACAGTTAATCCTATGTTTATATTGATGATTTGTTAATCATGCATAAAAAAGCCGCATCTCTGCGGCTCTTAATAATTTGGCTAACTACTTCTTCTTGCCTCTATTCGCATGAATCTTGAGCTTTGCTTTCATCTTTCGTTTTTCCGAAGAGCGGCTTTTTCGTCTTCCACCACGCTCGCGTTCATTTTCAGTTGGCTCTTCAATACTTGGTTCAAAGCCCTGTAGCCACTCTTGTGGTAAACGCGCATCAAGAAGCCGCTCTATCGCTTCAAGCAAGTATTCTTCGTCTTTACTCATCAGCGATACCGCCAGACCTTCCTGACCAGCTCGGCCAGTACGACCAATACGATGAACATAGTCTTCGGCTTTGTAAGGCATATCAAAGTTAACCACTTGCTCTAGCTGATTAATATCTAACCCTCTAGCCGCGACATCGGTTGCAATTAACGCCCTAATCGCGCCCGTTTTAAAATCATCTAATGCTTTCTGACGAGCGCCCTGGCTTTTATCCCCATTGATCGACGCAGCTTTAATTCCGTCAAGTTTAAGCTCTTTTGCAAGCGCATCACTGCCCTGCTTAGTCTTCGTAAACACGAGTACCTGTTGCCAGTTTCTTGAACCAATTAAATAGGCGAGAAGTTCGGCTTTACGCTTTTTGTCGACTGGATAAACCATCTGTTTAACCGTCTCAGCCGTACTATTTGATGGCGTTACTTGAACCTCCACTGGCTCATTCATCAATTTATGAGCAATAGTCTTAATACGCTTATCAAATGTCGCCGAGAAAAATAGAGTCTGACGCTCAGGGTTGAGCTTTTTTAATATGCGTTGGATATCTGGCATGAATCCCATATCTAACATGCGATCGGCTTCATCCAGTACCAAGTAGCTGGTTTTTCTAAGATTGATGTTTTTACAGTAGAGGTGGTCCAGTAAACGTCCTGGTGTGGCGATCAATACATCACAGCCCTGTCTCAGGTTTTGCGTCTGAACATTCATACTGGTACCGCCATAAGCGGTCACAATTTTAATCTCAGTCGCACTTGCATAAGCCGCTAAGCTGTCAAAAACTTGCTGCGCCAACTCACGTGTAGGAACAACCACCAAGGCTAAGACGTCATTCGATTGAGGATCTCTCGACGTTTCCTGATCAAGTAGCTTGTTGAGTAGTGGCAAGCCAAAGGCAGCAGTTTTCCCTGTTCCTGTCTGAGCTCCCGCCAGCACATCTTTTCCTTCAAGTACGTGAGGAATGGCTTGCTCCTGAATAGGCGTTGGCGTGTCAAAACCTAATTTTTCTACAGTAGATGCAAGTGCTTGAGACAGGCCCAGATGTTGAAATGAAGACATGGTAACTTTCCGAATGAAACAGGGTCGCCGATTCTATCAGAATCTTTTCGCAGCGTTTAGTATCTCTGGGTACAAGGTATGGAATATTTCTTTCAATGGTTGATAACGCTGCTCTAACGTGTAAAAACAACGCGATAGCTCCCCCATTCTGGGCGAACGAGTCGATATTCTTTGCAGCGCGTACTCGATATTCTCAATTTCCTTATAAGATTCCAGCCACCGACCTTTCCACATCGCCCCGCTGACAGCCGTAAAACGCTCGGGAAGTGTTTCTGGGTATTCAGCAAGGACTTTACTTTCGGCATCAAGACAAAAATCTCGCAAGCTAGTGGCATGGTACTTTCGCCACTCAGACGCCAGACAGTGATCCCAGAACATATCCAATGCTATTCCTGAAAAACGCCGACTCTTTCCGGGAAAGTATTCTCTGGCTTGTAACATAAGTGCATGGCTGTCGATCGTACTGTCGACAAACCGATGCAGCTTTATTCCTTGGACAATATCGGCTGAATATTGGTGTTCAGGGTTACCTTTTACAAAGTCCCCGAGTAAATTTCCCAACATGCTCGATTCGCAGTGTTGTGCTATGTGAAGGTGGGCGAGGTAATTCATAGTGCTAACTAGTACAAAACATTAGTTTCATAAAAGCACAAAGCCAGCGCATTTGCACTGGCTCTTTCTGGTATCAACATGAATGTTGATTTCAACGAACGATTATTTATTGAAGATTTCTTCTGCTAGCTCTTCGATTGACTGTTCATAATCTGACAGTTCAAAACCAATCTCCATAGCATCTAGCAATTCAAGGCATTCTTCGTTCAATGTTTGGTCACTCATTCTGACCTCCTTAATTACAAACAACTTTATAGACCTGTTTTCAAGTCTCAACATGAATATAAGGTCTATTGCTCCTTTTTAAACCACTTATATGACAGTTTTTTGAAAGAACAAAGTAAATAATCAATGCGATATGATTTTTATCGCAAGTAAACGTTTGCATTACTGAATCTCGTCTAAAATCGGACTTACCGTAAACAAATAAATACACCAATGGTTATTTATATGTACAATTAGCTTGAAATTATCATTTTAATTCCACAAAATGCCCCAAAAGTAGATTTTGTGTATTGGAATATGCATTTATTCCAGCTTTAAAATCCAAATCAAACAAATACCGTAAAGAAATATATACATGACTAAATCAAAGGTTCTGGGTAGTACTTTGATCATCGCCGGCACTACTATCGGTGCAGGTATGCTCGCTCTACCTCTTGCTTCTGCCGGAATTGGCTTCACTACTTCACTCATCATCATGGTCGCGCTTTGGGCACTAATGGCTTATACCGCTCTACTGATGATTGAACTCCACCAACATGCAGACGCGAGTGCAACATTGCATACTCTCGCCAATCAATTTCTAGGGCAAAAAGGCAAATGGGTTGCCAGCTTTTCTATGTTGTTTTTGTTCTACTCACTTTGTGCTGCGTACATCGCAGGCGGTGGTGCACAGTTCGGTGAACGCATTTCGCAATTTACTGGTGTCGAAATCTCGGGAATGACCTCAACAGTCATCTTTACGATAGTTGTAGCCGCTGTGGTGACCATCGGCACTGGTACGGTCGATAAAGTGAATCGTGTACTATTCACTATCAAACTTATCGCGATGGCGATGGTTCTAACGTTCCTTGCACCGAATGTGACTGAGTCGTACCTGCTGAGCATGCCTGTTGAACAAGGCCTTGTCGTCGCAGCTATTCCTGTCATCTTTACGTCTTTCGGATTCCACGGCAGTATCCCAGCTATCGTGAACTACCTAGATGGCAATACACCTTCGCTGCGTAAAGCCATTATAGTGGGCTCTTCTATTCCTTTGATCATTTACGTTTTCTGGCAAATTGTAACCCTTGGAGTGGTAAGCCAAGATGCGTTGGTCGATAACCAAGGTCTAAGCGGGCTGATTTCAACGCTGTCGACCAAAGTTCACCAGTCAGGCCTTGGTCAGACAATCGGTGTTTTTGCTGACTTAGCACTGCTGACTTCTTTCTTAGGCGTGAGTTTGGGTTTGTTTGAATTCCTAGGCGATAGCTGCAACAAGAAGAAAGCCGCTTCCAGTCGCATCGTCGTTGGTGCTATTACCTTTGTCCCGCCAATGGGCTTCGCGCTGTTCTACCCACAAGGCTTTATTATGGCTCTGGGATACGCAGCGATTGCACTAGCGATTCTCGCCATATTCCTGCCTATTATGATGGTGAAGAAAGCGCGTGTTGCTGAGGATACTCAAAGTGGCTATCAAGTGTTTGGTGGTACAGCAGGCTTGATGATCAGCGGTACAGTTGGCTTTGTAATCATCGCGGCCCAGCTGCTCATCACTATGGGCGTTTTGCCGTCACTAGGCTAATTTCACTTCTTCACTTAAAGGGCAGCTTGAAAGCTGCCCTTTTTGCTTTCTAAACCAAAAATCTCTAGAAAAATGAGATCTAATGCAATTTTTCCTACGACTTGCCTTTCTTATTAATCAAAGACAAAGCAATCGAAGAGGTTGATATGAAAGTGAAGTCGAAGATAGTGTTTTCCGCTATTGCCCTAACAGCTGTACTAGCGTCGTTTTTTGGCACAGCAAATAGCGACGTAACAAGAAGCTCGGCTTACGGCGACTACCAGGTCGCTACATTAGCGGGTGGCTGCTTCTGGTGTACAGAATCCGATTTGGAAAAACTACATGGTGTTATCGATGTCGTTTCTGGTTATGCCGGTGGCGAGCTAGAAAACCCGACCTACAAGCAGGTCTCATCTGGTAAGTCCGGTCATATTGAAGTGATCGAAGTAAAATATGACCCAGAAGCCGTGAGTTACGAACAAGTTCTTGACCAATTCTTCCGTCATATAGACCCAACAGACAACAAAGGATCCTTTGTTGACCGTGGTCCTCAGTACCGCCCTGCAATTTTCTACCATAACGATGAGCAAAAGCAGATCGCAGAAAACTTTATGGCAGAAATCGAAGCGCTTGGAATTTTCAAAAAGCCGCTCAAAACCGAGCTGATTCAGTTCACCAAGTTCTGGCCAGCAGAGAACTATCATCAGGATTACTACAAACGTAACAAGATCCGTTACAACTACTATCGTTACGCATCAGGCCGCGATCAGTACCTGGATGACATTTTTGGTGATGATCGAGAAAAGAATCCTAAGACACTGCGCCAGCTGATTGATGATCACAAGGCCGTTTCAAACGTAAAACCTTACAGCAAGCCTTCTGAAAAACAGATTAAAGCTAAGTTAACGGATCTCCAGTATTATGTTACTCAGGAAGAAGGAACCGAACGAGCTTTCAGCAACGAGTATTGGGATAACAAACAACACGGCATTTACGTAGATATTGTTTCGGGTGAGCCTCTGTTTTCTTCTACTGATAAGTACAAGTCGGGGACAGGATGGCCTAGTTTTACCAAACCTATTAATGAGGCGTACATCGTTACTAAAACGGATTTCCATTTGGTCTACCCAAGAACAGAAGTTAGAAGTCGATTTGCTGACTCTCACTTGGGCCACGTTTTTAAAGATGGTCCCGCACCAACGGGCCTGCGCTATTGCATGAATTCAGCCGCCATGAAGTTCATTCCGGTCGAGGAACTGGAAGAACAAGGCTACGGTGAGTACATGTATCTATTCGACAGTTAATCCATCCAAACAGTCGAGACCAAAGCCAACCTAAACAAAGGGTTGGCTTTTCTTTCTTATGTCGCCACTAAATGCATATCTTATGCGCTTTTTCTCTAATCGTTGCTGCAACGCAATCATCAAAAGTTCGTTCTTCTTTTGAGTGGATAAGGAGAACCTTTATGAACTTACAGCAAACGACCACCCTACTTGCCGCATGTGCAGCATTAACCGCTTTTAGCACATCAGCCCAAGAACAATATTATGATTTCGGCTTTATCGGCGCGAGTGGCGCCTATGGCCAGTCAGTTTATTCTGACAATGGTGGTGGCTCACTTTCCCTTGAACCCAACCTTTTTTACAACGGCGAGTACGGATTCGTTGATGGTAGCCTAGTGAACATCTCTGTTCTCCCGTATTTAGGGATTTCAGGTCAGTGGCGATTCGCTGAAGTTTCGGATGATTTTGATGATATTCCCAACGGGATAGACGAACGCGATGGTAACGGTGACCTAGGTATAACCATAGGTACCGTCGGCGCGCGGCTCACTTACTTACATGATGTAACTAACGAACATGATGGATACGAAATTCAACTGCATTTAGGGCGAACCCTTGATCTCCCTTTTGAGCAATTTACGCTAACGCCTTACGTTGAAGTCGATTTTCGCGATAAAAAGCTCTCGCAGCATCTCTATGATATATCAGCTCAAGAATCCGCTGCGTCAGGTCTGAACACATACAGCTCTGGTAGCAGTTGGGTTTATCAAACAGGTCTGATTGGCATCTACACCATAACTCCAGATTGGTTAACGCTCGTAAAGTTTGAGTTGGAACATCATGACTCGGACAGCCCGTTAATTCAAAGAGATCTCGGCTGGTCTGTAAGCCTTGGGGTTACTTACAAATTTACAGAGTAGCAAACGAAAAAAGCCTCCGGTGCGGAGGCTTTAAAAAGATTTAGTGAAAACGTTACTTCATTACACGAGCTTTAAAGTTGCGCCCTTTCATTTTACCGTTTTGAAGCTGCTTCAATGCGGGCTTTACAATCTCGTGTTCAACAGCCACATAAGAGACCATTGGAAGAATGTTGATCTTGCCGATTTTCTTCCCATCCAGTCCAGCCTGTTTCGTCAGAGTACCTAATATGTCTCCAGCACGAACTTTCTGCTTCTTACCACCAAGGATCTGAATCGTCTGCATTTTAGGGTAGAAAGGTCTCTCAAGTGGTTTTTCTGGTAGCACAGCTGGAGAGATCGCGATATCCATGTATTCATCAATACGTGCGACACGATATTCTTCTTTCTCACTGTAGAAGCTAAACGCAACACCTTTAGAACCTGCTCGACCAGTACGGCCAATTCGATGGACATGCACTTCAGGGTCGCGTGACAATTCAAAATTGAACACAGCATCAAGGTTATCAACATCAAGGCCACGCGCTGCAACGTCGGTCGCAACTAGAATTGAAACACTTTTGTTAGAAAACATGGTCAATGCCTGTTCGCGTTCACGCTGCTCCATATCACCATGAAGTTCAACAACGCTAAACCCACGATGGCTTAGCTCATCGGTCACCTTCTGGACTTCTTTCTTGGTGTTACAGAACACAACTGACGACTCAGGTTTATGTGTCAGTAATAAAGCTTCCAGAGCATCATCACGCTCTTCTGTTGTGTTTAACTTGTAGAATCGCTGCTCGATGGTCGTTGTCTGATGCGTTGATTCCACTTTGATCATTTGAGGATCACGCATCACTTTAGATGCTAATGACTCAATGTTTTTCGGAAACGTCGCACTAAACAATAAAGTTTGTCTGTCTTGAGGCGCTTCGTCAATGATGGCGTCAATAGCCTCTTCAAAGCCCATTTCCAACATTCGATCTGCTTCATCCAGAACCAAAGTGTTCATCTCAGCTAGATTGATGCGACCTTTAGAAAGGTGATCCAAAATACGCCCAGGTGTACCCACCAAGATATGCGCGCCATGCTCTAGCGAGCCAATTTGAGGCCCCATCGGCATGCCGCCACACAACGTGAGAACTTTGATGTTGTGAATACCACGTGCCAGTGTACGAACCTCTTTCGCTACCTGATCGGCAAGCTCGCGAGTTGGACAAAGCACCAAGGTCTGCACACGGAAGCGTTTAACGTTCAAATTACTCAGTAACCCAAGTGTAAACGCCGCTGTTTTACCCGAGCCTGTCTTGCCCTGCCCAATCACATCTTTACCTTCAAGAACAATCGGCAACGCCTGTTGTTGTATCGGCGTCATTTCCGTGTAGTTAAGGCTGTTCAGTGTCTCTATCAGTTCACTTCTAAGATTCAGGCTCTTAAATGAGGTTGTCACAAGTGTATCCTTCAAGGATGGCTAACGAATGTGGATCCGTAAGCAGTTAAAATGTAAAAACCGCTTCAACAAGGAAGCGGTTTTGAATAATCCGTAAAGCGTATCGGTCGCCCTAACGAATTCCGTGTAGGAACTCGTGGCGCGTAGCCGGATTGCTCTTAAAAATACCACCTAACGCGGTGGTGGTAGTTTCGCTTGTTGCATCCATCACACCACGTGATTTCACGCAGTAGTGTGTGGCATCAATGGTTACTGCAACATCATCAGACTCTAAGAGAGTTTGTAGCGCGACTAGAATTTGTTGAGTCATGCGCTCTTGCACTTGAGGGCGCTGCGCAAAGAAACGGACGATGCGGTTAATCTTAGACAAGCCAATGATTTTTCCGCGAGGAATATACGCCACAGTTGCACGGCCATCAATCGTTACTAGGTGATGCTCACAAGTGCTTGTCAGTGTGATGCCTTTTACGCGCACCATTTCACTCACATCCATCTTGTTTTCAATCACCGTAATTTTTGGGAAGTTAGCGTAATCAAGGCCAGAGAAAATCTCGTCAACGTACATCTTTGCAATGCGATGCGGCGTTTCTTCAAGACTGTCATCGGTAAGGTCCAGCTCAAGCAGAGAAAGAATTTCACGCATGTGATGCTGAATCTTTTCTTTTTTCTCTTCTCGACTGATTTGGTTCGGTGACATTGGTGTCTCCAAACCGCGGCTTTCTAGCGCATCTTTTACCAACTTCGCGGATTCGCTAAGACCTGACATTCCACTTCCTCTTACATAACCTTGCCGTTTAAACTTCAACCACTTGATTTGATTGAGGCGACAGACAAACTCTCGGCTCACCACTGAGCAACTTAACATACCCGTAAATAAAGGGATTTACCCCTTTCGGATGGCTGACAAGGATACTCGGATTTTTGAATAATTACACCCATATTTTATCCGTGGTCATTATTCTGGCTACGATTTCTGTGATAAAGTGATTTTTATTAAAAGCTAATATAATAACGATTTAGGACACTATTATGGGTTGCTGTGATGCTCCTGGCTTGATGCCAATCGAAGAAGCGATGGAACAAATGCTGTCGCCAATTAAACCAATCCAAACCACCTTACAACTGCCTCTTGCCGAAGCCATTGGCTATGTTCTTGCTGAAGATATACTTTCCCCTATTTTCGTTCCGCCTTTTGATAACTCAGCAATGGACGGATACGCTATTCGTATTGCCGACTTAAACAAAAGTAATGTTCTGCCTTTGGCGGGTAAATCTTTTGCAGGCCAACCTTTTGAGGGCGAATGGCCCAAAGGTACATGCGTTCGAATTATGACTGGCGCTCAAATTCCTGAAGGCTGCGATGCCGTCATCATGCAGGAAAACACTGAGCAGACAGAGCAAGGCGTAAAGTTCAATCAGACCGATATGAAGCCGCAGAATAACATTCGCCCTACAGGTGATGACATTCGCAAAGACGATGTTGTGCTGCCAAAAGGGGCACGCCTTACCGCTAGAGATATCCCGATGATTGCCACTTTGGGTATCAGCCATGTCACTGTCGTTCGTAAGCCTCGCGTTGCCTTCTTCTCAACAGGTGATGAGCTGAAGCCTCTTGGAGAGCCTCTCGAAGCTGGCCAGATATACGACAGTAATCGTTACGGCATAAAACCTCTGATTGAAAACTTCGGCTGTGAACCTGTCGATCTCGGTATTATTCCTGATTGCCCGGAAGAGCTAAAAGCAACGTTTGAAAAAGCGCAGACTTTAGCAGACGTCGTTGTAACATCGGGTGGTGTGAGTGTCGGTGAAGCCGACTATACCAAAGATATATTGGAAGAACTCGGCCAAATCGGCTTCTGGAAGCTTGCCATCAAGCCGGGTAAGCCATTTGCATTTGGTAAGTTATCGACCGCTTGGTTCTGTGGACTTCCGGGTAACCCAGTTTCAGCAGTGTTAACAATGTACGTTCTCGTTCAGCCTATGTTAGCGAAGCTCGCCGGACACACCGAATGGAAAGCACCTGAATCGATTCCAGCGACAACTCGCACTGCATTTAAGAAAGCGCCCGGGCGCACAGATTACCAACGCGGCGTTTATACCATAGAAGATGGCAAGTTTGTGGTAGAAACGACAGGAAACCAAAGTTCAGGAGCTTTTCGTTCCATGAGCTTGGCAAATTGCTTTGTCGTCTTGGAGCGTGAGCGAGGCCGTGTTGAAGTCGGTGAAACCGTGAATATCCAGTTGTTCAATTCAACTCTTTATTAGGAGTGAGCACATTGGAGATCCTTTCCGATCAAGAGATGCTTCGCTACAACCGTCAAATCATACTGAAGCAATTTGATTTTGATGGCCAAGAAGCACTAAAGCAAAGCTCTATTTTGATTCTTGGTGCTGGTGGCCTTGGCTGTGCGTCAAGCCAATACCTTGCAACAGCGGGGGTCGGCTCTCTGACCTTAATTGATGATGACGTTGTCGAACTGTCTAATCTGCAACGCCAAGTACTTCATTATGATGCTGACGTTGGTAAGAAGAAAGTCCTCTCTGCGTCTGAATCTCTGCAACAACTGAACCCTCACCTAGAAGTGCGAACGATAGATCAACGTTTGAGTGATGAGTATTTAAAAACAGAAATTGAGCAGCATACGCTAGTACTCGACGCATCGGATAACGTAGAGACTCGAAATCAGCTTAACCGCCTCTGCTATGAGTTAAAAACACCGCTTGTTTCTGGTGCAGCGATCAGAATGGAAGGCCAAGTCAGTGTCTTCACTTATCAGGATAAAGCACAACCTTGCTACCAGTGTTTAAGCTCGCTATTTGGCTCAGCAGCATTAAGCTGTGTTGAAGCCGGAGTCATGGCGCCAGTTGTCGGCATCATCGGTGCGGTACAAGCCATGGAAGCCATCAAAGTTATCGCCAATTATGGACAGGCGAAAGAAGGTAAGGTTTTGATCCTCGATGCGATGACCATGTCATGGCGAGAAATGAATCTGATGAAAATGCCGAATTGCCCCGTTTGTAGCTAAACTCACCATAAACGGTCAGGAGTACAAAGGTTAATATGAACAACCCCAAAATATTTCTGGCCGCCCTGCTCCTCTTATCACTGGTCTTGCTTGGACTGATAGCGCTCAATAAGCCAAAGCAAACCACTAGAGTTCAAGCGCTTGTAATAACTCAAACTCTCACCCAGTCACTTGATGGAAACCGACGCTTTCTGAATATTGAATTTAGCGATGGTGACCAAACTATGATTAGCATCCCACCTCAAACTGAATGTCCTGCCAATTCCATCGTGGAACTTGACAAGAAATCCGCACTCTTTTCTGACGCTATCAGCTATCGCTATGTACAGTGCAACACCTATACAAATAAACATTAACTGTCCCTGTTGTGACCTCTACAGCCCTGTTGTAAATTAGTTGCATAAAATTCATAAACTTATATAAGGAAGTATTATGCCACCGTTGATCACTCCAAAAGAGCTCGCTGAACTACAACAAACGGGAAAGTTGGTTGTACTCGACACAAGTATTGAATTTCAGATCCCATCAGAGCCAGAAAAAGACAAAGAGAACTTAATTCCAAATACTATTCGCTTTGATTACGACTCTGTGTTTTGCGATCCTGACGCTTCGCTTCCTCATATGATGCCTTCAGAAGAACGCTTCAACCAGCTAGCAAAAAGCATTGGACTCAATCAAGATTCCATTATTGTGGTCTACGACAACAGCGGAACTTTTGCTTCTCCACGTGCATGGTGGATGCTTAAAGCGATGGGGCACAAAGAAGTGTATATCTTGAATGGCGGCCTGACTGAGTGGAAGCTAGCTGGATATGACACTGTCACTTCTTACAAAAAGGCCGATACTGAAGGTAACTTTAACGGCAAACTCGACCCTTCTTTCTTTGTTGATGCGCAATACGTACTTAACCAAATCGAGAATGCGTCTAATCAAACCGTTGATGCACGCTCTCATGCTCGTTTCAATGCAGAAGTCGCCGAGCCAAGACCTGGTGTACGAGCTGGCCACATTCCAAATTCAGTATGTCAGCCATTCGCTGAATTGATGGAAGGTCACAAGCTCAAACCTGCTAGCGATCTAAAGTCGATTTTGGAAAGCTCAATGGATAGCAATAAATCTCAACACATTTTCAGCTGTGGTTCAGGGGTGACGGCGGCTATTGTTCTTCTCGCTGCACAACTTTCCGGATATCAAAACTTGTCAGTGTATGACGGTTCTTGGACCGAATGGGGCGCAGACGACAGTTTACCCATCAGCTAAAGGTTGTTTCACACAAAGGCAGCCAATAACGGCTGCCTTTTCTTTTTTCTACTGAACATATAATCAAAAATGCCTAAGTATGTCGCTGCCTTGAAAGCGTTTGGCCGCTTCAGCTTCTATCTCTACTTTCCAGTTTTTGTCGAACAGGCCATTTACGAATAAAAACGTCGTAGGTAAAGCGCCGACATCAAATGGAATGCGCTCCTTAGCTCTCTGATAACCTTCAAGATCTTCACGATTTACCATGTAAATCCGAACGCTAATCAGGTCCTGTATGTCCATTCTATTGGCTTGCAACACTCCACGCACATTTTGCCAAGCCAGTACAATCTGATCCTCAGCACTCTCCGGCACTTCGCTAAGCTCATTGATACCCAATTGCCCCGCGATATGAAGTCGTGTCGATCCTGATGGAATCATCGCACATTGGTGATAGTTAGCCGCTGGCGGTGGAACCGTTGCAGGGCTCCAAATAATATTCATTAGACTTCCTTAGATAACATCACAATGTTAGGCGCTTCCGATAACATCGTACCAAGCTGATCAAAGTCCCCTATTTCTTTGCGCCACGCGATGTACTTATCGAAATGCTGAGGAGTTTGCCACTCTTCAAGCAACACTAACTCGTGCTGTCCTTGTACTTTCTCAAACAGGTGGGCAGAGATATTCCCTTCAAAAGTCCTTGTGTCTGGCAAAATCTCAGTAAAAAAGTCTTTGATTACCTGAGTATTTTCCGATGAGTGGCTTAGTTTAAATTGAACCAGAATGCTCATTGTTCCTCTCCTTTGGTCTCGTTTTTTGAGTTCGTGAGAGAGTTTAATTGTTTATAATTTGTGATAAATAAAGTACCATTTCACAAATAGTTAGATTAAATAGAACAATAAAATTTTATGAAATCAGACCTACACCGCATGCAGGTATTCGCCCAAATTGTTGAATCTGGATCGATAACCAAAGCCGCCGATAAGCTGGACGTGTCCAAGTCTGTTCTGAGCCATCATCTTCAAGGTTTAGAGCAACATCTCGGCGTAAAATTGTTAACCAGAACAACGCGTCGTCAATCTCTTACTGAAGCTGGGCAACGTTACTATCAACGATGCCTTGAAATGAAAAAGCTGATGTCCTTAGCGGAAGAAGAAGTACGTGACTCCAATACCGGACTTGCTGGCACAGTGACTGTCACCTCACCTCATACGCTGATGACTCATTTGATTGGGCCTTCGATGTGTGAGTTTGTAAAGAACCATTCTGGTATTGAGCCACGATTATTAGCGAATGATATGCGACTCAACTTGATTGATAAATACATCGACCTTTCGATAACAGTGGGTGAATTACCCGACTCCAGTTCACGAGCGACCAAGATTGGCGAATTAGAGCAGGTCCTTTGCTGTTCTCCCGAGTATCTCAACAAGCACAAAATTACCCTTCCAGTGACTTCGACCGAGCTCATTGACTACGACTATATTGCTAATCAGTGGGAAGGTATCAACGTTGAACGCAAATTCTCAGTAGGTAAACAAAGTATCACTTATCGATTCCACTCCACTCGTCTGGGAGACAGCGTACCAACAATCCGCATGATGACACTTTCAGGCTTGGGCATTGCGTGCTTACCTATTCTCGCCGTTGAAGACGACTTGAAGGAAGGCAGGTTGGTTCGAATAACGGCGGATGGGATGAGTCTTAAGGCGTCAGTCTGGGCGGTGCACAACTACGGCTTACAGATGCCCGCCAGAATTAGGGCTTTTATCGATTTTGTAAAAGAGAAAGCCAAAGACAAATTGTAAGCAGAGCACGAGAACACGGCTCGTGCTTTTCTGCGAACATTCTCTCGGGGTTATTTCATTTGTTCATCTAAGTTAAGCACAGTGAGTGCGTTACTTACGCTGGTGGCAATAACATCAATCACTCCTGTTCTAAGCGCCCCGAGCATCGCCAATGGCTTACTGTTTTCCGCCGCAATCGCGATGACCTCTGAAATGGGTCGAAACTCTTCAATGCTTAAACCTATAACACGATCACTCATCACTGTTTTGGCAGACTGCCCCTGAATATCGAAGAAATCATAGCCGGCAAAGTCCCCCACGACCCCTTGAAGCATTCGTGATTGAACCACTTCATCTGCGGTGAACCATCCCAAGTCGACCATATAACTGTTCTCACTCATATCGCCAATACCGACCAAGGCGACATCTGCCTTACGAGCGAGATCCAGAGTTTGCTTTACTGTCGCATTCTGCATAAATGCGTGTTTCTGTTCTGGGTTTTCTGCGTATGCAGGGGCGTAAAGCGTTTCTGATGTACCACCATAGCTTTTCGCAAATTGTCGGCAGATATGGTCAGCGTTAAACATACCTCCTCTAGGGTGAATACCGCCGATGCCACACACAAACTTCACATCTCGTTGAGGGATAACGCCAATATGATGGGCAACCGCTGAGACATTCCTTCCCTGACCGACAGTCACAACTGATCCATTTTGAATAGAGCTGGCCATGTATTTGGATACTAAACCTGCCACTTGCAAACGTTGCTGTTCTTCGCTCGGCTGATCAAGCGCAACCAAAGCACGCTTAACACCAAACCTTTCAATTAGCCTTTGCTCAATCTTGGCACTGAATACGGGGTGATATTTAACGGTAATCTCTACGATCCCTTCATCACGGGCCTGCTTTAGCATTCGCCCTACTTTCGCTCGTGACACAGAAAACTTCTTGGATATTTCTTCCTGGGTTGCCCCGTCCTGATAGTAGGCAACGGAGATTTCGGTAAGTAGATCAGCGCTGTCATCAGACATATCTTGTTGTGACTTGCTCATTTGGCTTGGGCTCCTATAGGGGAAAATACCTATGACATGTGCTCAGTGTTGTAGCATATGTCATCGCTATAGACATTTGCAACATTTGCTCATCGCCATGACAAATTCTCAGGCTATTTATTATGCTCTTCATATTCTCCTCAACCCTTGTCATGCCTTAGCAAACGTTTAATTCAAATTGCCTGCGGAGGCAATTGGAGAAATACTTGATGAACATCACCATAACCTTTAATTAGCGATTGACATTCTGTGTGGATGAGATAAATATGAACCCATCATTTACTCATCGAGAGAGCAAATGTTCACAACAAATGATCTCTCGCTGAAATTTATTCCGGTTAGTTGATTTAATGAACTCGGAAAGGGTTAAAAACGATTAGCTAACTCGCTTGCAATTGCACCACTCACATTAACTGTTTTGATGTGAACGCCCATTAAATAGGATGATCGAAATGAGCAACAAATTAGAGCAACTTCGTAAACTAACGACAGTCGTAGCAGACACTGGTGAAATCGATGCGATTAAAAAATACCAGCCAGAAGACGCAACTACTAACCCTTCTCTGATTCTTAAAGCAGCTCAAATCGAAGAATATGCGCCACTTATCGACGCTTCTATCGAATACGCAAAATCTCAAAGCAGCGACAAAGCTCAGCAAGTACAAGACACTTGCGACATGCTTGCTGTAAACATCGGTAAAGAAATCCTAAAGACTATCCCAGGTCGTATTTCTACAGAAGTTGACGCTCGTCTTTCTTACGATATGGAAGGCAGCGTAGCGAAAGCTCGCCAACTTGTAAAAATGTACAACGATGCAGGCATCACTAACGACCGCATCCTAATCAAGCTAGCTTCTACTTGGGAAGGTATCCGCGCAGCTGAGATCCTAGAAAAAGAAGGCATCAACTGTAACCTAACCCTTCTATTCTCATTTGCTCAGGCTCGTGCTTGTGCTGAAGCTGGCGTGTTCCTAATTTCTCCATTCGTTGGTCGTATCATGGACTGGTACAAAGCGAAAGAAGGCCGTGACTTCGAAGCTTCAGAAGATCCAGGCGTACTATCAGTATCTAAGATCTACAACTACTACAAAGAGTACGGCTACAACACTGTTGTTATGGGTGCAAGCTTCCGTAACATCGGCGAGATCCTAGAACTTGCTGGCTGTGACCGTCTAACTATCGCTCCTGCTCTTCTTGCTGAACTAGAAGCAGCGGAAGGTGAAGTAGCAGAGAAGCTAGTTGACTCTAAAGGTACAGCAGAGCGTCCAGCAGCGATGACTCACGCTGAGTTCCTATGGGATCACAACCAAGATGCAATGGCAGTTGAGAAACTGGCTGAAGGTATCCGCAACTTCGCTGTTGACCAAGGCAAACTTGAAGCGATGATCGAAGCTAAGCTTTAATCTCAAATTATTTTAATAAGGGGAACGTTTGCGTTCCCCTCTTAATTTTCCTTTCTAGAATTTAATAATATTCGGTATTTATTATGGATCGTAAACATCTAGCTAATGCTATCCGTGCCCTTAGCATGGACGGCGTACAACAAGCCAACTCTGGTCACCCAGGCGCACCTATGGGTATGGCTGACATCGCTGAAGTTCTTTGGCGCTCTCACCTAAACCACAACCCAGCAAACCCAGAATGGGCTGACCGCGACCGTTTCGTGCTATCAAATGGCCACGGCTCAATGCTGATTTACTCTCTGCTTCACCTTGCGGGTTACGAGCTGTCTATTGATGACCTGAAAAACTTCCGTCAACTGCACTCTAAGACACCAGGTCACCCAGAGTACGGTTACGCACCGGGTATCGAAACGACGACTGGCCCACTAGGTCAAGGCATCACTAACGCGGTAGGTATGGCGCTGGCTGAGAAAACTCTAGCAGCACAATTCAACAAAGAAGGCCACGACATCGTTGACCACTTCACTTATGCATTCATGGGTGACGGCTGTCTGATGGAAGGTATTTCTCACGAAGCCTGTTCTCTAGCGGGTACGCTAGGCCTTGGTAAACTAATCGCTTTCTGGGATGACAACGGCATCTCTATTGATGGTGAAGTGGAAGGTTGGTTCTCTGACGATACACCTAAGCGTTTTGAAGCGTACGGCTGGCATGTTATCCCTGCAGTAGACGGTCACGATCCAGAAGCGATCAACGCAGCGATTATCGCTGCTAAAGCGGACCCACGCCCTACACTAATCTGTACTAAGACCATCATCGGTTTTGGTTCTCCAAACAAATCTGGTTCACACGACTGTCACGGTGCACCATTAGGCGCTGAAGAAATTGCAGCAACTCGTAAAGCGCTAGGTTGGGAACACGGTCCTTTTGAAATCCCAGCTGACGTTTACGCTGAGTGGGATGCAAAAGAAGCAGGTGCAGCGAAAGAAGCGGCGTGGAATGCTAAATTTGACGCATACGCTGCAGCTTACCCTGCAGAAGCCGCAGAGCTTAAGCGTCGTCTAAACGGTGAATTGCCAGCTGAGTGGGAAGAGAAAGCAACACAAATCATTGCTGACCTTCAGGCAAACCCTGCAAACATCGCATCACGTAAAGCGTCTCAAAACGCACTAGAAGCATTTGGTCAAATGCTACCTGAAT
>NZ_JPQB01000035.1:0-13429 GCF_000740665.1 Vibrio sp. B183 | reverse complement strand
TTTAGGGCTAGAAAACAAAAAGGCCCGCATGATGCGGGCCTTTTTATTATTTTGATTCGAGGTACTTCTTAAGCTCTTCAGCTGAGATGCCCTGCTCGGCAATGGTTTTAGCAATCGAGGCTATTTCTTCCCCTTTGCGATCTTCAACGACTTGCTGAAACTGGTAAACAATGTCACGCAACATATGCAGTGGGACTTGTTTCGCCGCACTACGAATGCGCTCACCACTTTGGTTACCCAGCTCGTTTAATAGTTTTCCAAACATAACTTTTTCCGGAGCATCTTCCAGTTGCTCCAGTACACGAGCCATTTCGTAAGTTGTCATCGACATCGAGGTTTAGCATCCACAGTAGTTATTAGAAGTGAAGGTCAAATATACAATGTTTTTTTAGTCGTTCAAAGCAATTAGGCAAAACTTACGCAATTGCCGCATGCCATTTTTTACCAGCTTTACTCATCAGTACAAAAATACCCGGTACGATGATAAACATTTGCACAGCGATCATCACCTGCGGCTCCATACCTAAGCGTTGTACCGTACCTACGACCAGCCCTGAGCCGCTCATCTGGAAAAGACCCAGTAGCGCTGCGGCCGTGCCCGCTTTGTCGCCAAACGGAGCCAATGCCTTACCAGCGGCTGCACCTAGCACCCATGCAAAGCCAACTGATGAGAGGAAGATTGGCAACATGAACGCCAGTGCCGTTTGCTGCTGGACCATAGCCAACATCACAATGCCACCTAGGCCAAGGGTCATGATTCCTACAACCAGCGTTTTATGCGTACCGTACTTGTCCATAAATTTAGGCGCGGTCATACAAGCGGCAATGTTGATCACGGCATTGATACCGAACCACAGAGTAAACTCGTTCATGCTCAGACCCAAATTCTCCATCAGCACCACTGGCGCGGATGTCACGTAAGCAAGAATCACGGCCATCGCGAGCATACAAAGCGAAGCATGAAAGATGAAAGAAGGTGTTTTGAGCACCGCCATATAGCGACTAGGACGGAAAACTGGCTCTTTGCTCGGAGCAGGATTGGTTTCTTTCATTCCGATGAACATCGCAACCAAAGCTACCATGGCAAAGCCTGCCATAAACGAGAAGTTTGAGCGCCAACCGAATTGCTGTGTAAGCCAGCTGCCCAAGATAGGCGCCAGAGCAGGAATAAAACAAATCGCACCATTCAGGTAGCTGATCATCTTGCCACTTTTCTGCGGCCCAAAAATATCGCGAACTGTTGCAAAGGCTGCTACCGATGTCGCGCACGCACCTAAGCCTTGCAGCAGCCTAGCAGCTAGCATCCATTCAATGTTTTGAGCACCCCACGCCAATAAGGCACTCAATGCGTAGATGCTAATACCACCCAATGCAACAGTTCGACGTCCTACTTTGTCTGCCAAAGGGCCGGCAAATAATTGACCGACACCCATAGCGAACAAAAACCATGTAATCGTATCTTGTGCAAGTGCGTGTTCCACGTGAAACGCCTGAGAAATCTGAGGTAAAGCAGGCAGATAGATATCAATCGCCAAGGGGCTGAATAGCACCAACAAGGTGAGCAACACCATTTGCATTTTACCGTGATTTTGTTGATAAGCAGTTTGCACGAAGAAGACTCCCGCCAAGAATTGATGAAATTGTTTGCAGTGTAAGCTAGTCTAGATATGACATCCAATGACACTTTATCATTAAAGATATTCCCCTAAGGAATTTCATGTGCATATAGAAAAACTCGCCCGTCTCGACCTCAATCTTTTAGTTTGCCTCAAAGTGCTTGCTGAAGAACTTAATGTTACTCGCGCCTCGCATCGATTGTGTTTAAGCCAGTCGGCAGTGAGTAAAAGCCTCGCCAAGTTACGCATACAGTTTGAAGACCCGCTGTTTGTTCGCCACGCTCATGGGCTAAAACCGACACCGAAAACACTGTTCCTAAAACCCAAACTGGATAGCCTAATTAACCATTTGGAACAAATCACTCAGCCCGAGCAATTCGCACCAGATTCGAGTGATCACAAGTTCCAAATTGCCGCTGTAGAAAGTGTTTATCCGTTAATCCTACCCCATTTCTTGCCGGAGATTTTTAAGCGGGCCCCTGGCGTCACCATCAGCACACATTCATGGGCAGACCAAACCTTTAAGCAGATTCAACGTGGCGAAATTGACCTTGGTATCACGGGGAAGGACATTGATATCAACGATGCTAAATTGACTATGTTACCGCCCAACGACATCTGTGAGCAGGAAATCTATCGCGACAATCAAATGTGCCTGTTGCGCCAAAACCATCCAATTCTCTCGGGTAGCTGGAATCTTGATACTTATCTTGAGCAAAGGCATGTTCAGGTTCGCTGTGATGGTAATGATCGCTGGTTATTGGATTACAGGCTGGCTGACATAGGTAAAGAGCGCGATATCGCCATCACGGTGCCAGACTTTAATAGCGCCGCCAGCCTTTGTTCGTACACTGATTTCATCTTCACAGCACCTAGTCATTTTGTGAAATTATCGTCCAAACAACTTGGCCTAACCGTATTGCCACTGCCATTAGAATTCCCGCCGATGGCCTATACCGCGTTCTGGCATAGGGACAGAGAAAGTGATCCCGCACTGTCTTGGTTGCGTCGAATAATTAAAGACAAAACCACCGCATTGAGATGATTTGCAGGCTGACGGTAAAAGGAGTAGCTTATTGCCACATCGTCCGCTTTTTAGAAAGGACGCGTGAATAAATGATGAAGGATTAATAGATGCTTACCACTACTGAACAACGTTTAGCAGCCATTCGTGAATGGCTGGTTCAGCACAATATTGATGCGTTGCTCATCCCACATGAGGATGAGTACTTAGGCGAATATGTCCCAGCACATAATGAACGTTTGCACTGGCTGACGGGCTTCACTGGTTCTGCGGGTGCTGCGGTAATCACACAACACAAAGCGGCGATGTTTGTCGATGGTCGCTACACCGTTCAGGTGACTAAAGAAGTACCAGCCGATCTATTCGAATATCGTCACTTGATCGAAGAACCTGCTTTGGATTGGTTGAAAGGCCAACTTTCTCAAGGCCAAACGGTCGCGATAGACCCAAGAATGCACAATTCTGCTTGGCTATCGATGGCACAATCAAAGCTTGCGGGTTCACTGGAACTAAAAGTGCTTACTAGTAATCCTATCGACGAACTTTGGCATGACCGCCCTGCTCCCGTCGTTTCAGACGTACGTCTGATGGCGACAGAAGCCGTGGGTCAATCATGTGAATCTAAACGTAAAGAGATTGCTCAGTTAGTCGCTCAGGCAGGCGCCGAAAGCGCGGTGATCACCGCTTTGGATTCCGTCTGCTGGCTGCTCAACGTGCGCGGTTTAGATGTATCTCGTCTTCCTGTTTTGTTGTCTCACGTCATCCTCCATGCAGATTCAACCTTAGAGTATTTCCTAGACCCTACTCGCTTACCTGAAGGTTTCGCTCAACACGTAGGTGAAGGCGTAAGCGTGCATCACCCAGAAGCTCTACAAACGCGCCTCGAAGCTTTATCAGGAAAGAATGTCTTGGTAGACCCAGCAACAAGCAATGCATGGTTTAAGTTAGTACTTCAGAACAGTGGTGCTACCGTAGTAAACGCCGCCGATCCATGTCTTATGCCAAAAGCAGCGAAAAACGCTGTTGAAATTGCCGGTATGAAAGCCTGTCATATTCGTGATGGCGTCGCGATGAGTCAGTTCTTGTGCTGGCTGGATGATGAAGTAGCAAATGCAAGATTGCATGATGAGGCTACTTTGTCGGACAAACTGGAATCATTCCGTAGACAAGATCCTACCTTGATGGATCTTAGCTTTGATACGATTTCCGCAGCAGGCGGTAACGCAGCCATGTGTCACTATAATCATGAGAATCAACCTGAGCCAGGTAAGCTAGAACTCAATACACTTTACTTGGTCGATTCTGGCGGTCAGTATCTCGATGGCACTACCGATATCACCCGAACTATTGCTATCGGTCAACCAAGCGACGAAATGATTAAGCAGTTCACGCTTGCACTGAAGGGCCATATTGGTGTCGCGCGTGCCCGCTTCCCGAAAGGTACACGTGGTTATCAGATTGACACACTAGCGCGCCAACATTTGTGGGCTGAGGGATTTGATTATGACCACGGCACTGGCCACGGTGTTGGCCACTTCCTAAACGTCCATGAAGGCCCCGCCAGTATATCGAAACGACAGATCGATGTTCCTTTAGTAGAAGGCATGGTGCTTTCAAACGAACCGGGCTATTACCGTGCTGATGCTTTTGGTATTCGTATCGAAAACCTTGAGCTGGTCGTAGAAGCAAAAACTAATGGCGACTTTCCGGTACTTTGCTTCGAGTCCCTGACTCGTTGTCCGATTGATACTAGAAACATCAATGTCGACATGTTGACGAAGCCAGAATTGAATTGGGTAAATGAATATCACCAGAAAGTTTGGAACGATATCAGCCCATTAGTAGAAGGCGATGTCAAAGCCTGGCTAGAAACAGCCACTCAGCCAATAGCGCATAACTGATTTCTGTTTCTGGAAATAAAAAAGCTCTCCCATGGAGAGCTTTTTTTGATGTTTCACGTGAAACATATCAGCCTGAGTATGCTGAATGCCAGTCTTTCCAAACCGGGTCAAACCCTTTTGCTCGAATCATCGCCTCTACCGAGCTCGCACTTCTTTCATCACTTATCTCAAACTGTTCTAATTCAGCTTCATCATTTGCATAACCACCGGGTTGAGTCTTCGACGCGGCAGACATTGATGTCACACCAAGGGGCAATACGTTGTCCCTAAATTCAGGCGACTCACGAGTAGATAACGAAAGTTCCACTTCAGGGTTTAGTAAGCGAAATGCACAAATCAGCTGAACTAGTTGCTTGTCTGTCATCACCGACTTAGGTTGAAGCGCTCCCTCACAAGGCCTTAAGCGCGGGAAAGATATAGAGTATCGTGTTTGCCAATAGGTGCGTTCAAGATAATCGAGGTGGGCTGCAACATAAAAGCAGTCAGTCCTCCACTCTTCTAACCCTATAAGTGCACCAATTCCAATCTTATCAATACCTGCTTTTGCTAATCTATCCGGTGTTTCTAAGCGATACTCAAAATCCATTTTATTGCCACGCAGATGGTGTTCCGCATACGTTGAAGGGTGATAAGTTTCCTGATACACCATGACAGCATCGAGACCTAATGTCTTGAGCTCTGCATACTGGTTTTGTTCAAGCGGCTGCACTTCCATCGCTAGGTAGTTAAACTTCTCTTTGATGACGGGCAACATCTCACGGAAATATTTCATCCCGACTTTAGTTTCATGCTCGCCAGTAACTAACAGAACGCTATCAAACTTCATGCGTTTAATGGCTTCAATCTCGGCTTCGATTTCGCCCTTATTCAATGTTCGGCGTTTAATACGATTCTCCATCGAAAAGCCACAATAGGTACAAGCGTTCGCGCACAGGTTGGATAAGTACAGAGGAATGTACAATGAGAGCGTATTGCCAAATCGCTTTCTAGTTAACGCGTATGATAGCTGCGCCATTTGCTCCAAGTAAGGTTCCGCTGCTGGTGAGAGTAGCGCCTTAAAGTCTTCTAGATCACGTTTGGGTTTCGCTAGCGCTCGCTCAACATCCTTAGCTGTCTTGGCATAAATTGACATCGAAATGTCATCCCAATTCAGCTTTTTGAATTGATCAACAAAAGTCATTCTCAATACCTACTTTAGCTACAGTTCATCGAGAAAAGACGTCAACGGACTTGATGCTACCGCGTGAGAGACCTGGCCAGCTAAACCCGCTTCATACGCCATTCGCCCCGATTCAACGGCCATTTTAAATGCAATTGCCATCGTAACCGGGTCGGCAGCGGCAGCAATCGCAGTATTAACCAATACGGCGTCAGCACCCATTTCCATCGCACGCGCTGCATGGGAAGGTGCGCCAATACCAGCATCAACAACAACTGGAACGTTAGCTTGGTCAATAATGATCTCAAGAAAGTCATGCGATGCGATGCCCTTATTTGAGCCAATTGGAGATCCTAAAGGCATAACAGCTGCACACCCCACCTCTTCCAATCGTTTACACAAAACAGGATCAGCATGGCAGTAAGGCAGTACCGCAAATCCATCTTTGACCAGTTGCTCTGCTGCCGCTAAAGTCTCTATCGGATCAGGCATTAGATACTTAGGGTCTGGATGAATCTCGAGTTTGAGCCAGTTGGTACCCAGAGCTTCTCTTGCTAAATGCGCGGCAAATACTGCGTCTTTGGCATTTTTTGCCCCCGAAGTGTTAGGCAGTAAATGCACTCCTGCTTCAATTAAAGGCTGAAGAATATCATCTTGCTGATCGTGTATATCAACACGCTTCAACGCCATGGTAGCCAGTTGGGAGCCCGACACCTTAATCGCCTCCTCCATTAGAAATTTGTTGGCAAACTTTCCAGTGCCCGTAAACAGTCGTGAGTTGAATTCTCTGTCTGCAATCTTAAGCATCGTTGTTACCCTCCAGCAATGGCTTGAAAAAGTGAAATCGCATCGCCTTCATTCAGGCAAGTGGTTGGCCAATCACTACGTGGCACAACGGTATTGTTAATGGCAAAGACGCATCCGACTTCAGGCAGTGAAAACTGCTGAATGATGTTTTCTAGGCTCGCGCCTGCGCTGATACGCTGAGACTGTTCGTTGATGATTATGTGTATCTCGCTCATTGCTTCACTTCTTGATTATGTAATTTGGTTGTCATTGACTGCACACCGAACACTGCTGGTCGCGCGTAATCGTCATCACTTGCCAGTTAAGTTTTAGTCCATTGAATAAGTGCAATTGGCCAACAGGAAAATCAAAATGTCCTAATGCCAATTTCTGTAATGTCGCTAATGCTTGATAGTTGCCTAAGGTACCTACGACAGGACCTAAGATCCCATTTTCACTGCATTTGCTCGGCTGACTTAGCTCATCAAAGGGGTAGAGACAGCGATAACATCCTGACTCTTTGCTCGATGAATAATCGAATACAGCAAATTGTCCTTGCCAACCAATAGCGGCAGCGGAAACAAGCGGCTTACTCTGTTGGTAGCAGACTAAATTGATCAACTGACGCGTTTGAATATTGTCGGTACAATCCAACACCACATCCGCTAACATCACTTCTAGTGCTAATTGATATCCTGATAGCCGCTTGCCGATGGTACGTATTTGCACACCAGAATTAAGCTGGTTTAACTGTTGGCGCATAGCCTCGATTTTTGCTTTACCGAGATTGCCCTCGCGATAGACAATTTGACGTTGCAGATTACTAGTATCAACATCATCATCGTCGACCAGCACCATTCGGCCTACTCCAGCAGCAGCTAAATATAGACTCGCCGCACTGCCTAATCCGCCACAGCCAATAATCAAAACATGCGATTTAGTAATCTTTTCCTGCCCGCATTCGCCAATTTCCGGCAGTGAAATCTGCCTTTGATAACGTAAGAAATCTTGGTCGCTTAGCATGCCGATACCTCATTCGAAACATCAGTACTGATTTTTCGCTGCTCATCGGCAGTTAACTGAGTAAAGAATTTAATCGCTTGTTCCAGCGAAGGTGCTTGAGTGATAGCGCTCACCAACGCCAAACTAGTAACGCCACAGTTCCAAACTAGATGCGCATTGGATTGCGTGATACCACCAATCGCCACAGTAGGTACGCCTGATGAATTTAAATAAGGCATGGTATTAACCAGCTTTTGATAGAGAGCAAGTTTTACTAGCCCTTGAGGGTTGGTTGCGAATTGTTTTGTCTGGGTAGGAAATATGTGCCCCAAAGCGAGATAACTTGGATTAGTCTGTGCGACTCGAAGCAATTCATAATAACCATGGGTCGATAGCCCTAAACGCAAACTGGATTTAGCTAATTCAGCTAAGTTGCTTTCCTCAATATCCTCTTGACCTAGATGAACACCATAAGCTTGATGCTTAATTGCTAGACGCCAATAATCGTTGATAAATACCTGAGCGTCATATCTGCGACCAAGTGCAACTGCATCTTCAATTTGTTGCTCCAACTCATCTGCCAGTGGATCTTTAATTCTCAACTGAACGGTTTTGACGCCACTCTCTAAAAGCTTCTTGACCCATTCAACGCTATCAACAACTGGGTAAAGCCCTAAATCACATTTAGATACCGATGGAAATGCCAATTGATTACCTGATTTAGTCCAACCAGCGCTAATCCCTAGTCGGTGATCTTCGAGAACAGGGGAAGGAAAATCGATAATATTCTCTGCCCATGTTTCACGTGAAACATTCGCCATGGCTCGTGCAAGTGTAAGAGCATCTTCAAACGTAAACGCCAAGCTGATGAGAGTGACAACCCATGCAAAGTGACGTTTACGATCAAACTCTGATTGATTGACTGAACTCGCTAACGCACATGCTTGATCACGACTAGGGTCTAACCAAATATCTAGAACCTGATTTACATCCAAGACATTAATGTAAACGTGCGATGAATCTATTTTTGGCCTAGATGGCTCGATAGTGATACCAGAGTAATACTCGACAAAGAACGTACGTTCATCGCCCACCACACCGGGCTCAACTAAATCTGTAGCCAGCTTTGTCCATTCTGAGCCATGAGATATATGAACTGTTTGAGCTGGGCTGACACCCAGCTCAATACTTTCTATCTCGAAGCCTTTTTCCTTGGCCAGCTGTAAGCATTGCTCAATTTCGGGTTTGACGTCAGCCAACGCGGTAGGAATAAGGATCTTTGCCATTACTCCTCCGTTACAGCCGTAGCAGCGGGATGGTAGAGCTCTGAGCCTGTGTCACGAAACTCCTTCGATTTCTGACGCATGCCTTCAAGTGGATCATCCAACATTTTGACACTGATCGCTTGGTCCGCTGCTACTTGCTCGGTATCTTTGGCGTATTCACGCACTTCTTGTGAGATCTTCATTGAGCAGAATTTTGGACCACACATAGAGCAGAAATGGGCAACCTTACCGGATTCTTGAGGCAGGGTTTCATCATGGAAAGCACGTGCGGTATCAGGATCGAGCGCAAGGTTAAACTGGTCTTCCCAACGGAACTCAAATCGTGCTTTTGACAGTGCATTGTCGCGCACTTGTGCCCCAGGGTGCCCCTTAGCTAAGTCGGCAGCGTGCGCGGCAAGTTTATAGGTAATCAGTCCAGTTTTTACATCTTCTTTATTAGGCAAACCTAAGTGTTCTTTTGGAGTCACATAACACAGCATTGCACACCCGTACCAACCTATCATCGCCGCACCAATCCCTGACGTTATGTGGTCATAGCCAGGAGCAATATCCGTGGTTAGAGGGCCGAGCGTATAGAAAGGGGCTTCATGGCAATGCTCTAGCTGCTCTTCCATGTTCTCTTTAATCATATGCATTGGCACATGCCCTGGGCCTTCAATGATCACCTGAACATCATACTCCCACGCGATCTTTGTAAGTTCTCCAAGGGTGCGTAATTCTGCAAACTGGGCTTCATCATTTGCATCAGCTACAGAGCCAGGACGCAGGCCATCACCAAGCGATAACGCCACATCGTATTTAGCACAGATTTCACAGATCTCGCGGAAGTTGGTATAGAGGAAGCTTTCCTGATGATGAGCAAGACACCATTTAGCAATGATAGAGCCACCGCGTGAGACAATGCCTGTCACACGTTTGGCTGTCATAGGTACATAGCGAAGGAGTAAGCCTGCATGGATAGTAAAGTAATCCACGCCCTGCTCCGCTTGCTCAATTAAGGTGTCGCGCATTACCTCCCAATTGAGATTTTCGGCAATGCCGTTCACTTTCTCCAATGCCTGATACATAGGAACTGTACCAATTGGGACTGGGCTATTACGCAGAATCCATTCGCGAGTCTCGTGAATATTACGACCAGTAGACAGGTCCATCACTGTATCGCCACCCCAACGTGTCGACCAAACCAGCTTTTCAACTTCTTCCTCAATTGATGAGGTCACAGAGGAGTTACCAATGTTGGCGTTTACCTTCACAAGAAAGTTACGGCCAATGATCATAGGCTCAGATTCTGGGTGATTGATGTTTGAAGGGATAATGGCACGACCTTCGGCGACTTCTTTTCGCACGAATTCAGCGCTGATTTCGTCGGGAAGATTGGCACCAAAACTTTGCCCGGGGTGCTGCTGATTCAGAACCTGATCGCGATACTTTGCGCGGCCCATATTTTCGCGTAACGCAATATACTCCATCTCAGGTGTGATAATGCCTTTGCGTGCATAGTGCAGCTGAGTAACACATTGGCCATCTTTCGCACGACGGATGCGTGGCAGATTGCCATATCGAAGCTCATCGAGCGTTTCATCTTCCAATCTCTGTTTGGTGTACACAGAGCTGACATCACCGAGTACTTCTGTATCGCTGCGCTCTTCTATCCACTCCTCTCTCAGCTTAGGTAAACCGCTGTACAGGTCTATTGTATGAGTAGGGTCGGTATAGACGCCTGAAGTATCATAGACGCGTACTGGCTCATTTGGCTCGAAAACTGGAGAATCTTTGGTACCCCCAATTAAGCTATCTGCGAGAGATATTTCGCGCATCGGGACACGAATATCGGGGCGTGAACCCTCAACGTATACTTTGTGCGAATTTGGGTACGGTTGTACCGAGAGAGAATCAATGAACTGTTTTGCTTCCAGTCTCGCTTGCTTGCGACTCGACATAGCATTTTTCCTTGCTTTGTTATTCTAGATAAAAAGAGTTTGGATAAAAATGCTTGGCGGATAGATGCGACAAGAGGAGTCAAAATACAGGTGATGCGATTAGAGTGTTGACTAATGATCACCGAAACAACTTCGACTATTTGATAGATGCACCCAGAGAGAATTCTGGTGTAGGTATCTTCTCTTGTTCCCTTCGCAGGTGTTAGCCTGATCAGGTTCAACGGATCCCGAATTAACGGTCTCAGCCTTATGGCACTCCGACAAGTAAAATCAGTATATAAAAACGGCCTGGTGAAACCAAGCCGAGTTGTCTATTTTTAGAACAATTTTATCAAGTATTAGCTTTTGATCAGAATTTGAAACCCTATCCAAGCCGCCGATATACTCAAGACAACATTGAGCAGTACATTTAGCCCCATCTTGAAAAATGCGCCTTGCTGCATAAGAAGTACATTATCCATGGAAAAGGTTGAGAAGGTAGTCAGCGCGCCAAGGAAGCCTAGACCGATGATCTGACGCCATGGCTCCGTAGCCAACATTTCATTTTCAAATGCCGCGATCAGCAAGCCCATAATAAATGAGCCCACTACGTTGACCGTCAACGTACCATAGGGGAAACCTCGTCCGAGCAATACCACACACAATTCTGAAACCAAGTATCGCGAGCATGCGCCAAAGGCACCACCTAATGCGATAAATCCAAGTATAGAAAGTTGTCCCATGGTTCCTCCTGTCAAATTCTGCCGTATTGTATCTGGAATAAGGCTATTTTCGAATCAAAATCGCAACACATTATCTCAAATTAATTTTGAGATTTAAAAAGTTACAGGAGTCACTTTACTTCAATGTAACCCATTAATCCGGTTTTCATGTGTTCAATCACGTGGCAGTGATACATCCAGCGCCCTGGATTATCTGCAACAAACGCCGCTTTGGCTCTACCGTTTTTACCTAGCAGTACGGTATCGGTATGGAACGGTTCTGCAATCTTTTTACCGTCCATTTCTAGAACTGTGAATGTATGACCATGAATATGAATCGGGTGGTGATATTGAGTAACGTTCTTTAAATCGAATATATAAGTTTTACCGTACTCGAGCGTAGCCAACGGAGCCGGGATGTTATCTTTGCTCATTCCTTCCCACGCTCGTTTATTGGTTAGCCAGAATTTAGGCATAGCTTTACCATCTTTACTCGTTGGGGTAACTGTGCCCTCCCACTCAAAAACAAAGTCAATTTCCTCAGCATTAGCCAAATCAAGCTGAGGCACTGGATTCAATGGTAACTTGGGCAACGGTTGAGACTCAGGCAAAGAGGATTCGACAACTTCGAATTCACACAGAGGAAATGGGAAACGCCCCTTCATTTGACGAACATAGACACGCTCACCAGCTTGAGGAGCGATAAGACCTATATCAACCCTCATTCCTGGGCCAATTTTATGCTGAGATAGCTTATAGGGCGTTTTAACAGGGTTACCATCGATAGCGATGACCCATGCCTCAGCACCTTCCACTGCAATCGGGTAAGTAATGGTATTGTCGACGTTCGCGATTCGCAACCGTGTGGTCGCTCTGGCCTTCAGTTGGTAAATCGGCTCATGCACACCGTTAACACTACTCCACTCCCCTGGCGTGCCCATTCGCGCACTCATACGCGGGACCATTAAGTCTTTCCACTGGCCTTGCTTGTCTAGGTGCCAGTGCTTAAGCATCAACTCATGTTCCTCATCGAAGATAACGGGCTGGCTTTCTTCAACAATTATCAGCCCAACTAACCCCATTCCAAGCTGCTTAACACTGTTCATGTGCGGGTGATACCAGAATGTGCCGGCATCAGGTGGTGTAAACTCATAGCTGAAGGTCTCACCTGGCATGATAGGAGGCTGGCTAAGGAATGGGACGCCATCCATTTCAATCGGAATTCTCAGGCCATGCCAATGGATGGTAGTCGGCTCTGATAGCTTATTAGTGAATCTTATGATGACAGGCTCGCCCTGACGACAACGAATCGTAGGAGCTGGAATCTGCCCATTGAATCCAAGCACTTGGGTTTCATAGCCAGGCACCAATTCTGCCGTAGCAGGTTCAGCCGTAATATAGTAGACATAACGGCCTTGAGGATCGGTCGAACGTTTGACAGAGCAAGCGGGTAAAACACTGAGTGCCGAAATGGCGAGTGAGGATTGCAGGAAGCGACGACGAGAAATTTCCATATTCTAATAACTTTTAGTGATGCGTCAGCAAAATGTAACAAACTATTAGTAATAATTCTCAACAAGAGAGCAAGTTTTGGTAAAACCAGTGAATTGGGAATGATAATTTCGAGTTGGCTTAAGAAATATATCCTTCATGGCTACTCAGTCTAAGAAAATACTGGCCTATGCTACTTAGGCAATCAGAAGGAATATAGGGACAAACAGTCGATAAAGGGCTGATCGTTTTACGGCCCTAAGAAGATAGAACCATTTGACATGTGTTGCTTTGGAGGTTGGGGAATTCCTAAACAGTGATGCAATGGCCAAATGACAAAGGCTCTAGTCTTTCGACTAGAGCCTTGAAGATGGCAGGGGTGGAGAGATTCGAACTCCCAACACGCGGATTTGGAATCCGCTGCTCTGCCAATTGGAGCTACACCCCTGTAGAATCTTTCAAATTGTAGATTCGAAAAAACCTCGCCATAGCGAGGTTTCGAAATAAGTGGCGGAGCGGACGG
>NZ_JPQB01000034.1:0-43190 GCF_000740665.1 Vibrio sp. B183 | reverse complement strand
TATGCAGGTGGATTTTTACTTGTTTTTGAAGTCTTAAGATTTGTGTTGAAAGAGGGCTTATTTCACAAAATCGCAATTTTTAGCCAGCGATTCTGACACAAGGCTGTCATATAACTTTTTTGTGTTTTCGGTAAAACTATCTACTTTCAAATAAAAGAAAGGTTTTTTCGAGTTATTGTTGTCATCTGAAGGTTCTGCTATAACCATAGCCATATGTAATACAGAGAGATTTTTCATGTCGCACTTAAATTACAACCATCTCTATTACTTTTGGATGGTATGTAAACAGGGTTCAGTGACCAAGGCGGCCGATGCTTTGTTCCTTACTCCTCAAACGGTAACAGGGCAAATTAAAGCTCTAGAAGAGCGCATGGATGGCAAACTGACCAAAAGAAATGGCAGAAGTATTGAGCCCACGGAGCTGGGACAGCTAGTGTTTAAATACGCTGATCGTATGTTCGGTCTGAGTTACGAGATGCTGGATATCGTCAACTATAGCCAACGCTCTAATATTCTGTTTGATGTGGGGGTGGCGGATGCCTTATCTAAACGATTGGTCAGTAAGATTTTAATGACTACAGTGCCACCCGATAACAGCATTCATCTGCGTTGTTTTGAATCAACGCATGAAATGCTGCTTGAGCAGCTTGCTCAACACAAATTGGATATGATTTTGTCTGATTGCCCGGTCGACTCTAGTCAAAGCCCTGGTTTGTACAGTAAAAAACTGGGGGAGTGCAATATGAGCTTTTTTTCTAGTAGCACTGTGGATCAGGCGCGTTTCCCGGCAGTATTGGAGCAAAGAAAGCTGTTGATACCGGGTAGCCGCACGGCAATGGGACGTAAGGTCTTACAATGGTTTGATCGACAAGGTCTTCAGCCGAATATTCTGGGAGAGTTTGATGACGTTGCATTAATGAAGTCATTCGCTCGTTACCATCATGATGTCATCTTTCTTGCACCTTCTTTATATGTATCAGAGGTAGAAAGTGATTTACCTTTGCAGTTGATTGGACACATCGATGAACTCAAAGAGGAATATTACGTTATTTTTGCTGAGCGAATGATTCAACACCCAGCGGTGAAGAATGTCTGTGATGCAGACTTCACGAATCTCTTCCAGTGAGGTTCTTTTTCATTTCTACAAATAGATTACTGGATGTAAATAGATTAGTATCAGCTATAAATGTATCAATTTATAAATTGCAGGCTGAGATTTGTTGATGTTTTGTTGTTTCAAGGGGTACTAGCCGATGAATTTACAAGAAATGGAAAAGAATTCTGCCAAAGCGGTGGTACTACTGAAAGCGATGGCGAATGAGAGGCGCTTGCAGATTTTATGCTTATTGCATAACCAGGAATTGTCAGTAGGGGAATTGTGTAGCAAGCTTGAGCTGAGTCAGTCTGCGTTGTCGCAACATTTAGCCTGGCTGCGCCGTGATGGCTTAGTGAATACACGTAAAGAAGCACAAACTGTGTTTTATACATTGAGTAGTGAAGAAGTTAAGTCGATGATCCATCTATTGCACAGTTTATACTGCAGCGAAGCTATGGATTAGGTGTGACATGAGAGCTGGGCGGCTCAGTACTGAATTTGAGATATAAAAAAACCGGCGTTAGCCGGTTTTTTCTTCACTGGGGAATCAGAGTTCTATTAAAGAGCTTTGATTGCAGCAGCGAAACGAGACTTATGACGAGCTGCTTTATTCTTGTGAATAAGGCCTTTAGTTGCCATACGGTCTAGGATAGGTGTAACTACAGCGAATGCAGCAGTTGCAGCTTCTTTGTCGCCTGCTTCAATAGCAGCAACAGTTTTCTTCATGTAAGTGCGCATCATAGAACGACGGCTAGCGTTGTGCTGGCGACGTTTCTCAGCTTGGATAGCGCGCTTCTTAGCAGATTTACTATTTGCCAAGGGTCTAACTCCCAAAAACTTAAGTTCGGTGACAATTTAAGGGCGAGGAATATCCCTCATTTGCGCTTAAATGTCAAATGATTTGTGTAAAAACCAATCGGAGCCAAACAAATTTTGGATTAGATAGGTCTTCACGGTTAAGATGGCGGGGATTCTATCAGTATTTTTTTTTCATTGCTAATACTAATCTGCTCTAGCCCTGACATTCCTGTCATAGAGTGGAGCCTTATTGAAAGTATTGCAGGATTCCCGAGGTAGCTGTGAGTAAACGTCTGCTCAAGTCAGGCATGATTGTTAGTGCTATGACTTTGATTTCTCGTGTGCTTGGTTTAGTGCGCGATGTAGTAGTGGCGAATTTGATGGGGGCGGGCGCCAGTGCTGACGTCTTCTTCTTTGCCAATAAAATTCCGAATTTCTTACGCCGCTTGTTCGCCGAAGGGGCGTTTTCTCAGGCGTTTGTACCAGTATTGACAGAGTACCATGCCGCAGGCGATATGGACAAAACCCGCCAGTTGATTGCCAGAGCAGCGGGTACTTTAGGCGTGCTGGTCTCTATTGTTACAGTGCTAGGAGTTTTAGGTTCTGGTGTGGTTACTGCACTGTTTGGCTTTGGCTGGTTCCTTGATTGGTTGAACGGTGGTCCATCGGCTGAAAAATTTGAGTTGGCGAGCTTTATTCTCAAAATCACCTTTCCTTATTTATGGTTCATTACTTTTGTCGCGTTATCTGGTGCGATTCTCAATACCATGGGTAAGTTCGCGGTGTCGTCTTTTACTCCAGTGTTTCTCAACGTCATGATCATCCTCTCTGCGTGGTTTATTTCGCCGAATATGGCGCAGCCTGAAATCGGTCTTGCTATTGGGGTATTCCTTGGTGGCTTGGTTCAGTTCTTGTTCCAGATCCCTTTCCTTATTAAAGCAGGCGTCATGGTTAAGCCTCAATGGGGATGGCGTGACCCTGGAGTAGTGAAAATCCGCACTCTAATGATCCCTGCTTTGTTTGGTGTATCGGTCAGTCAGATCAATTTGCTGTTTGATACCTTTATTGCCAGTTTCCTTCAGACGGGCTCTATCAGTTGGCTCTACTATTCTGATCGCCTGTTGGAATTTCCGCTCGGATTGTTTGGTATTGCCATCGCAACGGTCATTTTGCCGGCACTATCACGCAAACATGTCGATTCCCACAGTGATGGTTTCTCACACACGATGGATTGGGGAATCCGCATGGTGACACTGCTTGGCATTCCCGCGATGCTAGGCTTGATGGTATTGGCGAAACCTATGCTGATGGTGTTGTTTATGCGCGGTGAGTTCAGCCCACAAGACGTCCAGTTTGCTTCGATGTCTCTGGTTGCCTATGCCTCTGGCTTGCTCAACTTTATGTTGATCAAAGTGTTAGCGCCGGGGTATTACTCTCGCCAAGACACTAAAACACCAGTCAAATATGGCATCATTGCCATGGTGACCAACATGGTCTTTAACGCCATCTTTGCTTGGTTCTATGGTTATGTTGGTTTGGCAATCGCAACGGCATTGTCTGCGTTTGTTAACATGTCTCTATTGTATAGAGGTTTACACGTAGCGGGTGTTTACAAGCTTACTCGTCGCACGGTTGTCTTTGTGACTAAGCTGGCTGTTGCAGGAGGGCTGATGGTGGCAGCGATTCTTTGGCAGTTGGAAGAGATGTCGGTGTGGCTGACGTGGAGCCTGTTTGAGCGAGTGATGTCACTGACCATTTTGATTGGATTAGGTGCGGGTGTTTACCTGGTATCGCTCCTCATAATGGGTGTGCGTTTAAAAGATTTAAAAGCAGCGACAGAATAAGTAGGATTAGTATATAATCCGTCAGTTTCACGCTTTGCTAATAATAAAAGAGACAGGAATTAGAAGCTTCCAATGGAATTGATCCGAGGTATTCACAATATCAAAGCACACCATTCAGGGTGTGTCCTGACGATAGGAAACTTCGACGGTGTGCATTTGGGTCACCAAGCAGTACTGCGTCAAGTATCTGAACAGGCAGCTAAATTAGGCTTACCTGCAACGGTCATGACTTTTGAACCTCAACCTTTGGAATTGTTTGCAAAAGAGAAAGCACCAGCACGATTAACTCGGTTGAGGGACAAATTTGTTCAACTGAGCAAATTGAACATAGAACGCTTACTTTGTGTGAATTTCAACAAGCGCTTTGCTAATCAGACTCCAGACGAGTTTATTAGCGACTTGTTGGTGAAGCGATTGGGTGTTAAGTTTCTCGTCGTTGGTGATGATTTCTGCTTTGGCAAAGGCCGCAAAGGCAACTTCAAGATGCTCAAAGAAGCCGGTGAAAAATATGGTTTTGAAGTGGTGAGCACACAAAGTTTCTGTCTTGAGCAATTGCGTGTCAGCAGTACTGCGATACGTAAAGCATTGGCAAGCGATGAGTTGAACTCAGCAGCCGAAATGCAGGGTCGAGATTACAGCATCAGTGGTCGAGTATCACACGGTCGTAAGTTAGGAAGAACCATTGGTTTTCCTACCGCGAATATCCCACTGAAGCGTTGCGTGTCACCTGTATCGGGTGTTTATGTCGTTGAGGCCTTAGGCCTTGGAGGCAAACCGATTGGGGGCGTAGCAAATATTGGCAACCGACCAACCGTGAACGGGGTTCGCCAGCAACTAGAAGTGCATTTATTTGACTTTCAAGCCAATTTATATGGCAAGCAGCTAGAAATTGTACTTTTACATAAGCTTCGCGATGAGCATAAATTTGACTCATTTGAAGCATTGAAACAACAAATTGAATTGGATGCTGAAGCAGCAAGGGTGTGGCTGCGTCAGCGTAATCGCTAAACGGTCTAGTCCACCGCTTGGCATAATGTCTAACATTCGCCCAACACAACGGAATTAAGAATCGATGAGTGAGTATAAAGATACCCTGAACCTTCCTGAAACAGGGTTTCCGATGCGCGGCAATCTGGCGAACCGCGAGCCAGAAATGCTTAAGCGTTGGTATAAAGAAGACCTTTACGGCGAAATCCGTAAAGCGAAGAAAGGCAAAAAATCTTTTGTTCTACACGATGGCCCTCCATACGCCAACGGTGACATTCATATTGGTCACGCACTAAACAAGATTCTTAAAGACATTATTATTAAATCCAAAACACTTTCAGGTTTTGACGCTCCTTACATTCCTGGCTGGGACTGCCACGGTCTACCTATTGAACTAATGGTAGAGAAAAAGGTTGGTAAGCCAGGTCAAAAAGTGACAGCGGCTGAGTTCCGTCAGAAATGTCGTGACTATGCTGCGGGTCAGGTTGAAGGTCAAAAAGAGAGCTTCAAACGCCTAGGTATTATGGGTGAGTGGGACAAGCCTTACCGCACTATGGATTTTGCTACTGAAGCAAACATCATCCGTGCTCTAGGTAAGATTGCAGACAACGGCCACCTACTAAAAGGTTTCAAACCTGTTCACTGGTGTACAGACTGTGGCTCTGCGCTTGCAGAAGCAGAAGTAGAGTACAAAGATAAAGTATCGCCATCTATCGACGTGCGCTTTAAAGCGGCAGATGAAGCAGCGCTTCTCTCTAAGTTCTCATTGAACGAAGGTCATGAAGGTGAAGGCGAGATCTCAATCGTTATCTGGACCACCACTCCATGGACATTGCCAGCAAACCGTGCAGTCTGTCTACGTGATGATCTAGAGTACGTATTAATTCAAGTAGAAGGCGATTCTAAAGAGCGAATCATCGTTGCTTCTGAGCTAGCGAAAGACGTGATGGATCGTGCGGGTATCGAGCACTTCCATAACCTTGGTTTTGCCAAAGGTAGCGATCTTGAACTATCTCAGTTTAACCACCCGTTCTACGATTTCACCGTTCCTGCGATCCTTGGCGATCACGTAACAACGGATTCTGGTACTGGTGTGGTTCACACTGCACCTGGCCACGGCCAAGAAGACTTTGCAGTCGGTAACAAGTACAACCTAGAAGTCGCTAACCCTGTAGGTTCAAACGGCGTTTACCTGCCGGATACTGAGCTGTTTGCTGGTCAACATGTATTTAAAGCGAACGATGCAGTTGTTGAGACGCTAAAAGAAAAGGGCGCGCTTCTACATCACCACGCTTACGAGCACAGCTACCCACATTGTTGGAGACACAAAACGCCAATCATCTTCCGTGCAACACCACAATGGTTCGTCTCTATGGACCAAGCGGGCCTACGTGCAAAGGCACTAGAGTCAATCAAAGGTGTTGAGTGGATGCCTGAGTGGGGTCAAAGCCGTATCGAAGGTATGATTGAAGGTCGCCCAGAGTGGTGTATCTCTCGTCAACGTACTTGGGGTGTGCCAATCGCTCTATTCGTTCATAAAGAAACGGCAGAGCTTCATCCAAATACGATCGAATTAGTAGAGAAAGTGGCTCTGCTGGTTGAAGAAAAAGGCATCCAAGCTTGGTGGGATCTAGAAATCTCAGACCTACTAGGTGAAGAAGCTGATAAGTACGAGAAAGTACTGGATACGCTAGACGTATGGTTTGATTCAGGTGTGACTCACTACTCAGTGGTTGACGCTCGTGAAGAGTACAACGGCGCGTCGGCAGACCTCTATTTAGAAGGCTCTGACCAACACCGTGGTTGGTTCCAGTCTTCGCTCATTTCATCTATCGCGATGAAAGATGAAGCGCCATACAAGCAAGTGCTTACTCATGGTTTCGTGGTTGACGGTCAAGGCCGTAAAATGTCGAAATCTATCGGTAACGTGGTTGCGCCAAAAGATGTGACTAATAAGCTAGGTGCTGACATTCTGCGTCTATGGGTTGCTTCAACGGACTACACGGGTGAAGTGGCGGTTTCTGATGAAATCCTAAAACGCTCTGCAGATGCGTACCGTCGTATCCGTAACACTGCGCGTTTCTTCCTTGCCAACCTAAGCGGCTTTAACCCAGCAACGGACCTTGTTCCTGCTGAGGAAATGGTGGCGCTAGACCGTTGGGCTGTAGGTCGTGCACTGGCTGCTCAAGAAGAGATCGTGAAAGCGTACGGTGAGTACAACACGCACGCAGTTACCCAGCGATTAATGCAGTTCTGTTCTATCGAAATGGGTTCATTCTACCTAGACGTGATTAAAGATCGTCAGTACACAGCGAAACTTGGCGGCCACGCTCAACGTAGCTGTCAGACTGCGCTTTACTACATCGTAGAAGCGCTTGTTCGTTGGATGGCGCCAATCATGTCGTTCACTGCAGACGAGATCTGGAACGAGATGCCGGGCGAACGCGATAAGTTTGTCTTCACAGGCGAGTGGTACGAAGGTCTGTTCGGTTTAGCTGAAGGTGAAGAGCTTAACAACGAATTCTGGGCTGAAATCCAAGCGGTTCGTGGCGGTGTGAACAAACTTCTAGAAGATGCTCGTAAAGAGAAGACCATTGGTGGTTCTCTGCAAGCAGAAGTGACGCTTTACGCTGATGACGCACTAGCGGCGAAACTAAGCAAACTTGAAGATGAGCTGCGCTTTGCACTACTGACGTCAGCGGCTGTTGTTAAGCCTCTAAGCGAGAAGTCAGAGGCGGCACAAGCAACTGATGTTGAAGGTCTGTTTGTTGAAGTGAAAGCAACGGAAAACGAGAAGTGTGACCGTTGCTGGCACCACACTCCAGACGTAGGCACAATCGAAGGTCATGAGAAGATTTGTGGTCGTTGTGTGTCTAACGTTGATGGTGAAGGTGAAACACGTCGCTTCGCGTAATTTATAGCAACTAGAAGTTGAACTTTATTGAGATAATATAGCCCCAGTACTGACTGGGGCTACTTTTAGGAATTGTATGAGCGAACAAGCACTCACTTTGAAGCAATCTGGCGTGCGCTGGTTGTGGCTAGCATTGGTTATCTTTCTAGCAGATATCGGTATTAAGCTGTTTGTGATGGATAACATGGGTTATGGCTGGGCGAACCGCATTGAGGTGTTGCCTTTCTTTAATCTGCTTTACGTACATAACTACGGTGCTGCATTTAGCTTCCTGAGCGATCAGGCTGGCTGGCAACGTTGGTTGTTTACGGGGATCGCTTTTGCGGTAACCGCTATGCTGACTTACTGGATGAGTAAACTGCCAGCAAAAGAGAAATGGAACAATGTGGCTTATGCCATGATCATCGGTGGTGCGGTGGGCAATGTGTTTGATCGTGTGGTGCACGGTTATGTTGTCGATTACCTAGACTTTTTCTGGGGTGACTACCACTGGCCAGCGTTTAATTTGGCAGACAGTACAATTTGTATTGGTGCTGCAATGATTATCCTTGATGGATTTCGTAAAAAAGACGCTGAAAAAAAAGCGTAAGCTGATAATGTTTGAATAACCCTAAGCGCTGTCTGTTGATTCAGAGAGCGCTTTTTACTATAACGAAGCCTCTATTGAATAGAAGCCAATATCTCCAATAACAAGGAAACAGTATTGTGACCACTATTGTCCATGAATCCGCAGTAACGCTGCATTTTACTATCAAACTTAAAGATGGCTCGGTTGCGGATAGCACGCATAACATGGGTAAGCCTGCCAAGCTTGTGATTGGTGATGGCAGCCTGAGTGAAAATTTTGAGCAATGCTTGCTAGGACTTGAAGTGGGTGAGCAAAAAGCGATTGAACTGAAAGCGGAAGATGCCTTTGGTGCGCCGAATCCAGACAATGTGCATCATATGGATCGTGCGAGATTTGTTGGTGATGCAGAAGTTGAAGTGGGCACAATCATGGCTTTCTCTGGTCCTGATGGCATGGAAATCCCTGGAATCATTACCGAAATTGCGGGTGACTCAGTGACGGTTGATTTCAACCACCCGCTAGCAGGGCAAGATGTGACTTTTGAAGTTGAAATTTTGTCAGTAGAATAGCGGCCTGAAGCGATAAAATAATCACTATGAGCAATGAAATGAAAATTCTTTTAGCCAACCCACGTGGCTTTTGTGCAGGTGTTGATCGCGCGATCAGCATTGTTGAGCGTGCATTAGAAATGTATCAACCACCGATTTATGTTCGTCATGAAGTCGTGCACAACCGATTTGTGGTCGAGGGTCTTAAGCAAAGAGGCGCTATCTTTGTAGAGGAGCTTCATGAAGTGCCAGATGACAATATTGTGATTTTCTCTGCTCATGGTGTGTCTCAGGCTGTTCGTAAAGAAGCGAAAGAGCGTGATCTGACCGTCTTTGATGCGACTTGCCCACTGGTAACCAAAGTTCATATGGAAGTGGCTCGTGCAAGCCGTCGTCATATGGAAGTGGTCTTGATCGGTCATGCTGGACACCCAGAAGTCGAAGGTACAATGGGCCAGTATGCCAGTGAACAAGGTGGTATGTACTTAGTTGAGACGCCAGCGGATGTGGCCGCTCTCAAAGCAAAAGTCAAAGACCAGAGTAATCTGCATTACGTAAGTCAGACGACATTGTCTGTAGATGAAACCGCTGATGTTATAACTGAGCTGCGTCGCGTCTTCCCAGAGATTCAGGGGCCACGCAAGGACGATATCTGTTACGCCACACAGAATCGTCAGGATGCAGTACGAGAAATGGCAACAGACGTTGATGTAGTGATTGTTGTCGGTTCTAAAAACTCATCTAACTCGACTCGTCTGAAAGAGCTGGCTGAAAAGCTGGGTACTCCAGGGTATCTGACAGACTGCCCGGAAGATATCGAGCCCGAATGGTTTAACGATAAAGTGAAAGTAGGTGTAACGGCGGGGGCGTCAGCGCCAGAAGAGTTGGTTAATCAGATTCTGGAACGCATCAAAGAGCTTGTTGGCACACGTTCGGTAGAAGAAGTACTCGGCCGTGAAGAAAACATGTTCTTTGAAGTACCAAAAGAGCTACAGATTAAACAGGTCGACTAGAGACTTGAAAGGATAACAAGGCGACACTAAGTCGCCTTTTTTACATCTGATTTAAATGCAGAAAACTGGCTTTAATCTGATTTTTCGCTATCGTGAGTATTTTGCTCATCGACGCTTGTTTAGCAGTTTCAGACAAAAGAAAAGGCTCCCTAAGGAGCCTTAATCAATATGCCAATCTATAGACTTAAGCGGTTTCCGTCGCCACTTTGGGCTTGTCTTCATCCGCTAGGTCAGTTTCCCCTTTGCCTTTAGACTTTTTGATGACGTAGGCCGTTGTCGCGAGTGAGAACAAGATACCAGCGATGGTAGAAACGTTCATTGGTAGACCAAACCCTAGCGTGCTGTTGTTTAGGATAAAGGTCACCACGACAGTCGTCATAAAGATTGCTGGAATCGTAGTGATCCAGTGCAGCTTGTTGTGACGAAGTAGGTAAGCTGAAGCCGTCCACAGCATCATAACTGCTGTCGTCTGGTTAGCGAAGCCGAAGTAACGCCAGATAACACCGAAGTCTACCTGAGTTAGGATGCCACCAATCACGAAAAGAGGGACAGCCATCAGTAGGCGGTTACGCAGCGTTTTCTGTTCCATGTTGAAGTATTCAGCCAAGATCAAACGGCTAGAACGGAACGCAGTATCACCGGATGTAATTGGTAAAATCACGACACCTAAGAAGGCAATCACACCACCAAATACACCAAGCAGGCCAAACGAAGAACTGTATACTACGTTACCTGGGCCGCCGTTTTTCACGGCTTCAGAAAGCGCATCAAGGTTACCGAAGAAAGACAGAGCAATCGCACACCAGATAAGCGCAATCACACCTTCACCAATCATGGCGCCGTAGAAAACGAATCGACCGTTTTTCTCATTCTCCATACAACGAGCCATCAAAGGTGACTGAGTAGCGTGGAAACCAGAGATAGCACCACATGCGATGGTGATAAATAGCGCTGGCCATAGTGGCATGTCGTTCGGGTTCAGGTTAGTGAACATATCCGTTACCTGAAAATCACCCATTACGGTGTGCTCGCTAGATAGCGCAACCGCTGTCATTAGGCCAACCGACATAAAGATCAGCAGAGCACCAAACAGTGGGTAAAAGCGACCAATGATTTTGTCGACAGGAACGATAGTGGCGATGATGTAGTAAGCAAAAATAGCAATGACCATGGTCGTCATGCTGACAGACAGGCTGGTCTGATCGTTGATCAGGTTAGTGATCATCCCTGCTGGTGCTGAAACGAATACCACACCGACCAGAAGCAATAGGACAATGGCAAAGATATTCATAAAGTGTTTTGCACCATTGCCTAGATAGCGGCCTGTGATTGTTGGCACAGAAGCGCCACCGTTACGTACCGACAGCATGCCGGAGAAGTAGTCGTGCACGGCACCAGCGAAAATACAGCCAATGACAATCCATAGCATGGCCGCTGGGCCGTAAAGCGCGCCCATGATAGGACCGAAGATAGGGCCAACACCAGCGATGTTCAGAAGCTGAACCAGATAGACTTTCTTAGTCGACATTGGAACATAGTCGACGCCATCAGCTTGTGTGTGGGCTGGAGTTTGGCGTTTTTCATTGATGCCGAAAACTTTCTCAACAAATGCCCCATAAATGAAGTATCCACCTATCAAGGCTGCAACACAGGTTAAAAACCACAACATAGCACTCGTTCCTTAGTGATAATTTAATAAGTTCAGCCTGGATATTACGCTGACTCGAAACAATCCACATTCGGATCTCAATTGAGTGGTCGTATACCCAATTGAGTGGTATTTGGCACCATTAAGTGGTTTTTCCTCTTTGTGAGTGGCAATGTTGAGGATTTAGTGGTTTCATTAATAGAGTTTCTATAAAAACAAGGAAAAACAATGAGAAAACTCATTTTTCTGATGTTGGTATCGACCTTGATGGCTTGCGCCGCCAGTACTGAACAACTGGCCAAGGAAGGGGACTGGTATGAGATTGGGTACCAAGACGGCGTACGTGGTCAAGCTCAGCGTCCGTTTAAAGAGCTGGCCAGCTTGGGCAGTGTCAAACAGGGCGACTATGATCAGGGTTACCTGAGCGGAATTAAAGAGTACTGCAACCCGAATGTTGCCTATCAGATTGGCTTAACGGGGCAATATTATGAGGGCGTGTGTGAAGGCACGGAAGATGCGCAGAAGTTTCGTATGGAATGGAAGCGTGGTTGGGATGAGCACGCTAACGAGTATTACTAAATAAAAAGGCTTGGTGTTTACCAAGCCTTTTTACGTTAATGATTGTGATTTTCTACTGCTCGTCTCAGGAAGCCTTCCTGATGTTGGAGCTGGTTTCTGGCACTGTCGACGTCCATTCCGGTCAGGATCATTAAGATGGCAAGCTTTACGTCATATTCCGTTTGCTCTAACACCGTGACTGCCTGCAGCTTATCACACTCAGTCGCCTGCATGACGATACGAGCGGCACGTGCGACCAGCTTCTTGTTGGTCGCTTTCACATCAACCATCAAGTTTTGATAGCTTTTGCCCAGTCGAATCATACTGGCTGTAGTCAGCATGTTGAGAACCAGCTTCTGCGCCGTTCCTGACTTTAATCGTGTTGAGCCTGTTAACGCTTCAGGGCCTACTACTGGGCTAATCGCGATTTGTGCGACTTCTGCAATGATGGAATCCGGGTTACATGATAGAGCTACTGTAGTCGCTCCAAGGTCGTTGGCGTATTCCAGCGCCCCAATGACGTAAGGTGTTCGACCGCTAGCGGCAATTCCTACTACAACGTCTTTGTCGCTGAACTCTATCGACTTCAAATCAGCAACGCCAAGCTCTGGCGAATCTTCCGCGCCCTCTTTGGCTTTGAGGATCGCATCCGGACCGCCTGCAATCAGACCTATGACCATTTGATCGGAAACACCAAACGTAGGTGGGCACTCCGAGGCGTCAAGGATCCCCAAACGTCCGCTGGTACCAGCGCCCATATACACTAAGCGACCACCCGATTTGAATGCTTGGGTGATTTTGTCCACCGCCTGAGCAATTTCAGGCAGCACTTTTTCTACCGCGAGTGGAACGAGTTTATCTTGCTGGTTAATTCTTTTAACGATTTCCAGAGAAGGCAGCAGGTCAATATCCATCGTTTCTGGGTTACGACCTTCAGAAACCAAATGGGAAAGCGCTGCGATTAGTGCATCGTTGGTCATAATCGTCCTTATTTAATCGGCAAAGTACATCACACCAAGAGAAGCAGGATGGCTCGCTCCGGTGACTTCTGGCAAATTGCTTGGCAGGTTGTGAATGCGGCGATAGGCAAGCCAAGCAAATGCCATCGCTTCCATATTCTGACTGTCGACACCTTGTGAGTCTGTAGAGTCAACAGACCAAGCAGGTAGTAGTGCTTTCAGGCGGCTCATCAACAGTGGATTACAGGCGCCACCGCCACAAATCAATAGTTGTGGCTGCTCTCCCAGCGAGTATTTCTCTACCTCGGAGCTGATGGTTCGCGCGGTGTATTCGCACAGTGTTCGCTGAACATCTTCAGCGCAGCAGTTATGGTTGCTCAGAATAGCCTCTAACCAAGGCAAGTTAAACAGCTCTCGCCCCGTGCTCTTGGGTGCTTTTTGAGCAAGGTAAGGCTCTTGAAGTAAGGTACTGAGCAGTGCTGTATCGACATGACCTTTCTGTGCGAACAAGGCGTCTTTGTCGTAAGGCTGGCCTTGGTGCTGGTGACACCAAGCGTCCATCAACATGTTGCCCGGTCCGGTATCGTAACCGATGACAGGGTGATCAGGTCGAAGCACGGAGATGTTGGCAATCCCGCCGATATTGAGCACTACTATGCTCGATGTATTTGATTGAAACAGCGACTGATGGAAGGCTGGAACCAGTGGTGCGCCTTGCCCACCCAGAGCCATGTCTTTACGCCTGAAATCGGCAATTGTTGTAATGCCGGTTCGTGTTGCAATGATATTGGCATCACCGATCTGAGTCGTAAACGGCGCGTCACCTGTTGGCTGGTGGAAAACCGTCTGACCGTGGTTACCGATCGCGGTAATTTGCTCTTTACTGTGACCTGTTTTTTCAAGTAAAGCTAACACTGCATCGGCATACAATTGGCCCAGTTGGTGATCCAGCGTGCCTACCTGTTTTAAATTGGTTTGTTGGCCGAGACAGATATCGAGCACTTGCTCTTTGACCGCCAAAGGTATTGGGTAATCGGCATGGTCGATTAACTGAATGTGTCCGTCACGTACTTCTACCAGTGCGACATCAATACCGTCCAAGCTGGTGCCAGACATGATGCCAATATAAAGCTCTTTATCCATTACGAATTTCCACCTGTTGTCTGGCTAACAGAGTTGCACCATCAAGTGCATCTCCTTTTGCAGTGATGAGGCGTGAGCGCCATTTATCACTGATATGTTGCTGATAGTATGCGCCCAAACCTCCTAAAAAAGCGATATCTAACTCATTATTTTCACAGCACTTTGTCACAAGCTCATCAATATGATTCTGCCCACGTCTAACAATCTCATGGCTTAATGGACAGCCTTGATGCGCATGGTCCAAAAGGGCAGGGACCAATTGTGCAAAGCGTGAAGCATTCGCTGTGGTCAGCCATTGCAAAATATCACCGCGCTGGCTTCCCAGATGCTGAGACAAATAGTCGGTCAGTGGGCTGATGGTATGTTGCTCAATGGCTTCAATTAATGCCTGCACGGCCTGTTGCCCTAGCCAAGCGCCACCACCTTGATCGCCAATTGGAAAGCCCCAACCGCCATACATGTGAGTTGAGCCGTCGGTCTCTAGCCGGGTAGCGACACTGCCTGTACCAATGGCGAGGCAGTTCACGGCCTGACCTTGATTGACACCTAACAAAGAAATATGAGCATCGGTTGTAACTAAGCAGTTAGGGTATTTGAGTAGCGACTGCTCAAGTGCTTGTTTTGCATTGACGTTGCCAGCGCCGGCAACGCCAATGACAATGAATACCTGCTGAGGCGTCAGTTTTACTTGTGCTAGGCAAGTTTCAATTGCCTCCCGTATTTGATGATGCGCTTGCTCTTTTTGTTGAGTTAGAGAAGACGGGCCCACAGTCAAGATGAAAGCCGGGTTAGTCGCTAGCGAGTCTAAAGCTGTCAGACGTAAGGCGGTTTTGGTTCCGCCTCCGTCGATTGCAAGTAAATGCGTAATCATAGTCGAGCCGTTTGCAACTGCTCTTGTGGCTGTGCTTTACCACACAAGCAGACACCAAATGAAACTAAGGTACCGATACAAAGCTGATAAGGGAACGCTAAGCTCAGCCCTGCCCAATCTGGATTGATGAGCCCGAGCGTGTTGTCCCAAACGTAAGCCTGCAGCAACAGTGTGGTCAGGAAGCCTGCGACCAGTGCCATCGCAACCGAACGCTCACTGCCTCGGTCCGTAAACAGAGCGGTGAAATAGACACCAAGGAGACCCGTGTAGGCAAATACCATCACACTGAGTGCGAACGCGAGCAGTGGCATGTCCGTGTATTGCTGCCAGTAGAAACACAAGATTCCCATGCTACCCAGTGCAACTGCCGCAATTGCCATTCCAAATCGACCGACTTTGACATAGTGGACGTCATCTTGCTGGCCATCACGAGCTTCTTTCCATGGCTTGTACAAGTCTTGAGTGGCAACGGAGGACATTGAATTAAGACCAGAATTCAGCGTCGATAGCGCCGCAGCGACAACCCCTACTGTCACTAGGCCACGTAAGCCTGCTGGCATTTCGTTCAGTACGTAGTACATAAAGATAGTGACATTTTCGCCATTGAAGCTCTGTACGACATCTTGCCCTTCGACTCCCATCAGATCAGGACGCTGGTAGAACACATACAATAGCAAGCCAATAGTCATAAAAATCAGAACAATCGGCAGTGAAAAGATAATCGAGTTCACCATCGCCTGTGAGCCTTGTTTGGCGTTCTTACAGGTTAAAACACGCTGAGTCATATCTTGATCGAGGCCAAACGCACCGATATTCAGTAGCACGAAGCCTGTGATACAGGCCCAGAAGCTAAAAGTTCCTGCTGGTGAGAAATCAAGGCTAAAGTCGAGCAAGGTAAGCTTTGAATCTTGATCTGGCCCTGGGTTCTCTAGAACGTGCATGATCTGACTAAAATCAGCTGGAATCTGACCCAGCAGGTAAATAATTACAGCCAGCGCCGCGCCGACGTAAACAATTAACTGGATCAGGTCACTCCAGATTACAGAGCGAATCCCACCCATGTAAGTGTAAGCAAGGCCAACAACGACCAAAATAACAACCGAAGCGATAACGCTGGTTGGGTTGATGTTGGTAAACAGAATCATCGAGACCGCAATCGCTGCCATATACAGGCGTGAGCCAGAAGCAAAAACGCGTCCAACCAGATACATCAGCCCGGCACGTTGTTTGGTTTTCTCGCCAAAACGTACTTTGAGTAATTCATAAACAGTCGACACTTTATTCTGGTAGAAGCGTGGGATCAGAATCCAAGCAACGAACAGAGCGCCGAGAATACCGCCTATATTAGTGGCTAGGTAAGTTAAGTCACCACGGTAACTGGAATCTGGGCCACCCAGAAATGTCGCCGCTGACTGAGATGTTGCCAGAACGGAAACGGCCACTACCCACATTGGCATACTATTCCCACCAAGGAAGTAATCCTTAGTGGAAGTAATTTTGACTCGGCTGAAATGCCAGCCAGTATAGGCAATGATCGCAAAGTATAAGGCGAACACAGCCCAGTCGAGAGAGGTAAATAAAGAATTCATCGCAGCTCCATAGCCTGAATCATGTAGGGAATCTATTTATCGTTTTTTAGCAGTATGCTGATATGAATAGTTCATTCCTAAGTCTATTCTTTGATGGAATAATGACCGCTTTGATTCTATGATCCTGTTCTCAGTTCACGCGTTAGTCTATTCCAAATTTATGCTTGGATTGGAATAACTATTCCCCTGCTTCACGTGGCTGAGTACACTGCAAATCAAACAGAGGAGGGGAAGATGAAAGGTTTAGCTCGAATTCGTGCACTGTTACCTCAGCTTTCACCAGCAGATAACAAGATAGCTCGATATTTACTCGAATATCCTCAACAGGTAAAACAGTTCTCTTCTCCTGAGCTGGCAAAAGCCATCGGTGTCAGCCAATCGACAATCGTGAAGTTTAGTCAGAAGGTAGGCTACAGTGGCTTCTCCGATTTGAAAATTCGCTTATATGAGAGTGAATTGGCGTATCAACCCAGTTCAAAGAAAGCGATTCACGGCACCATTTCACGTAGCGATAACATGGCTCTGGTGATGGCTAAGTTATTATCGAGTAAACAGCAGTCACTTGACCGAACTGTGGCACTCAATGATGCAGACACGATTCAGCAAGCAGCAGGCTATCTGCACTTAGCCGGGAAAATTCAGATTGCAGGCGTTGGCGCTTCTTCGCTGGTCGCCAAAGATTTGAGCTATAAGCTGACCAAAATTGGTCATGCGGTGCACTGCGAGTACGATGCACATATTCAGATAGCCAACGCCGCAGCGCTGAGTGAGAACGATGTGCTGGTTGCGTTGTCGTATTCCGGGCGAAGTCGAGAGGTGCTGAGCATTGCTCAACTGGCTCGCAGCAAAGGCGCTAAGGTGATTATCATTAGTCAGCTGGCTCCTACACCATTGGATAGATACGCCGACATCAAACTGATGACGGCGGCAGATGAGGAGCAGATAAGAAGCTCTTCCATTACAGCACGAGACAGTCAGCTGCTGATGACAGACTTGCTCTTCATTGCGTTAACTCAGCAGGAAGAGAGCGCTGACCAATTAATTGAACAAAGTAAATCCGCTGTTGCGGTTTTAAAACAGTAAGGAATGATTATGGGACCTTTATGGGTTGATGTAGAAGGTTGCGAACTGACCGCAGAAGACAGAGAAATTCTTGAGCACCCAACCGTCGGTGGCGTCATTCTGTTTGCCCGCAACTATCACGATAATGAGCAGTTGCTGGCCCTGAACAAGTCGATTCGTCAGGCTGCGAAACGTCCGATTCTTATTGGCGTCGATCAGGAAGGCGGCCGAGTTCAACGTTTCAAGGAAGGCTTTTCCCTTATCCCTGCGGCGGAATCCTATGCCAAGCAAGCGAATGGCGAAAAGCTGGCTGAACAAGGCGGTTGGTTAATGGCGGCAGAACTGATTGCTCATGACATCGATCTAAGCTTTGCTCCGGTACTGGATAAAGGTCATGAGTGTAAGGCGATTGGTAGCCGCTCATTTGGTGAAGATGTCGATACCATCATCCGCCACAGCAATGCTTACATGCGCGGCATGAAAGCGGTGGGCATGGCAACGACAGGCAAACACTTTCCCGGCCACGGCGGTGTGATTGCGGACTCGCATCTGGAAACCCCTTATGATCAGCGAGATACCATTCTCGAACAGGATATGGCGATTTTTAAAGCTCAGATCGAGGCAGGGCTATTGGATGCGATGATGCCTGCGCATGTGGTGTTCCCTCATTATGACGACCAGCCTGCCAGTGGCTCTGAGTTCTGGCTCAAGAATGTGCTGAGAAAACAATTGGGCTTCAATGGCATTATTTTCTCTGATGATCTGACGATGGAAGGCGCATCTGTAATGGGTGGCCCAGCTGAGCGTGCTCATCAGTCTCTGGCATCGGGCTGCGACATGGTGTTGGTGTGCAATAAGCGTGATGCGCAGATTGAGGTGTTGGATAACCTGCCTGTAATGGAAACGCCACAAGCGACTGAGCTATTGAAGAAACAATCTTTCACTTTGTCTGAGCTGCGTAGCAGTGATGAGTGGAAGCTAGCATCCGAAGCCATGAAACGCGTTATTGGATAAGTTGAAAGTAACGAGAGAACAAGAGCCGCAATAGCGGCTCTTTTTAGTGGAAGCCGAGCATTTCTTTTAGCGTTTTCAGGTAGCGACGGCTGACAGGAATCGGGTGGTCACTGACAGTGATGATCTCTGCCAATCCGTTCTCTAGCAACTTGATTTCTTTGATCGCTTTGATGTTAACCAGAAACTGGCGGTGGCAGCGCACCAGAGGTGTTTTTTCTTCGAGCACTTTGAGCGTCAGCTGTGAAGTGGCTTTTTGTTCTTCTGTCTGGACATGAACGCCGCTGATATCACTGTAAGCAAACTCCACATCTTGAGTCGGAATGATGACAATTCTATTCAGGCCAATACAAGGCACCTGATCTAGGCTGGATGGGGTGATCGCTGAGAGTTGTTCCTGAGTATTACTGCTGACTGACCTAAGAAGGCGTTTAATGGTTTTGTCCAACCGACAGGTATCTACCGGTTTCAATAAGTAATCGAACGCGTTGTCTTCAAACGCCTGAATAGCGAACTCATCGTAGGCGGTGACAAACACAACTTTTGGCATGGTTTCAGGATCAAGCATCCCAAGTAGCTCAATGCCCGTGATTTGCGGCATCTGAATATCGAGAAAGACCACATCGGGTTTAAGCTGGTTAATCTTTTTCAGACCTTCAATCGCATTACTGGCCTGATCTATGACAGTGATTTGGCCCGATTCTTCGAGCAGCTCAGTCAGCTCTTCACGCGCAAACAGTTCGTCATCTATGACTAAAGCAGAAAGCATATCCGTGTCCTAATCCATTTTCTTTTCGGGAATGAGGAAGCTCATTCTCGTCAGTTGGTGTGGCGTTACATCAATATTGAGTGATGCCGTCTGACCAAATTTGTTGGTCAAACGCTTATCGACGATTTGCATCCCCAGCCCCTGATGATTGTCGGCTGGTGGTGTGTAACTGCCGGCATTGTCTTCCACACACAGCTGATAACCCTGCGCAAGTTTCTGGCTGTAAATGCGGACCTTTCCTCCTTCCAGTAGGTTCGATATGCCATGCTTAATGGCATTCTCGACTAAAGGTTGTAGGGTAAAGGTCGGCAGCTTACGCTTCAGCAATGCGGAATCAATATCAATATCCACCTCTAATCGGTCGGTAAAACGTGCTTTTTCGATGGTGAGATAAGCATTAACGTGCGCCAATTCTTCCTTAAGAGTAACCGTTTCTACGTCTTGTTTGAGGTTACTGCGGAAGAAATGTGATAAGTGCTGAATCAGCTCACGAGCTTTTGGAGGGTCGCGACGAATGACGGCACTGATGGTGTTCAGCGCGTTAAACAGAAAGTGTGGGTTTACTTGCGCATGGAGCAATTTTATCTCTGCTTGAGAGAGTAAAGTGCGTTTCTGTTGGTAGTCACCAAACAGGATCTGACTGGAAAGCAGCTGTGCTATCCCTTCGGCCATCGACATATTGATGGTTGAAAACAGCTTACGTTTCGGTTCGTACAGCTTAATGGTGCCAATTACCTTATCTCCTGAGTGCAAAGGAATAATCAGTGCGGAGCCCAGTTTGCAACTTTTAGAAATTGAACACTGATAAGGTTTGTCTTTGCCGTCGAGGTAGATGATATCGTTGCGTGAGATGGCATCGAGTGTACTTTGCGAAGAGATCGGCGTTTCCGGCTCATGGTGATCGTCACCAATGCCAACAAACGCGAGGATTTTCTCGTTATCAGTGATGGACACGGCGCCCACATTGGTTTCCTCGTAAACGATTCGGGCAATTTTCTCCGCATTTTTCGTGTTGAAACCAGAAGCGAGAATACCAACTGACCGTTCGGCGATATTCAATGCCCGGCGTGAGAAGGTGGCGGAATATTCTTCAAAGATAGTTTTGCGATCCTGCAGTATGCTCATAAACAGCGCTGCGCCGACTGAGTTTGCGATGATCATTGGGGCGGCAATCGCAGAGACTAATGAATACGCCTGATCAAATGGCTTAGCGACGATCAGAATGATCGCCATCTGGGCAATTTCTGCTACTAAGGTGACCGCAAATACCACGCTTGGGTTAAACAGTTGGGCACCTTTGCCTCGCCTGAGCAGGTAGGTGTGTAACAAGCCACCAATCAAACCTTCTGCGGTGGTCGAGATAGCACAAGCCAGGTCGGTAAACCCGCCAAGCGAGTAACGATGCAAACCGCCCGTTAACCCGACAAAGAAGCCAACCACAGGCCCACCAAATAAACCACCCATCACGGCTCCGATCGCACGCGTGTTGGCAATCGCATCATTGATCTGCAAGCCAAAGTACGTCCCCATGACACAAAACAGGGAGAACAGTACGTAGACGCTGAGTTTGTGTGTCAGGCGATTAGAGATACTCAGCAGTGGTAGGAAAATGGGGGTTTTACTTAGCATGTAAGCAAGGACTAAGTAGACACACATCTGCTGAAGTAAGGAAAGAATGAGATCCATGAGTGAAATAAGATGCTGGGTTATAGGCTTATTTTAGAAAAGATAAGTTGAAGAAAACATGCATGAGTCGAAGTTTTTCAACTAACTAGCTCTAATTACAATTATGTAAACTAGGGTTTACAGTGTGTTTTTTTATGTGTACACCTTGAAATTTGTTTTTAGGCTGTTATTTTATGCTTAATCCAGCCCAATAGAGATACTTTAAATTGGGTGTAAAAAAATATATACAGGTTTAAGTTATGCAAAAAAGTGAATTGAGCAACATTAATATTAGTGAAGAACAAGTTCTGATTACACCTGAAGAACTGAAAGCCAAGATACCACTGAGTGATAACGCTCGTCGCTTTATTCAGGAGTCTCGTCAGACTATCGCTAACATTATTCATAAGAAAGATCATCGACTACTGGTAGTATGTGGCCCTTGTTCAATTCACGATCTGGACGCTGCGAAAGAGTACGCTAAGCGTCTTAAAGCATTGTCTGAGCAGCTCAGCGATCAACTGTACATTGTTATGCGCGTTTACTTCGAAAAACCACGTACCACAGTGGGTTGGAAAGGTTTGATCAACGACCCGCATCTAGACGGTACTTTCGATATCGAGCACGGTCTGCACGTAGGGCGCAAACTGCTAGTTGAACTAGCAGAGATGGAGATTCCATTGGCGACCGAAGCGCTGGATCCGATCAGCCCTCAATACCTCGCGGATACATTCAGCTGGGCAGCAATTGGCGCACGTACGACTGAATCTCAGACTCACCGTGAAATGGCGAGTGGTCTATCTATGCCAATCGGCTTCAAGAATGGTACTGATGGCAGCTTAGCAACAGCCATTAACGCGATGCAGGCTGCGTCTTCAAGCCACCGCTTCATGGGTATCAGCCGTGAAGGTCAGGTTGCATTACTGACAACTCAAGGTAACCCAAATGGTCACGTGATTCTGCGCGGTGGTAAACAAACCAACTACGATTCAGTGTCAGTCACCGAGTGTGAGCAGGATATGGCGAAAGCGGGTCTGGATGCTTCTCTGATGGTGGATTGTAGCCACGCTAACTCGCGTAAAGATTTCCGTCGCCAGCCTTTGGTTGCTGAAGATGTGATTCACCAAATTCGTGAAGGTAACAAATCGATTATTGGCCTGATGATTGAGAGTCATATTAATGAAGGTAATCAGTCATCCGATATTCCTCTCAACGAAATGCAATATGGCGTTTCAATTACCGATGCCTGTATCAATTGGGATACAACTGAGGCACTATTGCGTCACGCACACACAGAACTGGTCCCATTCTTGGAAGATCGTCTGAAAGGTTAAGAGAAGAATAACAAGGAACATCATGGCCGTTGAATTGAATGAATTGCGTGATCAAATTGACGCAGTAGACAAACAAATTCTGGATTTATTAGCACAGCGACTGTCTCTGGTGGAGAAGGTCGGTGAAGTGAAAAGCGAACACGGTCTGCCGATTTATGCGCCAGATCGTGAAGCGGCCATGTTAGCTTCACGTCGCGAAGAAGCGGAAAAGAAAGGCGTACCGCCTCAGCTGATTGAAGACATTCTTCGCCGTACTATGCGTGAGTCTTACGCGAGTGAGAAAGATTCTGGTTTTAAGTGTTTGAATCCAGAATTGCGCTCCGTGGTGATTGTCGGTGGTAACGGCCAACTGGGTGGTCTGTTTGGTCGTATGTTCAAGCTGTCTGGTTATGATGTCAAAGTACTTGGCAGCAAAGACTGGGATAAAGCGGATGAAATGCTGGTAGACGCAGGCCTAGTGGTCGTTACTGTTCCGATTCATCTGACCCAGGGCGTGATTGAGAAGCTAGGCAAACTGCCAAAAGATTGCATCTTGTGTGACTTAACCTCGATCAAGTCTAAACCGTTGCAAGGTATGCTCAATGTGCATCAAGGTCCTGTTGTTGGATTACATCCAATGTTTGGCCCTGATGTACCGAGTTTAGCTAAGCAGGTGATTGTTTACTGTGACGGTCGTGGTGAAGAGCACTACCAGTGGCTACTGAAACAGTTCTCTATCTGGGGCGCGAGTTTATGTCAGATTGATGCCTCAGAGCACGATCATGGTATGACTTTGATTCAGGCATTGCGTCACTTTACGTCTTTTGCTTACGGCCTGCACTTGAGCCGTGAAAACCCGAACATTGATAAGCTGTTGAAGCTAAGCTCACCAATCTACCGCTTGGAGCTGGCGATGGTTGGGCGTCTTTTCGGTCAGGATCCAAACCTATATGGCGATATTATCCTTTCCTCAGACGAAAACATTGAGATGATCAAACGTTTCCATCAATGTTTTGGCGAAGCACTGAAAGTGCTGGATGGCAAAGATAAGCAGGCGTTTGTTACAAGTTTTAATAAGGTGAGCGAGTGGTTTGGCGATTACTCTCAGCAGTTTATGCATGAAAGCCAGAATCTACTGAAGCAAGCGAATGATTCCATTCATCGTGGCTAACCTGTAACTCCTAACCAGATATCGTAAGAGCTGTCCTAGGCAGCTCTTTTTTATTGTATGGTGAGAGTATCGGCTAGGTTTTCGTCACGCTTTACCGTATCTACCGGGGCATTCTGATAAGGATGGTTGGTCAGGTTGACCTGTAATCTGACCGTATTGTCTATCAACTCTACCAGTGGTGCCCATTTCACTTTCTTCTCTTTCTCAAACAGATAGTTAAAGTTCTCTGGCGTCCAATCCATGGTGTATTGAGGGTTCAGCGCTCGGCCAAGAAAACGGATCTCATAATGCAGGTGAGGGCCGGTCGAGCTTCCTGAGTTACCACACGTCGCAATTAACTCTCCCTTACTCACAAACTGACCACTGCGTACTTTAAATTTCGCAAGGTGGGCGTATGAGCTCATAAAGCCAAACGAATGCCTCAGAGTAAGGAAATTTCCAAAGCCTTTTGAGCTTGGTCGAACCGTTTCCACCACACCATCGGCTGGGGCGTAGATCGCCTCGCCACGCTTACAGGTCAGATCGATCCCCGTATGGGTATGACGTTTGCCCGTGATTGGATTAATACGTCGACCATAAGATGAAGAGATGCGCAGATAGTCCATCGGTGTATCGTTCGGGATCATGCGAAACATGGTGGCACGTACGGCAGAGTCCACTGCTGCAGCGTCAATACGATTCGCCAAGTTGTACTCTTCAACCTGCGTATCGTCAGCAAGGCCAAGCACTGACTCCACATCATAAACTCGCTTGCCTAGGGTATGGATTTGATCGCGCTTTTCTTCCAGCTCTTGAGACAAAGTATGAGTTTCATTGACCTGCTGTTGGTATTGTTGCTCGGCTTGCTCAAGTTGGTTGCGCAGTTGAACGACTTGAGATTGAGAAGAATTTTGCTGCTGCCAGCTGTAATAGGCGACAGACGCACTGAAGGCAATCGCACTGATTGAACCAGCAATTGTTAGAAGAAGGGCTTTTCTTGAAACGTGAAAATGTTGCTCCCCAGATGAAGAGGGGATAGAGATTATTATCTTTTTGGACATACTGCTTAGTTAGGTGTATTCACCTAAATCTGACAGGTGCTCAATGTCTCTGTGTAGGAGTTCATCGTCACCGACATTCAATTCAATTAACCGCTTCAGATGTCCGATACTTTCAATGTCAATATGATCAATACTCAGACGGATCACATTGTTATTGAGGCCCACAATTTTGCCGACCAGCTCAATCGTGATATCGCTGTCTTGAAGCGAAAACTCTACATCTACCATACTGTCGACATCAAGCGAGTCTGCGTCATCTGACGTCAGCAGCAGTCCATGCAGGGATAAATCACACAAAGAGGATTTCACCACTTTGTTTTCTTGAGATAGCAACGCTTGTGTCTGGTAAACAATGCGCGAAAAGCGACGGCGTTCGATCATAGTTGTCTCTCTTAATGGTATCCAGTAAGGCTATCAAATCAGAAGTGACTGCTATACGCGTCGGTTCGCATTATTGATTCAAAACACGGTAACAACCATAATTATTGTGAACCAATATACAATAAAGGCCGCTAATATTAGCGGCCTTTGCACAAATTTCAAGCAAGATTACTTAGTAATACGCTTGTATTTGATTCGGTGCGGTTCCGCTGCTTCCGGACCTAAGGTCTTCTTCAGCCACTCCATATACTCAGTATAGTTACCTTCGTAGAAGTTCACCTGACCTTCATCACGGTAGTCGATGATGTGCGTTGCGATACGGTCTAGGAACCAACGGTCGTGCGAGATAACCATGGCACAACCAGGGAACTCCAGTAGTGCTTCTTCTAGTGCACGCAACGTTTCAACATCAAGGTCGTTGGTTGGTTCATCGAGTAGCAGTACGTTGCCGCCAGCTTTAAGCAGTTTAGCAAGGTGCACACGGTTGCGTTCACCACCTGATAGTTCACCGATGATCTTTTGCTGGTCTGAGCCTTTGAAGTTAAAGCGAGAACAGTATGCACGTGCAGGAATTTCAAAGTTGTTGATCTTGATGATATCTGCGCCTTCAGAGATTTCCTGGAAGACAGTCTTGCTGTCATCCATGCTGTCACGGAACTGGTCGACAGACGCCAGTTTGACCGTATCACCCATCTCAATGGAGCCCGAATCTGGCTGTTCTGTGCCACTCAGCATCTTGAAGAGGGTAGATTTACCTGCACCGTTGGCACCAATGATACCGACGATGGCACCTTTTGGCATACTGAATGAAAGATCATCAATAAGAACACGGCCGTCGAACGATTTAGTCAGGTTATTCACTTCAATAACCTTATCGCCTAGACGCTCACCTGGCGGGATGAACAGCTCGTTAGTCTCATTACGTTTCTGGTGATCACCGCTTTGAAGCTCTTCAAAACGTGCCATACGTGCTTTTGATTTTGCCTGACGACCTTTTGGATTCTGGCGAACCCATTCCAGTTCTTTCTCAATGGTTTTCTGACGAGCTTTTTCCTGAGATGCTTCTTGTTGTAGACGTGCATCTTTTTGCTCTAGCCATGAGGTGTAGTTACCTTGCCATGGGATACCTTCACCACGGTCTAGTTCTAGAATCCAGCCTGCTGCATTGTCTAGGAAGTAACGGTCGTGCGTGATAGCAACGACAGTACCGGTATAGTCAACCAAGAATCGTTCTAGCCAAGCGACTGATTCTGCATCCAAGTGGTTGGTTGGTTCGTCGAGAAGCAACATATCTGGCTTCTCAAGTAGCAGACGACAGATAGCCACACGGCGACGCTCACCACCAGACAGGTGCTCGATCTTTTGATCCCACTCAGGAAGACGTAGTGCATCCGCCGCACGCTCAAGCGCGTTATCTAGATTGTGGCCGTCTTTGGCTTGAATCAAAGCTTCCAGTTCGCCTTGCTCTTTTGCGAGCGCATCGAAATCAGCATCTGGTTCTGCGTACGCAGCATATACTTCGTCAAGACGCTTCATTGCACCCGCAACATCGGATACCGCTTCTTCAACGATTTCACGTACGGTCTTAGACTCGTCTAATACAGGCTCCTGCGGTAGGTAACCGACATTCAGACCTGGTTGTGGACGAGCTTCACCATCGATATCAGTGTCAATACCCGCCATGATACGAAGTAGGGTCGATTTACCTGCACCGTTCAGACCAAGAACACCGATCTTGGCACCAGGGAAAAAGCTTAGCGAGATGTCTTTCAGAATTTGACGCTTAGGTGGCACGATTTTGCTCACCCGCGACATGGTATATACGTATTCAGCCATTGCCGATCGTTCCTAAAATTTCAATTCACGTAGAGAGGCATTTTATACCAAGATGGGGGGCTTTGTTACCTTCGAAATGAGGATGATGAGGAACTAATTAGTGTTATTGATGGATAAGTGAACAATTCATTTATAGCGATGCCACTTATGTCACAGTTGTGTGAATTTATTATTATTTACATCTATACGCTTTACATGGCTGCTTACAATAAGCATAAATTAATAACCACACTAATTATTCTCAACAGGACGAGAATTTATGATGCTGACGTTTTCAAAGTCGCTGCATCGCATTCCTTCATCGATTCTGACCTGGGTCTCGATGGTTTGCAGCGCAAGCTTAGCCACTTCAGCAATGGCGAGTGATCTCCAGCAACAACGGAAAATTTATGACCAGGCGCAAGAATACCTCGACAATAATCAGGTAACTCAATATCAAAAAATCCGTAATAAAATCAAAGATTACCCTCTAACACCTTATACGGATTACCGTGCTTTTTTAGTTGATATCGGGCAACACTCACCGGCGGAAGTAGAAGCGTTTATTGATACTTATAGTACGTTGCCATTTTCAGCTCGCATTCGAGCTCCATATATCGACAGTCTTGCCAGACAAAAACAATGGCAAAAGCTGACAGAATTTCAGACCGTAGAACCACGCGGTGAAACGTATCAATGTCACTACTACCATGCGCTTTATCGAACAGGTCATAAGGACCAAGCTTTTGAAGGCGCAGAGAAACTTTGGCACTCTGGGCAGAGTATTGCTGATGCTTGTGACCCGCTGTTTGAGGTTTGGGACAAAGCGGGATTAAGAACCGATCAGCAAATTCTTGAGCGTATGCTGCTAGCGTTTGAAGCACGTAATGGCTCGCTAATGAACTACCTCAAAAAGCAGCTCAACTCTGATAAAGCACGTAAGCAAGCCTCTGATATGAAGGCGTTGTTTAATCGACCAGAAAATGTCGTTAACTTTGCTCGCCAGCACAGCGATAGTGATTTCAACCATTCTCAGACAGGGCTGGCGTTGAAAAAGCTGGCGCGAAAAGACGTTAGAATGGCGCAGCAAGCATTTGACCAGGCCACCTCTGCACAAAAAATGCCTAAAGAAGAGGCGCAGAAGCTGGCTGACTATATAGCCTTCCGGCTGATCAACACAGATTCCGAGGCGCTGGCGCAATGGCGCGATAAAAAGATAGAAACGTCCAGTAATAATGATTTGATTGAGCGCAGAGTTCGCTTGGCGATTCAAGAAGCAGACTGGCGTGGTGTGGAAGATTGGATTGGACACTTGCCAGAGAAAAAGCAGCAAAGCTTGCGCTGGCAATATTGGTTAGGACGCAGTGAAGTCGCATTGGGGGATATCACCAAAGGCAGCCAGCGTCTTGAAAATCTGGTTGGTCAGCGAAACTTCTATAGCGTTGCAGCAGCGAAAGAGATCAAGCGATCGATCAATTACCCAGTCTCCACCATTTCTTTTGAGCAGCAAGCGGTCAAACCGTTTATGACAGCCTTAGTGCGCATCGAAGAGCTGATTGAACGGGATAAAATTGCCGCAGCGAAAAGCGAATGGCGTTGGTTGCTCAATCGAGCCAATGCTGAACAAAAAGAGATGCTAGCGGCGTACGCCTCTTATAAAGATTGGTCTCATTTGACCGTTACGGCGAGTATCAAAGCCAAAATGTGGGACAACCTAGAGCTGCGTTTCCCGGTGGCTCATCGCTGGTGGTTTAACTTCTATGGCGAAAAGCACAGCATTGATCCAATCACTCTGATGTCATTGGCGAGACAAGAGAGTGGTTTGGATGTTGAAGCGCGTTCTCCTGTTGGTGCGCGCGGTATCATGCAAATTATGCCATCAACGGCTAAGTACACTGCGCGTAAATATCAGCTGTCGTATCGCAGTAGCAATGACTTATATGAGGTTGGCAAAAACATAGAGATAGGCAGCCACTACCTGAAAGGCTTACTCGAGCGATACGATAATAATCGAATTTTCGCGCTTGCTGCGTATAATGCTGGACCACACCGAGTGAAAACCTGGCGTGAACGTACCCAAGGCAAACTGGATGCTTACGCATTTATTGAAGCCATTCCATTTAAGGAAACCCGTGGTTATGTGCAGAACATTCTGATGTTTGAAACATACTACCGTAACCTGTTGGGGGTCGATGGGGCGTTTCTCAATCAGAATGAGATTGATACCAGATACTAGTTTTATGACGTCCTAGGCAGCGAGAGCAAATGGCAACACAACCTGAGTACACCGACTGGCAACAGATCTTAGATTTGATTAAAACGAGCAGCGAATCCGACCAACACGAGATGTTGCTGACCATGCTGCTCACACCCGATGAGCGCGAATCTTTAATCGCAAGGGTCAATATATGTCGCGAATTGCTTAAAGGTGAATTGTCTCAGCGCCAAATCAGTCAGATGCTAGGGGTAGGTGTCGCCACCATTACTCGCGGCTCCAATGAGCTGAAGTCGAAGAGCGAATCAGAAAAGGCTGAAATCTCAGCCTTACTTGAACCCAAATAAAGGTGCCATCGGCACCTTTGTTTTTATTAGGGTCTGTTGACCTTTTGAGCTGATTTTTGCAGCAGTTTGTGGGTTCTTTATACAAGGCAGAGGATTTGAAACGTAGTTGCCCTACCTGATAAGCCGATAACGCAGTAGAAAGGAACCACAAACGCTGCCCAGAGGGTTCGGCTAAAAGCGTTTTACTCTTTGTTGAGAGGTGTTTTGCTTAGGTCACTAGGCGACAAACCTCTCGCCGCGACTAAAACGCTTTTATCTCGAACAAAATTTAACCGCAAAAGGTCAACAGACCCTAGAGATTAGCGGGGAAGTGCTCTGGATTGGTAAATGGAATTAATGCCAATATCAACGCCTGATGATACACACTGCTACGCGTCAACTGGTCTTGCGTCAGTAGGCTAATGGCGCCACCTTTCTGTTTAATGTTGTCAGTGCCAAACACTTCGTCCATTACATCACCCAGCTCATTAGCCTTAGCCAGTTTTTCAATCACAACCGGTGGTAGCATCAAGCTAGCAGAGCGAGACTCACCACGATGTGTTTCTGACTCAATCACCATCCAAGCAAAGGTCACATTACCTTCAATACCAGCCTCGAGGCCAACATAATAGTCGCCATTGGGTTGAGACATTTTAGCGTTGCGGACTCGGTTGAGCGCACCTGTGTGCGTTTCTTCATTGCTCATTGGTTGATCGGCCACTTCACTAGCGACACTCACACCGACAAACTCGAACGTTTGTGAGTCGAAAGCTGCCTGAAATGCGCTTTTGACCGCGTTAATTTTGGCTGGGTTAAGCGAAGCGACAATAACTTTCTTCACCGACATGCTGGTTTCCTTGTGTGGATGAGTCGAGGAATTTCAGCTCAGACAATGAAACCGGAGGGGAAAGGAAATAACCTTGCATGTAGTCACACTGATTCTCCGCCAGCCATTGATGCATTTCCTGTGATTCAATGCCTTCAGCAGTCACTATCATTGACTGTGAATGACACAAATCCACCAGTGGCTTCACCACCTTCTGATTATTGGTTTTGATCAGAGCGGTAAGAAATTCACGGTCGAGCTTAATTTTCTGTACCGGGTATTCTACAAGCTGAGTGATAGATGTATAGCCGGAACCAAAATCATCAATCGCTAACTTAAAGCCCATCAATGACAGTTCATGTAGCAGAGAGTAGCTCTGGGAGTCTGTGGCAAAAGTTTCTGTGATTTCAAAATCCACCAAGCCGGGAATTACGTGATATTGATTGGCGGCGTGCTGTATGTCTCGCGCCAGTTGCAAGGAGTCCAGCTCTGCAGAAGAGAGATTGATTGACAGTTGAATCGGATGATCAAAACAGTTTTGCAGGGCGACAAAGTCTTTAAACGCCTGAAGTATGACCCAGCGATCAATCTTACCAAATAACCCCGTTTTCTCTGAGATAGGGATAAACTCGCCCGGATTGACCTTGCCCATTTTGGGTGACTCCCAACGCAATAGAGCCTCCACGCCGACAATGGTCTTACCCGAGCGATCAAAGTAAGGCTGATACATCAAATGGAACTCATCGTCGAACTCGCCATTTCTCAAGGCGCGCTCAATCTGAGTTCGGCGACGAACAATCTGATCCAGCTCTTCTGAATAACGTGCGACCTGGTTTTTCCCTGCACGTTTGGCCTGATACATCGCAGTGTCCGCATTAGACAGCAGTTTGGCTAAATCCTGCCCGTCTTGAGGGTAGCTCGCCACGCCGATACTGGCGGTAATCGGAAAGCTGCCTAGCGGTGAACTCTGAGGGTTTTGAATCGGTTCTAAAACCGCTTGGGCCACCTTGTCTGGGTAATTGTTGTCGTGTGCGGAAGCTATGAAAATAGCAAACTCGTCACCAGACAACCTTGAAGCGATGCACTTCACGCCATAAGACAGTTCATACTGATGACAGATTTCACGAATATGGTCGGCAAAGTTCACCAGCAACGAATCACCCAAATGATGCCCGTATTTGTCATTAACGTACTTAAAGTTGTCCAAGTCGATATACAGAATCCAAGCGTGGGTGTGGAGCAGTTTGTTGGCAATTGTACGCTCGACATAGACTTGAAACTGGTAGCGATTGGCCAGTTGTGTCAGGTGGTCGTTCTCCGCCATTGCTTTGGTTTTCTGGTAACTTGAATTGAGCTCTTTGTACATATCATAAAAACGAACCGACAAACGGCCGATTTCATCGTCGCTGCTGAGCCGTTCAATGTTATGGCGCTTACGTTGTTCGACTTCTTGAAGTTGGTGTTCAAGACGGGTAATTGGACTGATGACGCGGCGATGGAGCAGAAACAGTAGGATCAGGATCGTTGCCGCAGTGGAGGCGCCAAAGAACAACAGCAGCCTTTGTTCGATCTTATGGAGCTTTTCGGCCAGCAGATATTGCGCAGGATCCAACACCGCATAGAGGCTGGGCTTGAGCTCGACCGACTGAGTTAACCCTGATTTTATGATTGGTTGGTCAGCGAAAAATATGCTGCTGTCATTATCAAATTCGATGATGTGTTTTAGTTGGTCAAACTTATCCAAAGACAGATAAACAACGATAAAAAATACCTGATCGGTATTGTAACTAAGCGGAGAAATCAGCGTATTGGTATCAAGGACATCGTAGCGTACTAAAATGCTCTGCCCTTGGTGGTTTTGCGTGAAACCGGTGTAGGACGTGTTACCCGTGCGGCGGTATGTTCGATCCACAAAGCGGAACACATTCTGGTCCAGTTTAGAAAAAGGATCGGACTGATTATCTGCATAGAACTGCGGGGCGCGATTATGATTTAGAATCGCGACGGCAATATCGTTCTGCTTGTTGGCCTGCAGATTCTCTATCGTTGTCTGTAGGTTATCGATCAGCTCCATCTCCCGATATGGGTTGTCCTGCTGACCAAAGTAATGACGGATAATGTCACTCTTGGTTAAGGTGAGGGAATAGCTGTTCAGCAGTGCCACTGATTGGCGAAAGTGACCTGCGAGCTTTTCCATCGTTAACTGGAGATAACTGTTTTCGCGTTTAATTAACGCATCTTTTTGGTTGTTGTATATGCCGTAGCTAGAAAACGCAGCACTGATTAGGATGACTGGGGAAACTAGCAACAGAACTCTAGTACTGAGCTTCATGACGTTTCAGAATGCGATTTATTATTTTTGCTCGTAAGCTGATATTTGATGCCGAGAGTTCGCTATCTACGCGCCCTTGCTCGACTCGCTGTTGTTCTGGAAACAATGATGCATCATCTAGATACCAATCCGGCATCTGTTTTAATGCCGTTAAGTTTGGCGTTGCAGCTTTGATGTCTGTTGCATTTGTTGCAGCAATAGTGGGATCCATAAGGTACTCAAGGAAGGCTTTAGCCTTCTCCTTATTGATTGAATGGCTACTGACGGCCAAACAGTCAACCCACAAAAACAACTCACCTTCAGGAACGATGAAATCCCACTGATTACCAGTGTAGTAGCGATTTAATGAGTATTGGTCACCACTGTAAGCCAGAGCCATTGCCAGCTTTGCAGCATTTCTATTACTACGGATGTAGCTGAGAATGTATTCGTAGGTGAGGACTTTATCGCTGAAAGATTGCAATTCGGGGTAGGCTTGCTGGAAGAGCGATTCTTGTTCTTCTGTTGGAGAGATCCCCAAGCTGTAAAATACTGGTAGAAAGCTTTCGACGCTGTCATTGATCATGCCAATCCGCCCCTCTAGAGCCTTCGGTGGATGGACAAATTCTTGCCAGCTTGTTGGAGGTGTTTTCACTATGTCTTTTCGATAAGCTATTCCCACTGTTCCCCAAAAGTAAGGAACAGCGTATTTTCCACAGGCTTGAAGCCATTTGTCGTCGTTATGATGACGATTTTTCAGTTGGGTAAGATCTTCAAACGATCCCAAACGTCCATATATTTGAGCCGAAACATTATCTAAAACCACGAGATCAAAAGGTAGCTGAATACCTTTCATCATCAACAGGCTACGTTCATCATCATTATCAAAATGGGACAGCTTAAGCGGTGTGCCTGTGCTCGATTGCCAGCTTTCGATGACATTCGGTGAGAGCGTATCCTCCCACATGTAGACGTTGAGTGGAGAGTTTGCGTGAGTAGAAAAACTGGGCACGGAAAGTGCGGCGGTAAGTAGAAATAGTGATCTCATATCAGCTAGGAAGTGGCCTTCTGACCCATGAATGGATAACGCCTATCAGAGTGATATGTTGAAAGGACTGACACACACCTAATATGCAACTAAGAAGCGGAATATTAGGTTCATTTATGAATAGTGTCAGTCCTTGTAAGTAATTTATTTGATCTGCATTGTTTAATTACTGAAGTTTCACTGTCGTTGGCTTGACATTCTCACTTGGGTAACAACCCAAAACTTTTAAATGTTTAGTCAGTTGCGTTAGCTCATTCAGGGCTTGCTGCATCTCTTCGGATTCAAGGTGAGATTCAAGATCAACATAAAACATCTCTTCCCAAGGGTTCCCCATAATTGGACGTGACTCCAATTTGTTCATGTTGATTCCGTACTTTTGTAGTACCAGTAAGGTCGCGACCAATGAACCGGCGTCTTGGGAGGTTGACATGATGAGTGTCGTTTTTGCTGGGATCTGGCTGGAAACTTCGACAGGTTTACGTGCCACTATAATGAAACGGGTGTGATTCTCCGTTTGGTTGGCAATGTTACCTTGGATCGGTTGTAGGCCATAGAGCTTGCCACTCGAAGCATTACCAATAGCGGCAACATCGCTGCGGCCCATTTCTTTAACCTTCTGCATCGCATCAGCTGTGCTAGCACAAGACTCCAACGTGACACCTTTCATTCGGCTCAGGAACTCACTGCATTGTTGATGAGGCTGTGGGTGTGAGTAGAGTGTTTTTATCTCTTCTAAACGAATGTCTGATGTTGCAACTAGGCAATGTTCAATCGGCAGGGTCATTTCACCAACGATATACAGCGTTGTATGTTGCAGCAGGTCGTAAACTTCATTAATGGAACCAGAACTGGTGTTTTCAATCGGCAGTACGCCATAATCGGCATGACCAGATTCAACCGTCTGTGTCACTTCTTTGAAGTGCTCACAATTGAGCTCGATTAGTTCTGTATTTTTACGGCTGAAATACTCACGGCTAGCAAGATGGGAGTATGAGCCTTTAGAGCCAAGAAAAGCTACACGAGCCAGCGGCTTACGGCTCAATTCAGGATTGGCTAGATTCTGCAGGTAAGATTGTTGCAGTAAAACGGAGTCTTCAATGATGGTGTGGAACAGCTTGGTAATGTACTGAGCATCAAGTTCGTACTTGTCACGACCTGCGTTGATCAGTTTCACCAACAGCTGCTGTTCTCGGCTTGCGTCACGAACCGGTTTGGATGTCTGAACTTTACTCTTAGCCACCTCAATGCTCATCTTTCTTCGTTCAGATAAGAGCTTCAACAGTTCGTCATCCAGCTCATTTAAACGTAAGCGAATTTCATCGAGTGAGTATTTTTGTTCGGTCATCCTGCATTCCTTCATAAAAAAAGCCTCCCGTTTGGGAGGCTTCCTGTTCGTTTTTGACTTTTCTTTCGAAAACGAGAGAGCCTCCAAGCTTAGTGGAGAAAAAAGAAGTCAAAAAAGAACAGGTTGTTGTGAGTCATAAATTATTACTTTTGTTGTGATGCTGCCAACACAATAAGCAACCGCTTAGTGAGCGTCAAGCAAAAAAATAGCGCCTTTCGGCGCTATTTTTTAAATCCTCCGTAACTCATCAATATGAGTTAACAATTATTCGCTTTCTATCTCTTCAAGCTCTGGTTTCTCTGCGCGTCGTGCTTCAGGCTTGTGACGAAGTTTGTTGAGCTGACGTTCCAGTTTTTGTTCTACCTCATTGATAGCAACGTACAGATCTTCGTTGGTTGCAGACGCAACAAGCTGGCCTTTAGGGACGGTAATGACAGCTTCAAATTTCTTCTGTTTATTCGGCTCCTCACTGAAGCTTGCCTGACATCCGATGATGTCTACTTGCCATTTTTCCAGCTTTTTAAATTTGCTCTCGATATGAGCTCGGATTGCAGAGGTGGTTTCGATGTTTTTACCAGTGATGTTTACTTTCATAGATGTTTTCCTCTGTAGCATCCCTTATGGGTTAACTTCAGATTACTCGCCTAAGCTTAAAATAATGTGACTCAAGTCACCTTTTTGTTGGTGTGTTTTTAGATTGAAATTAAACGTGATCTATCTCAAATACTTGGTTTGTTTGACGCTGAAAAAGCTTGTGCCCCAAAAAAATATCGCTAGATTGGAGAAGGTAACATACTAAAAATCATCCGCTTTTTAGGGCTCTAATTCGACCTGATAAAAATGGCTGGTTAATTGTTGCTCAACTACCAACGTGACTCTCTTCGCATTCTCTTCTGTAGTTTCCCGAACCTCTTCTTGATGTACTTTCCCGGTCAGCGCTACTGATCGATATTAGGAACGAAGAGATCTGGTGTGCCTGCATTACTAGATTGGTGTTGACGCTGCTCTTTTAGGGCATTGAGCTGCTTGTAAATGACAAAATAGCGATTGATGTTGGATACATAGTGAACCGGTTCACGGCCAATATTCCGTCTTGCCATGATCTCCACATGCCGGAACCATCGATTGGGATCATATCCATTTTGCTTGGCCAAACTGCGCATCTTACGAATATTGGCAGGCCCAGCGTTGTATGCTGCCAAGGAAAAATAAACCTGATTATCGGGCGTGATGTCATCATCACTAAAATAGCGATCTTTGAGAAAGCGCATGTATTTCACGCCAGCATGGATATTGTTATCAACTTGATAGATGTCGGGAATGGCGACATTAGGATCCCTAGCAGTGCTGGGTAATACCTGCATGACGCCTACTGCGCCTTTGTGTGACACCTTGCTCTGATCTAAACCGGACTCCTGAAATCCTTGGGCTGAGATCATCAATGGGTCAAAGTCATATTGTTCGGAGTAGTTGGCGAAGATGCCTGATAACGAGTCTAGGCGAGTAATATGATCAGGGTTTAGAATACGTTTCAGCCAGCCTGTTTTATCAAGATATTTGCCGTAAATGACGTTACCTAACAAGGTGCCTGAACGGGTTTTCTTTAGATATTGGTTAACGAACGACTGTAAATCGGGGCTATTTTTGCGCATCGCCCAAGCAATCTTGCCATCAACTCTGAGAGGAGCTTGGTCGTGCACCTCAATGTTTTCCATTACCTTCAGCCAAAGCTCAGTTTTGTGGCTGTCCAAAACCGTGGCATCGATGTGGCCTTGATTAACCAATTCAATAATTTCAATATCTTGTAGCGTTTCTTCTACAAAGCGAATGGTGACGGGTTGCAAGTCATGCTCATCGAGCATTTGATTGACTTTTTGTAAGCTTTCGAAGTAACTGGAGCTGGCTCGAACCCAAATCTCTTTACCACTGAGTTGCGTCAAGTCAGTAATTGGTGGGGTGGTACTACGAGTGACGAGCAGCTCACTGACGCCTTGTAAAACTGGAATGCTAAAATCGATATGTTTTGAGCGATAGGAAGTGATAGTAAGGTTTGCAACGATCAGATCGCCATAACCTTTTTCTAATGAAGGTAGTAACTCGTCTCTTTGTACCGGAATAATCTGCAGATTGAAGTAAGAGGAACGTTGTCTGAGTTCTTTCTCAAAGTGATACAGCAGCTCAGCAAGAATGCCTTTAGGTTTGCCCCCTTCAATATAATAAAAGCCGAGATCGGCAGAAACCAATACACGTATAGCCCCTTTCTTTTCAAGCTCAGTCAGGTCGCCAAAGTAAGGATCTTTTTGTAATGGTGACAAAGAAAGCGCTGCCGCTTGATGGGAGATGGCGGCGAATAAAACCAGAATTAAGACAACTCGACTCATGAAGTACCCTCGATAGATCATCTATTAAAGGTAGTTCTTAACAAGTCACTCAGCAAAATAGGCAATAAAAAACCGCCTCAGTGTGGAGGCGGTTTTCTTTAACTTCTAAGTAGTTACTGAGGGTTTAGCTCGATAAGTTGCCTGGTGCGCTTAGCGGCATCTTCTAGCCCAAGTTTTTCATAGGCTTCTAGTTGGATCTCGAGTGACTTACGAGCCGCTTCTGTATCCGGGTAAGTCTTTTGCAACTCTTGTGTTCGGTTAATGGCGGCGATCCAAGCTTCACGACGCAGGTAGAAGTCTGCCGTTGCCAGATCGTATTCCGCTAAACGATTTTTCAGGGCAAACATACGTTTTTGAGCGTCTTCTGCATAAGGGCTATTTGGATAACGTTCTAGCAGCTTTTTGAAATCAGCAAAGGCTTTTTTCACTGGTTCAGGGTCTCGATCACTACGGTCAACATTAAATAGATCGTGCATAAAGTTACGATCCTGTGCCATGTGAGTTAGACCACGCATGTACAAAACCCAATCAAGTTTTTCGTGAGTTGGATTGAGACGAGAAAAACGCTCAATCGTCGCAAGACCAAGCGCTAAATCGTCATTTTTGTAGTAGGCATAAATTAGATCCAACTGAACCTGCTCGGAGTATGCGCCAAACGGGTAGCGAGAATCCAGCGCTTCCAGTTTGTCGATGGCTGTTAACCAGTTGCCACTTTGCAGCGATATCTGTGCTTCTGAGTAGAGTTCCGATGGCGGTATATCCGGGACGATTTCTTCGCTGCTAGAACAGCCAACCAAAACGGATAATGCCAATAAGCCAGATAAAGTATGCTTTTTCATGTCAGGATTCGATTCCTTGAGATAAATATTTCTTGCGCTTCCGTTACTTTCTTGCCGGTAGCAGATACAATGGAGCGATATTCTTCCACACTAGTGACAATTAGTCTCACAGTTTTTAAAAAAGTTCGATATGGCTCAGCAGATTGAATTAACGCATACAGTAAAAGATAGTCAATTAGGTCAACGTCTTGACCAGGCGATCGCAGAATTATTCGCCGACTTTTCCCGCTCTCGCCTGAAAGAATGGTTGGTCGACGGCAAAGTTCAGGTCAATGGTGAGGTGGTTACCAAACCCCGCACGAAAGTGATGGGCGGTGAAATCATTACGCTACAGGCCGAACTGGAAGACGAAGAGCGCTGGGAAGCGCAAGATATCCCATTGGATATCGTTTATGAAGATGACGATATTATGGTTATCAATAAGCCAAGAGATTTTGTTGTTCACCCAGGTGCCGGTACTCCGGATGGGACGGTCTTAAATGCTCTGCTGCATCATTACCCTGATATTGCCGAAGTGCCTCGAGCGGGTATTGTTCACCGTCTTGATAAGGACACTACAGGTTTGATGGTGGTAGCGAAAACAGTACCAGCACAGACTCGTCTCGTTCGAGCACTGCAAAAGCGTAACATTACTCGTGAGTATGAAGCGATTGCGATTGGCCGTATGACTGCGGGCGGACGAGTGGAGCAGCCGATTGGCCGTCACTCAACGAAGCGTACTTTGATGGCGGTTAGCCCAATGGGTAAGCCAGCGGTTACGCACTATCGAGTCGCAGAACATTTCCGTGAGCACACCCGTATTCGCTTACGTCTTGAAACTGGGCGAACTCACCAGATCCGAGTGCACATGTCTTACCTTCAGCATCCATTGCTGGGTGATTCTGCTTATGGTGGTCGCGCGCGAATTCCTTCGGGTGCTTCAGAAGAACTGGCGGAAATGATCCGTAAGTTTGATCGTCAAGCGCTCCATGCTGTGATGCTAAAGTTTGATCATCCGGTGACCGGAGAAGAGTTGGAGTTCCACGCGCCAGTACCAGATGACATGGTCGAAATGGCCGAAGCGCTTCGCCAAGATACGCAACAACACGGATTAGAAGACGAATTTTAAGATGGATATGATCATCCCTAACTGGCCTGCGCCGAGCAATGTGAAAGCTTTTGCCTCGACTCGACAGCAAGGCTTTTCTACTGGTGTTTATCAAGGGTTAAACCTTGGCGCTCATGTTGGGGATGAACTTGCGATTGTTGAAAAGAACCGCCAATGGTTAACACAGCAATCCCAAATGCCGACAGCTCCAATCTGGCTTAACCAGACACACTCTACGCTTGTATTGGAAGCTGACAAACCAACACAAAATGTGCTGGATGCTGACGGCCTCTTTACCCAACAGGCAGGCGTAGTGTGTTCTGCTATGACCGCTGATTGCTTACCCGTTTTGTTGACGAATACTGCTGGTACGCAAGTGGCTGCGGTTCATGCAGGCTGGCGTGGTTTGGCTGATGGGATTGTTGAAAATGCTGTTTCGAAATTTGACGGGCAGGTGATGGCCTGGATTGGTCCGGCAATCGGTGCTTCGGCGTTTGAGGTCGGTCAAGACGTACTGGATTCATTTGTCTCGTTCGACTCTGCGGCTAAAAAGGCATTTGTGCCACGCGAGAAGCCGGGGAAATGGCTGGCAGATATGAGCATGCTTGTTACTCAACGCTTGAATAAAGTGGGTGTGACTGACGTTTATTACAGCGAACTGTGTACTTATCTCGATCAGGAGCGCTTCTTTTCTTATCGCCGAGATGGTTCCACTGGAAGGCAAGCAACATTTATCTGGCTGGAAAAGTAACTCTCAGAATTGCTAAGGAAACTTAGTTCTCTCCCCTTGAAAATCGATTCTTGCGTATCCATCTCTCATACTGACTATAAGAGTATTCTCCGTTAAGGTTAGGAAGGTAGGTATGCGTCTCGACAGATTCACAAGCAAATTTCAAATCGCGATATCTGACGCACAATCGCTCGCGCTGGGGCGCGATCACCAATACATCGAACCAGTGCACTTAATGGTCGCGCTGATGGATCAGAATGGCAGCCCTATTAGGCCATTGCTGACCATGCTTGATGTCGATGTTACCCATTTACGCTCTAAGCTGAGTGAAATCCTTGATCGTTTACCCAAAGTAAGCGGTATCGGCGGGGATGTTCAGTTATCCAGTGCGATGGGCACGCTTTTCAATTTGTGTGACAAAGTCGCGCAAAAGCGTCAGGACGCCTACATTTCCTCAGAAGTTTTCCTTCTTGCTGCCATTGAAGATCGCGGACCACTCGGTGAGCTTTTAAAAGAGTTAGGTTTAACCGAAGCTAAGTTGAGTGATGCCATTGATAAGGTGCGCGGTGGGCAAAAAGTTAATGATCAGAATGCTGAAGACCTACGCCAAGCTTTGGAAAAGTTCACCATCGATCTAACCGAACGAGCTGAGCAAGGTAAATTAGACCCGGTCATCGGCCGTGATGACGAGATTCGCCGCACGATTCAAGTACTGCAACGTCGAACCAAAAACAACCCAGTGATTATCGGTGAACCGGGTGTCGGTAAAACCGCGATTGTTGAAGGGTTGGCACAGCGCATCATCAATAATGAAGTTCCGGAAGGTCTACGTAACAAGCGAGTTCTGTCGCTCGATATGGGCGCTTTAGTTGCTGGCGCGAAATACCGTGGTGAATTTGAAGAGCGTTTGAAGTCAGTTCTTAATGAGCTGTCTAAAGAAGAGGGCAATGTCATCCTCTTTATTGACGAGATTCATACCATGGTTGGAGCTGGTAAAGGTGAAGGCTCTATGGATGCCGGTAATATGCTCAAACCTGCATTAGCACGTGGAGAGCTTCACTGTGTTGGTGCCACTACATTAGATGAGTATCGCCAATATATTGAAAAAGATCCGGCATTAGAGCGTCGTTTCCAAAAAGTGCTGGTGGATGAGCCTTCGGTTGAAGATACAGTGGCGATTTTACGTGGACTGAAAGAGCGCTACGAGCTGCATCACCATGTAGAGATTACCGATCCTGCGATTGTCGCTGCAGCGAGTTTATCTCATCGTTACGTTTCTGATCGTCAATTGCCTGATAAAGCGATTGACTTGATTGATGAGGCGGCATCAAGCATCCGCATGCAGATCGACTCCAAACCTGAATCACTCGACAAGCTGGAGCGTAAAATTATCCAGCTTAAAATTGAACAGCAGGCGTTGACCAATGAACATGATGAAGCAAGTGAGAAGCGCTTAAGTAATCTCAATGAAGAATTGGAAGACAGAGAACGCGCATTTGCCGAGCTTGAAGAAGTGTGGAATGCAGAAAAAGCGGCGTTATCGGGGACGCAACATATCAAGAGCGAATTAGAGCAGGCTCGAATGGATATGGAGTTTGCTCGTCGAGCAGGTGATCTCAATCGTATGTCTGAGCTTCAATATGGCCGTATCCCTGAGCTGGAGAAGCAACTGGATCTTGCGACGCAAGCTGAGATGCAGGAAATGACCTTGTTGCGTAACAAAGTCACAGACAACGAGATTGCTGACGTATTGTCGAAGCAGACTGGTATTCCTGTCTCCAAAATGTTGGAAGCGGAAAAAGAAAAACTTCTGCGTATGGAAGAGGTATTACACGCGCGTGTTATTGGCCAAAGCGAAGCCGTAGAAGTGGTTTCAAATGCTATTCGCCGCAGCAGAGCTGGGTTGTCGGATCCAAATAAACCGATAGGCTCCTTCTTATTCTTAGGCCCGACAGGTGTGGGTAAAACAGAATTATGCAAAACGCTGGCAAGCTTTATGTTCGACAGTGAAGATGCCATGGTTCGAATTGATATGTCGGAGTTTATGGAGAAACACTCGGTAGCTCGCCTAGTGGGCGCGCCTCCTGGATATGTTGGTTATGAAGAAGGTGGTTACCTGACGGAAGCCGTACGCAGAAAACCTTATTCAGTGATTCTGTTAGATGAAGTTGAAAAAGCGCATCCAGATGTGTTCAATATTTTATTGCAAGTGCTTGACGATGGCCGTTTAACGGATGGCCAAGGTCGCACCGTCGATTTCCGCAATACGGTTGTCATCATGACATCCAACTTAGGCTCGGCGAGAATCCAGGAAAACTTTGGTTCTTTGGATTATCAAGGCATGAAAGAACAGGTAATGGAAGTCGTCAACAAACATTTCCGCCCAGAATTTCTGAATCGTGTCGATGAGAGTGTTGTTTTCCATCCACTTGGTCAGGAGCACATCAAGTCGATAGCATCTATTCAATTGCAGAGACTATCCAAACGTATGGAAGAAAGGGGTTATGCGTTAGAGGTTTCAGATAAAGCGCTGGATCTTATTGCCCAAGTTGGCTTTGATCCGGTATATGGTGCTCGACCTCTGAAAAGGGCAATTCAGCAAAATGTTGAAAACCCACTGGCTAAAGCAATACTGGCTGGGAAAGTCGTGCCAGATAAACCAGTTAAGCTACTGGTCAGTAAAGATCAGATTATTGCCCATCAATGATGAGGCGTATAGAAAGGGCTCTTGGGAGCCCTTTTTGCTTTCATTTACGCCGCTTTGATTAAATTGCGAGCGAACGAAGTAAAAACTACAAGTTTTTTCAATTTCCCCCTTGTACTGTCGAGTGAACTCCCTATAATGCGCCCTCGTTGTCACGGGATACTAAACAAATCTCGCCGATGATAAGACGGCTTGAAGTTAATCATTTAACTTTAAGAGAAATAACAAAAAAAGTGTTTGACACTATGAGTTATCTCGCTAAAATGGCCGTCCGTTTTGAGCAAAGCTTAAAGCACAGCTCTTTAACAATATAAACCTATCAATCTGTGTGGGCACTCGTTGATGATAATCCAATTAGAAGCTTCGGCTTCAAATTAGGTTTCAATGATACGAAGTGACCATTGAATCTTCGGATTCAGCACAGTCAATTCAAACATTACTTTATGTAATGTTCAGTATTCATTGAGCCGAACAAAATCTTAAATTGAAGAGTTTGATCATGGCTCAGATTGAACGCTGGCGGCAGGCCTAACACATGCAAGTCGAGCGGAAACGAGTTGTCTGAACCTTCGGGGAACGATAACGGCGTCGAGCGGCGGACGGGTGAGTAATGAC
>NZ_JPQB01000033.1:0-77298 GCF_000740665.1 Vibrio sp. B183 | reverse complement strand
CTATGCAGGTGGATTTTTACATGTGCTAAGTTATTTTGCTCTTTAGCTAATCAGTTCGTACCTAATGTAGACCTAGTGATTAAACATTTACCGAGCCAGTTGATCTGCACATAGTTTCTATTGGAGAACTATTTACGTAAAGATTGACTGGCGGCTCTATGGCTAGCTATGGAAGCGAAACAAAAGAGTATTTACTGCTATTTGTGCCTAGAGTGAGTATAGGACCTTGGTTTCTGGCGACAGTCAATAATCTTCTATCTATAGATAATTACAATCTTGCTAAAACAGCATTCTACTCTGTTGATTCTAACTTTGAAAATAAGCAAGCGAGCATCTCAAGATATTCATTGTTTATCGCGGGACATCAAAAAAGCCGCTCATGGAGAGCGGCTTCGAAATAATTAATTCGATACGGGTTATTCTTTCTCTTATGACTCCGCTGTTTCCGGCTCTGGCTGCATTTCTTTTTCTGCCCGCTTTGCTTTTTCTATCATAGGAGTAATCGTCGAACCTTGAACGAGGATCGAGAACACTACGACAGAATAAGTCATGACGAGAATGATCTCTTTCACGTCGATGAGCTTGTCTTGGATAACCCAAATTCCAGAAGGGATAGACAGCGCCATCGCCAAGGCTAGACCACCGCGTAACCCACCCCAAGTTAAGATTTTCACTGACCAAGGGTTGTACTTACGATGACGTTTAAACCCAATGTAAGAACAGAACACGCTTAGATAGCGGGCAGCTAATACCAGTGGTACCGAAAACGCCATTAGAATCCAGTCTTCCTTATGGAATTCAAATAGCAACATCGACATGCCGATTAGGAGGAACAAGACCCCATTGAGGAACTCATCGACTAGTTCCCAGAAGTGATCGAGGTGATCTTCACTTTCTTTAGAGAATCCGATAAATCGTGTCCAGTTCCCGATCATAATACCGGATACCACCATGGCTAATGGCCCAGAAACATGCAGAACTTCCGCAAACGCATAGCCAGCGGTCGGTATACCTATAGTTAGCAGTAACTCCATAGAGTGATCATCGGTCGCACTGATGAGGCAGTGGAACAGCAGACCAAGTGCAAAGCCATAAACGATGCCGCCAATAGCTTCCTGAATGAACAGCATCGTCACGCTGCCAACCGTTGGTGCTTCAGTGCCAAAAGCGATTGTAAACAGGGTGACAAAAATGACTAGACCAAAACCGTCATTAAACAAGGACTCACCTTCGATTTGGGTTGAGATACGTTCCGGTGCATCCAGTTTTTTTACGATAGCCAATACTGCAATCGGGTCGGTTGGCGAGATTAATGCACCAAACAATAAGCAGTACACTAAGTCGAATTGCACACCTATCAGATGGCAGAATCCGTAAAGCGCGAAACCAATAAAGAAGGTAGAGAATAGTGTCGCTCCCAGTGCGAGCACTGTAATTTCCCATTTTTGGTCTTTGAGGTGAGGCAGTTTAATCCCAAGACCACCTGCAAATAAGAGAAAGCCCAATATCCCCTTTAGCAGAAAATCTTCGAAGTTAATGCTCGACATTGTCTTCGAAGCAATTTCTGTTAAATGAAACCAGTTATTTTGACCTGCGATAAGGATAAGAAGGGATAGAACCATGGAACCAGCAGTGATGGCAATTGTAGTTTGCATTTTGCCTATCTTGCTGTTTACAAAAGCAATTAACATTGCCGCTGCAGATAGAAAACAGAGAGTGTAGTAGACCGACATTGGATTCTCAGCATGTAACAAATTATGAATGAGAATTTTGTTCCTGACGTGATTAAATAGCAAACACTTTTTTGTCATGCAGAGGTGATTAATTTAGTCATTTAGACGTCTAGACTCCTTTTTAATGTGTGATAGGATGGAAAGATAACTAAAGGAATGAGGCTGTACTGTGGGAAGTAATGTAAGGCAACAGATAGAAGCTCAACTAAGAAAACGCATCTTACTGATAGATGGTGGTATGGGGACTATGATCCAGGGCTATAAACTGGAAGAACCCGACTATCGAGGTGAACGTTTCGCCGACTGGCATTGTGACCTTAAAGGCAATAATGACCTTTTGGTTCTGACACAGCCCAAATTGATTAAAGATATTCATGCTGAGTACTTAGAAGCAGGCGCGGATATTCTTGAGACCAACACGTTTAATGCAACGACCATCGCAATGGCTGACTACGATATGGAAAGCCTGAGCGAAGAAATCAACTTTGAAGCTGCGAGGCTCGCTCGCGAAGTGGCAGACGAGTGGACGGCGAAAACACCACATAAACCACGCTATGTGGCAGGTGTTCTTGGTCCAACTAACCGTACTTGTTCGATTTCGCCTGATGTGAATGATCCCGGCTATCGTAATGTCACGTTTGATGAGCTGGTTGCTGCGTATTCCGAATCGACGCGCGCCTTAATTAAAGGTGGCTCAGACCTCATTCTAATTGAAACGATTTTTGATACCTTGAATGCGAAGGCTTGTGCCTTTGCTGTCGACAGTGTTTTCGAAGAGATGGGTGTTAAATTACCGATCATGATTTCGGGAACGATCACTGATGCTTCAGGGCGAACGCTTTCTGGTCAAACGACGGAAGCGTTTTACAATTCTTTGCGTCATGTTCAGCCGCTGTCATTTGGTTTGAACTGTGCTTTAGGTCCGGACGAGCTCCGTCCATACGTTGAAGAAATGTCGCGTATATCCGAAAGCTTTGTATCAGCGCACCCAAATGCGGGCTTACCGAATGCATTTGGTGAATATGACCTTTCTCCTGAAGATATGGCCACGCACGTTAAAGAATGGGCAGAAAGTGGCTTTCTGAACCTAATCGGTGGGTGTTGTGGTACCACACCAGAACATATTCGTCAGATGGCTGAGGCCGTTGAAGGTTTGACTCCTCGCCAATTGCCAGACTTACATGTGGCCTGTCGCTTGTCTGGTCTAGAACCGTTAGCTATTGAAAAAGACACTTTGTTCGTCAACGTTGGTGAGCGAACTAACGTGACGGGCTCCGCTCGCTTCAAGCGATTGATTAAAGAAGAGCTTTACGATGAAGCGTTAGAAGTTGCTCGCCAGCAGGTGGAAAATGGTGCTCAGATCATTGATATCAATATGGATGAGGGCATGTTGGATGCCGAGGCATGCATGGTGCGCTTCCTCAATCTGTGTGCGTCTGAGCCAGAAATTTCTAAAGTGCCTATCATGGTTGATTCTTCTAAGTGGGAAGTCATTGAAGCCGGACTGAAATGCATTCAGGGTAAAGGCATTGTTAACTCTATCTCGCTCAAAGAAGGCAAAGAGAAGTTTGTTGAGCAGGCTAAGTTAATCCGACGCTATGGCGCTGCTGTCATCGTAATGGCGTTTGATGAAGTAGGGCAGGCGGAAACACGAGAACGTAAACTTGAAATCTGTACCAACGCCTACCGTATTCTAGTTGATGAAGTCGGCTTCCCACCCGAAGACATTATCTTTGACCCGAACATCTTTGCTGTGGCGACTGGTATTGAAGAACACAACAATTATGCGGTCGATTTTATCGGCGCTGTTGCCGACATTAAACGAGATTTGCCGCACGCGATGATCTCTGGCGGAGTGTCGAACGTTTCGTTCTCGTTCCGTGGTAATAACTATGTACGTGAAGCGATTCACGCTGTATTCCTTTATCACTGTTTCAAAAATGGTATGGATATGGGGATCGTGAATGCAGGTCAGCTGGAGATTTACGATAACGTCCCTGAGAAATTGCGTGAAGCAGTAGAAGACGTGGTACTGAACCGTCGTGATGATGGTACAGAACGCTTGCTTGATATTGCGGCTGAGTACGCAGGTAAAGGTGTCGGTAAGGAAGAAGATGCCTCTGCGCTTGAATGGCGTACTTGGTCTGTAGAGAAGCGATTAGAGCATGCATTAGTTAAGGGCATCACCGAGTTTATTGTTGAAGATACCGAAGAGGCACGTGTTAACGCCAGTAAACCATTGGAGGTGATTGAAGGGCCGCTAATGGATGGTATGAACGTGGTCGGTGACTTGTTTGGTGAAGGTAAAATGTTCCTTCCTCAGGTGGTGAAATCGGCACGTGTAATGAAGCAGGCCGTAGCGCACTTAGAGCCGTTCATTAACAAGGAAAAACAAGCGGGTTCTTCAAACGGTAAGATACTCCTGGCAACAGTGAAAGGGGATGTCCACGATATTGGTAAGAATATCGTTGGTGTTGTACTTCAGTGTAACAACTACGAGATCATTGACCTTGGCGTGATGGTCCCATGTGAGCAGATCCTTAAAGTCGCGAAAGAAGAGAATGTTGATATCATCGGGCTTTCCGGCTTAATTACCCCATCTTTGGATGAAATGGTACATGTGGCGAAAGAGATGGAGCGTCTTGATTTCGACCTGCCATTACTGATTGGTGGTGCGACAACATCGAAAGCACACACTGCGGTTAAGATTGAGCAAAACTACAAGCACCCAGTGGTTTACGTCAACAATGCTTCAAGAGCAGTTGGGGTGTGTACTTCATTGCTGTCTGACGAGCGTCGACCTGAATTTGTTGAAAAACTTGATGCCGATTACGTACGTGTGCGCGACCAGCATAATCGCAAGAAACCGCGCACGAAACCTGTCACTTTAGAACAAGCTCGAGCAAATAAGGTCGCGATTGACTGGGAAGCATATACTCCACCAGAGCCAGCTAAACCGGGTGTACATGTTTTCGACGACTTTGATGTAGCAACATTACGTGAATACATTGACTGGACTCCATTCTTTATGACTTGGTCTTTAGTTGGTAAGTACCCTACCATTCTTGAGCACGAAGAAGTCGGAGAAGAAGCAAAGAGGCTGTTTGCTGATGCAAATGAGCTGCTTGATAGGGTCGAGCGAGAAGGTTTGCTTAAAGCACGTGGTATGTGTGCGCTATTCCCAGCAGCAAGTGTTGGAGATGATATCGAAGTGTACACAGATGAGTCGCGTACGGAAGTGGCTAAAGTATTGCGTAATCTGCGTCAGCAGACTGAGAAGCCTAAAGGCTACAATTACTGTCTCTCTGATTACATAGCACCAAAATCTTCAGGTAAGAAAGACTGGATTGGCGCATTCGCGGTAACCGGTGGTATTGGAGAGCGTGAACTCGCTGATGAATACAAAGCAGCGGGAGATGATTACAACGCGATTATGATTCAAGCTGTGGCGGATCGCTTGGCTGAGGCTTTTGCTGAATACCTGCATAAAAAAGTGCGTAAGGAAATTTGGGGCTATTCGGCGGATGAAGATCTCTCTAACGATGATCTGATACGTGAAAAATATCAAGGTATTCGCCCAGCTCCAGGTTATCCAGCCTGTCCAGAGCATACTGAGAAAGGCTCACTTTGGGAGTTGCTCAAAGTGGAAGAGACGATTGAGATGTCTTTGACCAGCAGCTATGCAATGTGGCCAGGAGCCTCTGTATCAGGATGGTATTTCTCTCACCCAGATTCGCGTTACTTTGCGATCGCGCAGATTCAGCAGGATCAGGTCGAAAGTTACGCTGATCGTAAAGGTTGGGATATGTTAGAAGCTGAAAAATGGTTAGGGCCAAACATTAACTAATTCTCTGCAAGTTGGATCAAAAAAGCACAGCAAAAGCTGTGCTTTTTTATTGATGATTACCTATCAGATCATGATCGTAGCAAGACCAAGGAATACTGAGAGGCCAATTACATCGGTGACTGTGGTTAATGCCATCCCTCCGGCCAAAGCAGGGTCAATGTTCATTTTCTTCAATAAGATCGGGATGGTTACGCCCGCGATACCAGCGACCAAAAGGTTGGTTAGCATGGCTGCGGATATAATGCCACCGAGCATCCAGTTACCTTTCCAAGCTATGACGATACCACCAATGATCAATGCCCACATGATACCGTTCAATAGGCCGATTGCTGCTTCCTTCATTAGCAGTTCACGTTTGTTGGCATCACCGATATGACCTAAGGCGAGGCCCCGGATTACCAGAGCGACGGTTTGGTTACCCGCAACTCCGCCCATGGATGGAACGATAGTCATTAAGACAGCAATTGCCGCCATCTGATCTAAGGTGGCTTCAAACATGTTTGAGACCGATGCCGCAGCAAGTGCTGCCAGTACGTTCGCACCTAACCAGATACTGCGTTTACGGGCAGATTTGACCACCGGAGCGAAGGTGTCTTCGTCATCGTCCATACCCGCCATACTCATCATAGAGTGTTCGGCGTCTTCACGAATAACATCCACCACGTCATCAATGGTAATACGACCGACTAAGTGCTGGTTTTCATCAATGACGGGAGCAGAAACCCAATTACGGCGCTCAAATAGGCTGGCAATATCGGAGTCGCTCATGGTGACTTCGATGGCTTCATCTGCATCTTCCATCACTTCAGTAACTTTGATATCAGGTTGGGTGGTAATTAGGGTCGTGATCGGTAACTGGCCAATCAGCTGGCTGTTTTCATCTATCACATACAGTGCGTCGGTCGCTTCGGGAAGCTCCCCTTTCATACGCAAATAACGCAAGACGACATCGACATCGACATCACCACGAATGGTGATTACGTCGGTGTTCATCAATCCGCCAGCGGTATCCTCGGGGTAAGAAAGCGCGGTTTCCACTCGCAAGCGATCGGCGGTGTCCATTTGTGACAGAACTTCACGTGAGACATCGTCTGGTAGACTACGTAAGACGTAAGCAACGTCATCGGTGTCCATGCCTTCGGTGGCTTCGGCCAGCATCTCGGGTTCCATTTTAGAAACCAGAGCATCTTTGACGTCTTCGTTCAGTTCGTCGAGGATCTCACCGTAATCTTCCGGATCGGTGAGTTGCCAAAGAACCTCGCGACTCTTTCTTGGTGAGGCTTCTAACAGATGGGCAATATCTTCTGGCTCCATGTCCTGTAATTGGCGACGGACATGGACAAAGCGGCCATTTTCTAGAGCATCTGTTACTTCTTGGAGGGCTTGGTGAGCTTGGTCGAATTCAATTTGCTCTGCCATTTCTTCCTCCTGACTCTAAATACTTACAATGCGTTGAATAGTAACTTAATTTTAGTGTTTATTTAATAAGTTAATATGAAGGTAATGATTTTTCTTATATGGGAGGAAAATTATTCCGCCTCTTCGAATTTATCTTCAATGAGGTGACAGACGGCTTCCAGAGCTGGGCTTGCATCACTACCCTCAGCACTGATAGTGACATGCTCTCCCTGAGCGGACTCGAGCATGAGTAGTCCCATAACGCTGTCAGCGGTTGCTTCTTTACCTTCATGGTTTTGGATAGTGAGAATCGCATCAAAAGACTGAGCGAGTTCGACAAGTTTAACGGCAGCACGAGCATGAAGGCCCAATCGGTTTTGGATGAGGACGGTTCGACTCTGTTGCTGCATGCGTTATTCCTTATGTTGTTTCTCGAGTGTCGCGTGGCGAATCTGAACCTGATGACCCATTTGAGCGAAGTACTCGCCAATTTGTTGGGTAAGATAAACTGAACGGTGCTTACCGCCAGTACAACCTATTGCGACCGTTAGATAGCTGCGGTTGTTTTTTTCTAGTAATGGTAGCCAGTTTTCAATGAATTTCTGGATCTGCTGTTTAAGATCCAATACATCCTGATGGCTTTCCAGAAAAGATTTGATCGGTGTATCGAGCCCCGTCATTGGGCGCAATGCGGGTTCCCAATGTGGATTCGGCAGAAAGCGTACATCAAACACATAGTCAGCATCACTTGGCAAGCCATACTTAAAGCCAAATGACTGAAATACCATCACTAAGTCTTTGCGCTCTCGACCTTCAACACGCATGCGAACCGTCTCACTTAAGTCATGCAGTGATTGGTTGCTACTATCGATGATCAGATCAGCGTGTTCTTTCAATGGAGAAAGAATACAGCGTTCTTTTTCAATGGCTTGTTCAAGAGACGTGTTTTCGAGACTGAGAGAAAGGGGGTGTATGCGCCTCGTTTCGCTGTAGCGTTTGAGTAACGTGTCTTTCTTGGCGTCCAGAAAAAGAACACTAACGTCGGAAGATTTTTTTAGCTTCGTCAGCACATCGGTCACGAGATTCGGTTCGGTAGGCAGATTCCGGATATCAATACTGACCGCTACATTTTGCTTACTTGATTTGACCGATTTGACGAAATTATCGAGTAAATCCACCGGAAGGTTATCGACGCAGTAGTAGCCAAGGTCTTCAAGTACGCGAAGCGCGACGCTTTTACCTGCACCTGATTGGCCACTGACGACGATAAGGCGCATTACTGATTCACCATGATGTCGTAAAGCTCCTCATCAGATTGCGCTTTACGCAGCTGTTTGAGGACTTGTTTGTTGTTTAATCGTTCTGCCATGCTGGAAAGCGTTTTAAGGTGCTCTTTACACTGCGCATCAGGCACAAGAAGAGCAAAAAGGAGATCGACAGGACGATTATCTATCGAGTCAAACTCGACAGGAGATTCACATTGTATGAGTACAGCAACGGCTTTGTCACTGGATTGCATACGAGCATGGGGAATGGCTATTCCATTTCCGATGCCAGTACTGCCCATTTTTTCGCGGCTGAGCATACACTCAAAAAGTTCAGTGGAGTTTTGACCAGTCTGCTCGGCGACGATCTCACTGATCATTTCTAGAGCGCGTTTTTTACTGGTGCATTGGACTGCACTTTTGGTGCAGTCCAATGAAAGGATTTCGCTTAATTGCATGATGTTTAGTGCGTGTTTAGTTTTTCTTTATGCTTGTTGAGCTGTCTGACCAGTTTATCAACAAGAGAGTCGATAGCGGCATACATACTTTCTTCGTCGGCAGATGCATGGATTTCGCCCTGATTGACGTGAAGGGTAGCTTCAGCGATTTGACGGAGTTTTTCAACTTTTAAAACAACATGAACGTTATTTATGTGGTCAAAGAAACGCTCAAGCTTTTGAAACTTTTCGTTTACGTAGTCTTGCATTGAATCGGTGAGATCAACGTGGTGGCCATTAATATTGATTTGCATAGACTTTCCTTCTCGGTTAGATGCCTAAAGCAGGCGTTTGCGCTGACTCGAAGGGGCAATGCCTAGTGATTCTCGGTATTTAGCTATTGTTCGTCTAGCGACCTGAATCCCTTGGTCAGCGAGTAGAGCTGCAATTTTGCTGTCACTCAGTGGTTTAGCACTGTTTTCAGCAGCAACGAGCTTTTTAATCAATGCTCGGATTGCAGTGGATGAACATTCTCCACCGTTGTCGGTACTGACATGGCTGGAGAAGAAATACTTCAGTTCGAAAATACCACGAGGGGTATGCATGTATTTTTGGGTTGTGACACGTGAAATCGTTGATTCGTGCATATCGACATCTAAGGCGACGTCATTGAGAACCATCGGCTTCATCGCTTCTTCACCATACTCAAAGAAATCGCGCTGATGTTCAACAATACACTTAGCAACTTTGAGTAGCGTCTCATTTCTACTTTCTAGGCTCTTAATCAGCCATTTTGCTTCCTGCAAGTTTGAGCGAATGTATTGGCTATCTGAACTGTTGCCTTTGCCAAGCGCTGCGTACTGTTGATTGACCTTAAGGCGTGGTACTGAGTCTGGATTGATAGTGACCACCCACTTACCATGATCTTTGAACACGGACACATCAGGTATGATATATTCTGCATGCTCTGCAGCGATTCGGCTTCCAGGTCGAGGGTCGAGCTGCTGAATGAGCTTGAGAGCTTCTTTGAGTTCAGCTTCTTTGAGCTTCGCTTCTTTGATGATCAGTTTGTAGTCGCGATTGCCTAATTGGTCGATATAGTCAGTCAGTACTAACTTCGCTTCTTTCAACCACGGTGTATCTTCTGGGAAGGTTGCCAATTGGAGCAGCAAGCAGTCTTGCAAGTTATTTGATGCGACACCCAGAGGGTCAAATTGCTGAACACGCTTACGTACGGCTTCGATTTCTTCGAGTTCTATTTCTTCATTGTCAAAGCTTTCAAGAATATCTTCGGTAGAAATGGTCAGGTAACCATAGTCGTCTACAGCATCAATGATTGCCATAGCGATGGTTCGATCCGTTTCGCTAAAAGGAGTCAGATCTAACTGCCAAGTGAGGTAGTCGTGCAGAGATTGAGTGGTTTCGCCTTGATAGACTGGCGCATCATCATCTAACGCAATACCAGTACTGCCTGTATTGGCGCTATAGACATCTTCCCAAGTGGTATCAATCTCAAGCTCATTGCTGATTTCAGACTTCTCTATCAGTTCTGAGCTGTCTTTGACTTCTGGCTCAGCGATTTCAGCGTTCGGCTCTTTTTCATCACTCGCTGCTTTGTCTTCAACATTTGAGGTCTCTTCGCTGCCTTCTTCGACTTCTAGCAGAGGGTTAGAATCCAAGGCTTCCTGAATTTCCTGTTGAAGATCTAACGTTGACAACTGCAACAAGCGAATTGCTTGCTGAAGCTGTGGGGTCATCGCTAACTGCTGTCCTAGCTTGAGTTGTAATGAGGGTTTCATTCAGTATTACTTGCCTTAGATGCTATAGAATCTTACCGTTCTTCACTTTAATCATAGACGGAATTGTTCGCCGAGATAAACTTGTTTTACTTGTTCGTTATTGAGTACTTGTTCTGGTGTACCCTCGGCAATCAAGTGCCCTTGACTCACAATGTAGGCTTTTTCACATACGTCTAATGTTTCACGTACGTTGTGGTCTGTGATTAATACACCCAGCCCACGATCACGCAGATGCTCTATGATCTTCTTGATATCAATGACCGAAATCGGGTCAACACCAGCGAACGGTTCATCCAGCAAGATAAATTGAGGATTGGCAGCCAAAGCTCGGGCGATCTCTACACGACGACGCTCACCCCCCGATAGTGCCATACCTGCACTGTGGCGAATGTGCTGAATGTGGAATTCTTCCAATAAGTCTTCTAACTTATCTTGGCGCTGTTCACGAGTCAGTTCTTCACGAGTCTCCAGAACCGCCATAATGTTATGTTCTACAGATAGCTTACGGAAGATCGACGCTTCCTGGGGCAGATAGCCAATCCCCATACGAGAGCGGCTATGCATCGGCAGGATGCTGATATCCTGCCCGTCAATCGTAATCGAGCCTTCATCGCGAGCGACTAAGCCGACAATCATGTAAAACGACGTAGTTTTACCTGCACCGTTAGGGCCAAGTAAACCGACGATCTGCCCAGAAGTGACTTCCAAGCTAACATCGGTCACCACTTTACGGTTACCGTAAGTTTTCGCTAAATGCTCTGCTTTGAGATTTGCCATAATTATTCTTGTACTGTTTGTGGCTGGAGCACCGTGGAGACGCGGTCGCCTTTTTCTTTACCGTCAGCAATCAGCTTCTGAGAAGAGATTTTATAACGGATTTTGGTGCCGCGAATGACGCTGTCATCTTGAGACAGCATGGCTTCATCTATCATGGTGAGTTGGTCATCAACCATGACATAGTACAGCTCTTTCGCTTCACCATAGAGGGTTTTACCGTCATCGGTGAGCTGAGAGAAAGTCGCCAAATCGCCGTATCCTTCGATCTCCTGAATGGAGCCGTCTTTTGGATCACGGGTTACAATGACTTTATCGGCGTTAATATTGATACTGCCTTGCTTGAGCTTTACGTCACCTAGGAAGGTTACTTTGTTGCTCTGCATATCAAGCTGCTGGCTGTCTGAATCAATGTAAACAGGTTGATCCTGATCGGTAGACAGCGCCAGTGCTTGTCCAGACATCAGCAAACAAGAAATTAGACTAAGGTGTGAGAGTTTCATATCTACCTTGTACATGTTTGTATAGGATGGCGTTGTTTTCAGCAAAGTTGCCTTTCATCGCCTGACCTACTGTTTCAAACTGAGGGCCAACCAAGGTGACTTGGTTGTCTGCCCAAAAATCACGATTGTCCAACTGGATGCCAAGCACATCCGTAGACATGGTATCAAAGCCAGAATCTGGCAATAAGTTTTTCGCCAAGACGTTGTCGTATAATGTCAGCACATGGTCCTGCCCGAGAATACCTCGGTCAGCAGTGACCTCCCATTCTTGGGTTGTGCCTTCTTTGTAAACTTTCAAGACCGGTTGATCAAAAAAGGTATCACCGCTTTTTGCGTAGTGATCGAGTTTAACGGACGTAATGACATAGCTGCGAATCCCTTCTTCGTTGTAAGAGGTATTCACTAAATCTTCACCGCTAAACATAGGTAATTCGGTATCCGGTTCTACCTGAATGTCGAATGTCTTGCCTTTATCAAACAGGTAATAAGCAGACCAACAAATAACAAATGCCAGTATCAGGTAACCGATACGGGATAAACTCATATACTTAGACCTTTGTGGACATCAAGTTCATTGCGCGCTTGTAAAATGAGGTCACACACTTCTCTGACTGCACCGTGTCCGCCACGTATTGAAGTGACGTAATTTGCGCGTTGCGCCAGTAGTGGATGTCCATCAGCGACGCAGACTTTTAAAGCTACTTTTTCCATGACAGGCCAGTCGATAAGATCATCACCGATATAACCGGTTTGTTCTGGCGCAATATTCAATTTGCTGCAAATGTCCTGATAAGCTTTTACTTTATCGTCTTGCCCTTGGTAAATCAGCGAGATTCCCAGAGCTTTCATGCGATTCTCAACAATGCGCGACTGTCGACCCGTGATGATAGCGATTTCAATGCCCGCATTCATCAAAGATTTTACGCCGTATCCATCTCGTGTATGAAATGTTTTCAGCTCTTCGCCATCATTGCCCATATAAATCAGGCCGTCAGAGAAGACGCCATCGACGTCGCATATTAACAGTTTAATCTCTTTGGCAATGTTAAGCGTGTTTTGTTCCACGGGTTTATACAGGGTTTCAATCAATTTTGACATCACATCACTCCCGCTTTTAACAAATCGTGCATATTTAACGCACCGACAACCTTGCCGTCTAGGCATAGAATGAGGCCATTAATGCTTTTCTGCTGCATAAGGTTGAGACCTTCAGCTGCAAGAATATTAGGGCTGGCGGTCGTTGGGTTGGTCGTCATGACTTCGCCAATTAAAGCACTGTGAATGTCAATTCTCTTGTCTAGGATACGGCGCAGGTCGCCGTCAGTGAAAATACCGACTAGGTGCTGGTGGCCATCAACGACGGCAGTCATGCCTAAGCCTTTCTGGCTAATTTCCAGCAATGCTTCTCGTACCACAGTATCCGGTGTTACTAGAGGAAGCTGTTCACCCGTGTGCATGATGTCTGATAGCTTAAGCAGCAATTTTCTGCCCAATGCGCCACCGGGGTGAGAGAGCGCAAAATCTTCAGCTGTGAATCCACGAGCTTGCAGTAAGGCGACCGCCAATGCGTCACCCATGGCTAACGTCGCAGTGGTACTGGCCGTTGGCGCTAAACCCAGTGGGCAAGCTTCTTTTGGCACTGTGATTTGTAAGTGAAAGTCGGACAGCTTCGCCATATTAGATTCAGGCTTACCTGTCATACTGATGATCTTGATATTGAGTCGTTTAAGGACAGGGAATAGCCCCAAAATCTCAGAAGATTCGCCAGAGTTAGAAATCGCAAGGACAATGTCGCCAGGTTCGATCATCCCTAGGTCGCCGTGTGCGGCTTCACCGGGGTGAACGAAAAACGCTGAGGTTCCAGTGCTGGCTAGACTAGCAGCAATCTTGTTTCCAATATGTCCTGACTTTCCCATCCCCATGACGGCAACCTTGCCTTCTTTATTGGCAAGGATCAATTCACAGGCTTGGACAAAATCGTCGTTAATATACTGATCAAGCTGCTCAAGGGCTTCGATTTCTGTTTTTAATACATCAAGAGCAGCCGAGCGAAAATCAAACATGTCACTCTCCGGCAGGCAAAACTAAATTTAAGCTGTCATGTTAAGGATTAGGTATCCCTGATAAGCAATAAAGCAGCAGAATAATACAGCACCTTCTATTCGGTTGATACTACGAGATTTACCTAATGCCATTGCAACCAACAGCAACGAAATACCCAGCATGATCCAGAAATCACGCCCCATGGCATATTCGCTGAGGACGGAAGGGTTAAGGATGCCTGGAATCCCCATCACGGCAAGAATGTTGAAAACGTTAGAACCAATGATGTTACCGACAGCCATGTCGTCTTCGCCTTTCATTACGCCCGCAAGCGAAGCTGCAAGTTCAGGTAGGCTGGTGCCAACCGCAATAATGGTCAAACCGATAACCAGATCGCTCATTCCGAAGTACTGCGCAATATATACAGCATTATTTACCAGTGTATCTGCAGCGATAGGTAGGATAATCAAGCCAACCACAACCCACATCGCCGCTTTGCCATTACTAACGCCTTCAGGTACTTCTGACTCTTGGTCCTCTAATAATGGATCAGGGCTGCCGCTGTCTTTCTCTTTTTTACTGATTCTAAGCATGGCAAGGATAAAGGCTGCAAACAGGACGAACAGCAGAACACCTTCATAGAAGCCCAAGTGGCTATCCCAAAGTAAAACACCCGCAAGGATAGTGACGCCGATCATTAACGGTAGTTCACGACGCAAAACCGCAGAACTGATAGAAAGTGGCTTTATCATCGCGGTAATACCGAGAATTAAGGCAATATTAGCGATATTAGAGCCTAAAACGTTACCGACAGCGGTATCCGTTTTACCGTCCAGCGCCGCAGTAGCTGACACCATCATTTCTGGTGCCGAAGAGCCCATCGCTAGGATGGTCATACCGATCACCAATGGAGAAATACCGATATTTCGGGCTAGAGCAGCGGCACCAAATACGAGCTTGTCTGCGCTCCAAACCAGAAAGATTAATCCAACGACGAGAAACGCTATGGCTTCAAACATGATGATCCTTAATTCAGTGTACAACGTGATAAATTTAACCGTTAATTTTGACGGTTTAGGTGCTAAAAGGGAAGCAATTAATTGTTAACCATTTAAATTGACGGACGTATTAGACTTTTAGAATGAAACAGACTTCATTTAAAAAAATGTCAGCCATAATTAATTGAACAGTGCTTTTAATTTTCACACAATGTGCTTATGATTGCCCATTCAATAAGCTATGGCAGGGTTTACCATGTCCTCATCCGATCTCGTAACCGTTAATAATCTGACGTTTTCTCGTGGAGACAGAAAGATCTTCGACGATGTCAGCTTGCATGTGCCGAAAGGTAAGATCACCGCCATTATGGGGCCTTCGGGCATAGGTAAGACGACTTTGCTGCGCCTGATTGGTGGTCAGCTATACCCTGAGCGAGGGGAAGTATTGTTTGATGGCAAGAATATTCCGTCACTCAGCCGCAAGCAGCTATATAAAGAACGTAAAAAGATGAGTATGTTGTTCCAGTCTGGAGCGCTATTTACTGATCTTAACGTTTTTGACAACGTAGCTTTCCCTCTTCGTGAGCATACCGATTTAAACGAAGAGCTTATCCGAACCTTAGTGCTACTCAAATTAGAGGCGGTCGGGCTTCGTGGCGCTTCTCAGTTGATGCCAAGCGAATTGTCTGGCGGTATGGCTCGCCGAGCAGCATTAGCACGTGCTATCGCGCTTGATCCTGAACTCATAATGTACGATGAACCTTTTGTGGGGCAGGACCCGATTACCATGGGAGTGTTGGTGGAGCTTATACGTAACCTGAACCAAGCTCTCGATGTCACCTCTATTGTGGTCTCTCATGATGTTCCTGAAGTGATGAGTATCGCTGATTGGGTCTATATTCTGGCTAACGGTAAAATCATAGCCAAAGGCTCGCCACAAGAACTGCGTGATAACCCTGATCCGCAGGTTCAACAATTTCTTAAAGGAGATGCGGATGGCCCAGTACCATTTCGTTATCCTGCTCAACCTATTGCGAAGGAGCTATTCTGATGTTGTCTGACTTCGCGAATTTTGTCGCATCGACAGGACGCAGAGCTATGGGTGTCTGCGAGTCGTTTGGTCGTGCTAGTTTAATGCTGTTTGGTGCACTGGCTTCTCGTCCACGCCCAATCCAAAATTTACCTTTGCTGGTGAAGCAACTCTACAGCGTTGGTGTCCAGTCTCTGATCATTATTGTGCTATCCGGCTTATTTATTGGCATGGTATTGAGCCTGCAAGGTTATGTCATTCTGGTCGATTTCGGCGCGGAAGGCGCATTGGGTCAAATGGTCGCCTTATCACTTTTACGTGAACTTGGGCCTGTGGTGACAGCATTGCTATTTGCGGGGCGTGCAGGTTCTGCGTTGACGGCTGAAATCGGTCTGATGAAAGCGACAGAGCAGCTATCCAGTATGGAAATGATGGCTGTCGATCCACTAAAACGAGTTATTGCGCCACGTTTCTGGGCTGGTGTGATTTCCATGCCAATGCTGGCCATGATTTTTATGGCTGTCGGCATTTGGGGAGGCCAGTTGGTTGGTGTGGATTGGAAAGGCATTGACCACGGTAGCTTCTGGTCCGCGATGCAAGCCTCCGTCGAATTGGGCCAAGATATTGGCAACAGCATGATTAAGAGCTTGGTGTTTGCTATTACTGTAACTTGGATAGCACTGTTTAATGGCTATGATGCGATTCCGACCTCGGAAGGTATCAGCCGGGCAACGACACGTACAGTCGTACACTCTTCATTGGCGGTACTTGGTTTAGACTTTGTACTGACTGCATTGATGTTTGGGAACTAAGTATGCAACAAACAAGAAAAATTGAATTATGGGTCGGCAGTTTTGTCCTTGCTGGAATTTGCGCAATTCTGGTGATGATTTTTCAAGTCGCTGACGTAAAGGGTATTGGTTCAAATGATACTTACTCACTGAAAGCAGAGTTCGACAACATTGGCAGTCTTAAAGTTCGCTCGCCAGTGAAAGTAGGCGGTGTCGTTGTTGGGCGAGTGACGGATATTGGCTTGGATACAGAAAACTTGCTACCTGTCGTGACGATGGCGATTGGCAGTCAGTATGACCAATTTCCAGAAACCTCCAGTGTTAAGATCTTAACTTCTGGCCTTATTGGTGAGCAGTACATTGGCTTAACTCCGGGCTTTGTTTTTGATGATGAGCAAATGCTGGTGGAGGGTGACTATATTGAAGACACTAAATCCGCTCTCGTATTGGAAGATTTGATCGGCCAGGTGCTGTACAGCGTCGGCGGTTCTGATTCGGCTAAAGAAGAGGAATAATCATGTTGAAAAAGTTAGTACTCACTTTGGTAACATTTGCTCTGTCGTTTACCGCTTCTGCGGCTCAAATAGATAAAACCCAGCCTTACCAGATGATGAAGCAGGTGTCTGAACAGGCGTTTGCCAGATTGAAAGCTGAACAAGATAAAGTGCACCAGGACCCAGATTATCTCAAAGTGATTGTCGAAGAAGAGCTGATGCCATACGTCAATGAAAAATACGCTGCCCTTAAGCTATTAGGCCCTAACCTGAAAGGGGCAAAGCGAGAGGATGTTGGTAAGTTCATTGAAGCGTTTCGTGCTTATTTGGTGAGTTCTTATGCTCAGGTATTGACTCAATACACCAATCAGGACATTAAATTTGGCCCAGAGCCAAAATCCAGTCCTAAGAAAAGCATTACAGGCGTTAAGGTTGAAATCATCGATGCGCCACGCCCAAACATCAAACTTGAGTTCAAACTTCGTAAGGACAAAAAGAGTGGTGAGTGGAAGGCGTTTGATATGATTGCAGAGGGCATCAGCCTTTTATCAAGCAAACAGTCTGAATGGAGTGGCAAGTTACGTCAGGAAGGTATTCTTGCGGTAGCGAAAGATTTGGAAGATCTCGCTGCACAGCCCATTCGTTTTGAAGGTAAAGAGAAATGAGTGCCAAACAATGGCTAAGTGTGTCTGACGGCCACTACCAAATTACTGGCGCGCTGGATAGAGAGTCGGTACCCGCCTTATGGCACTCATTATGTAACTGGAAGGTGACCAGCTCGACGATTGAAATCAGCCTAGAACAGGTCGAAAGAGTCGATTCAGCAGGCATGGTTATGTTAATTCATCTATTAGAGCATGCAAAAAAGCAAAACTGTCATATAATGCTCAGCTTCGTGCCAAAACAACTGCTAACTTTATTTCAGTTGAGTAATGTCGAAGAGTTTATCGACGGGCATTTAAAGAATTAAACAGGGGTGAATTGTGGATAGCGCAAAAGTACAACAGATTTTAGAAGAAGCACTTAACCTGGAAGAGCTACACGTTAAAGGTGAAGGCAGCCATTATGAAGTGGTCGCTGTTGATGCTAGTTTCGAAGGAATGAGCCGCGTTAAGAAGCAACAACTGATTTACGCTCCATTGATGGAATATATCCAAAGAAATGACATCCATGCTGTGTCCATTAAAGCTTACTCTCCAGAAGAGTGGGCGCGTGATAAGAAGTTGATGTCACTGTAAGGGTTAATGATGGATAAGTTTCGAGTAAAAGGGTCAAAGCAACCTCTGGTTGGTGAAGTCACAATCTCTGGTGCGAAAAACGCAGCATTGCCAATTCTTTTCGCATCTATTTTAGCGGAAGAGCCCGTTGAAGTAGCCAACGTGCCGCACCTGCGTGATATCGACACGACGATGGAATTGCTCAAGCGTCTAGGTGCCAAAGTAGAACGTAATGGTTCTGTACACGTTGACCCGAGCAGTATTAATGAATATTGCGCTCCTTATGATTTAGTTAAAACCATGCGTGCATCTATCTGGGCATTAGGTCCACTAGTAGCGCGTTTTGGTCAAGGTCAAGTCTCTTTACCTGGCGGTTGCGCCATCGGTGCGCGTCCTGTGGATCTACACATCCATGGCCTAGAACAGCTAGGTGCCACAATCACACTGGAAGATGGCTACGTTAAAGCTAACGTCGATGGTCGTCTGAAAGGTGCGCACATCGTAATGGATAAGGTCAGTGTAGGCGCAACGATTACGATTATGTGTGCAGCGACTTTGGCTGAAGGTAAGACAGTGCTGGATAACGCTGCGCGTGAGCCAGAAATTGTTGATACGGCGGAATTCCTGAACACGCTTGGCGCTAAGATTTCAGGTGCAGGTACTGACACCATCACTATTGAAGGCGTAGAGCGTCTTGGCGGTGGTCAACATGCTGTTGTTGCTGACCGCATTGAGACAGGGACTTTCCTTGTTGCTGCTGCTGTCTCTGGCGGTAAAGTTGTGTGTCGTAATACCAAGGCTCAACTCCTTGAAGCGGTGTTGGCTAAACTGGAAGAAGCCGGTGCGAAGGTTGAGACAGGCGAAGACTGGATTTCTGTCGACATGACAAATCGCGAGCTGAAAGCGGTGACAGTGCGTACGGCGCCACACCCAGGATTCCCGACAGATATGCAGGCTCAGTTCACTCTGCTTAATCTGATGGCGAAAGGTGGTGGTGTGATCACCGAAACCATTTTCGAAAACCGTTTTATGCACGTACCTGAATTAATGCGTATGGGCGCTAAAGCTGAAATCGAAGGCAACACAGTGATTTGTGGTGACGTAGAGGAACTCAGCGGTGCTCAGGTAATGGCGACGGACTTACGCGCTTCAGCGAGTTTAGTTATCGCAGGCTGCATTGCGAATGGTGAGACAATTGTTGATCGTATTTACCACATCGATCGTGGCTACGATAAAATTGAAGACAAACTGTCGGCTCTTGGGGCCAATATAGAGCGCTTCCGGGACTCTCATTAACCTCAGCTAACATTTGTAAGCCGAAACGAGAGTTTCGGCTTTTTTATGAGCGCTAGATCAGTTAGAGTCTTGGGCATATGTTATTGACTGTTTTGTTCTTGGAGAACAACCAATGATTGCACTACTACGTGTATTAGCTGTCGCGATTTTTGCAATTGTGATGTTTGTGTTTGGATGCGGCTATTGTTTACTTAGCCCGCGTAACCCAAAACACGTTTTTACCTTTGGTCGCCTGTTTGGCAAGATGTCACGAGTATTTGGCATCACATTAGAACTGCGTTTACCAGAGGACGCATACAAACGTGGCCAGCATATTTATATTGCTAACCACCAGAACAACTGGGATTTGTTTACCGTTTCTTCTGCTGTGACGCCAAAAGTTGTCACGGTAGGCAAAAAGAGCTTGGCGTGGATGCCGCTGTTTGGCCAGCTTTACTGGTTGACGGGTAATATTCTGATTGATCGTGCTAACCGCTCTAAAGCGAAAGGAACGATCGATCAGGTGGTCGACAGCATGAATCAAAGTGACGTTTCTGTATGGATGTTCCCAGAAGGAACCCGTTCACGTGGCCGTGGCTTATTGCCGTTTAAGACGGGCGCGTTCCACGCTGCGATTGGCGCTAAGTTGCCTATCGTTCCTATTGTGTGTAGTTCTACCAGTGGGCTTAAACTCAACCGCTGGAATAATGGCCATGTGATTGTTGAAATGCTGCCACCTATCAGTACAGAAGAATACGGTAAGGAAAACATCCGCGAGCTGGCAAATTTATGTCGTGAACAGATGAAAGATAAGCTCGAATCTCTGGATAAAGAAGTAGCAATGCTCAATCAGCAAGCGGGCGTAAAAGCTTAACTTCTAGTAAATGAAATAACGAAATTGAGCCTCAGTATAGACTGGGGCTTTTTTGTCTCTGGTGATAATCATTTTCTAGATCAGAAAAAAGAGGGCTGGCGTTTTTACGCCAGCCCTCTCAGTATCTTTTTGTTATGTAGAACTAGATATCGTCGCGCTCAATTGGGCAGCTCATACAACGAGCACCACCGCGCCCGCGGCCCAGTTCATTACCTGGAATAGTCAGAACTTCGATACCAGCTTTGTCGTACTTCTCATTAGTGTAGACGTTGCGTTCATAACCAATCACTACACCGGGCTTCACTGTGAGGACGTTGTTCGCGTCATTCCACTGTTCACGCTCTGCCTCATAGTTGTCACCACCTGTTGTGATGATCTTGAGGTAATCGACACCAAGTGCTTCTTCAATCGCATGAGTGTAGCTTGGGACTTGCTCGACTTTCATTTCATCGTCTTCGCTGTCTCCTTTAGGAGTCAGGCGCCAAGTATCAAGGTCTTTACGCATGATCTCTGGGTAAACGGAGAAAGTGTCAATATCCATATGGGTCATGACCGTATCCAAGTGCATGCAAGAACGGTGTTTTGGCAAATCGATGGCAATCACTTCTTTTGCTTGACCATTCTTAAATAGGTTTGCCGCTAAGTTCTCAACACCTTGTGCCGTCGTACGTTCAGACATACCGACCAACACCGCACCTTTACCGATTACCAGTACATCGCCACCTTCAATATTGGCATTGTCATAATGCAGGTCATCATCACCAAAGTATTTGATGAAATCTTGCCCTGCAAATACTGGGTGCCAGCGATAAATCGCTCGTAGATGGTTTGTCTCACGTTGACGTGCTGGTTTCATCATCGGGTTAAGAGAAACACCACCGTAAACCCAACATGAAGTGTCACGAGTGAAGAGATGGTTTGGCAATGGCTCGATAACAAAGTCCAGCGGACGATGCATCTTAGGTAACATTGATGAAGACTGTATTGGTAGCTCTGAATAAGCTAGACCACCGAGCAAGATCGTTGCTAAATGCTCATTATCCATATCCGATAAGTAATGGCGTAGGTCGCGAGCAAACGTCGGGCCGTAGCGGAAGTCAGAAATCTGAGTATCCAGTAACCACTCCTTGGCTTCTTTCACTGCCAAGGTCTCTACTAGGAGGTCGTGAAGCAGTAATACTTCGACGCCCTGATTTGTCAGAGTTTGTGCAAACTGATCATGTTCTTTACCTGCTGCTTCCACAGCAAGAACATCGTCAAACAGTAGCTCATGGCAGTTTGAAGGGGTGAGGTGGGTTAACGCTCGCTCTGGGCGGGCTAACAATACACGTCTTAACTGGCCTACTTCTGAGCCTACGTACAACTTACTCATTTTGCGTCCTTACAATAATATCCAGTGCGTATTTATGACAAGGTTGTTATCAAGATGCAAGCAGTAATGTTGGGTTCAAAAACTGGTTTTTATTAAATTCGTGGTTTTTAATTCTTACGTATTGGTTTTTTGTGATTTTTTTAACTAAAAATTCAACTGTAAAATATGTGCGCTGACTTTGCGACTCTATTCGCCACGCTATTAGAGGGATTTTGACAAATTAAAATTGAATTCAGCATAGCTATTCACAACTTTGCCAACTGGTGGCAGAAAGGTATATTTCTATGCAGATCTCATTTTTCCTAAGATATGCAGTGATGAAAAATAAAAACGCATAACTAAGGGGAGGAAACTGTGATCGACGACCACAGATAATTCTGAATCACGCTGATGATAAAAAAATGTTAAGTTTCCGATGTTGTGAGCTGGATCCGGTGAGATCGTTAATGATTGCCTCAATAAAGATGACGATCCGAATGGATTGCGGGTAGTAATTTCGCTGGATCCATGCGATATTCCGTTGCGGTAAAAATCGATCAATGTTGTCACTATCTGGAGCCGACTTATGTCTCATGAAGACGAATATCTATCAGTTGAAGAATTAATTGAGATTCAAAAGGAAGAGACTCGCGAGATCATCCAAGCCTTACGTGAAGATGGCAGTGATCCAGATGCGCTGTATGAAATTGAACATCACCTGTTTGCAGAAGATTTCGATACGCTAGAAAAAGCCGTTGTTGAAGCGTTTAAAATGGGCTTTGAAGTATTGGAAGCTGAAGAAACAGAAGATGAAGATGGCAACAAACTGCTGTGTTGTGACGCCACAATGGAATCCGCTCTTGATGCAGAAGCGATTGATGCTCAAGTAGAGAAGCTGATTCACCTTGCAGAGAAATACGACATCATCTACGACGGATGGGGTACCTACTACGAAGGCGAAGATGCGCTGTACCCAGAAGAAGATGACGACGAAGAGTAAAGAGTTGTTGAAGAAACCAGCCCAAAGGCTGGTTTTTTTGTCGCTGTATTTCGTCGAGGGATAAGTATCTTTCATTCAGACGATTCTTTATAATCACCCAAACTTGATCTAGCGCAATTTTAATAAGGGAAACATGCAGCTATCACTCGCAGGCTTATGGCAGATCTCTCCGCTTACTGACCTTTCTGTTCCTCAGGATGACATTACTTTCCCTGCAGCGTTGAGCGCGCGCTTACCTGATACATTGTCCGAACAAGAGATTGCGGAGCAAGAGTGGCACTTGATGCACGATATTGAAGTTGACGAGGCTATGCTGGCGTTCCCAGCCGTTGACTTGGTGCTCGGTGGCGTAGATTACCATGCTGAAGTGCGACTTAATGGTATCGCGTTGTTTGATTGTGATGGCTCACAGGTGGAATACAAAAAGGACATTCGCCCTTACATGCAGTTAGGTCGAAATCGCTTTGAGATCCTATTTCTCGAAGAAGAAGAAGAGCTTTTGTTCGAAGAAGACAGGCTGGATATTTGTCCTTTAGGTGAACAACCTCATCAGAAGTTTGACTCACGAGTGGGTATCTGGAAAGAGCCTTACCTGCAGTTTATCCGCCATGTGCGTTTAGATCATGTTGTAACCGAGCAGATCTGGCACCACGGCGGTGGCTGTGAGTTTATGGTCGATCTGCATTACAAAACCTATTCACCAGGGCTGATTTCTGCGTCGGTTAAGTTTAACGGAATGACGTATCACCTGCCTATTGATGTACGAAATGATCATGCGAGCGCTCTGTTTCAGGTCGAAGCGCCGATCTATTTCGATGCTAGTCAGCCTGATCCCAATGATCTATATCAGCTAGAAGTGATGTTGGATGGTCAAACGCAGAAATTTAATATCGGATTGAGTGAAGATCTCTGCGTGACCCATTTTCCGGTGTAGTGGTTTTTAAACGTGAGCAGCTTGCTGTGAAAATAGCGGGCTTTGTTTACGTTGCCACACTCGTTCATGGAAATAATAGGCGAGAGTATTGATACTTGGTTCAATTGCAGCCATGACTCCACCAACTAACCAGCTCCCTGTCAAAAGATAAGCCACACTGAACGCCACACTAAAGTGTACAACGGCAAAGCTGGTGGTTTTCAGTGCTGTAGCGTTCTCACGTTTTTTCAACTGGGGTGAGGCTTGCCACACTCGTTCATGAAAATAAAACGCCACGGTGTTTACCATAGGTTCGATCATGGCAATCAGACTGCCGATCAAGATATCACCCGTTAATAGATACGCAACCGTGAACGCGATTGTGAAGTGAATAGCAGCAAAGGTTAGTGTCTTTTTCATGATGTGATCCAGTCTTTGGTTTTAATAGGATCATTATTGATAATTATTATCATTAGTTAAAATCGATTGAAACTATAATATCAATCGTTAGTAACTATTAAAAAAGGCGCTCAATTGAGCGCCTTTTATCTTTATTCAATCCACTTAACCTTGCGGTTTTACCACCAAGACATTGATGGGTGAGTTCTGAACCACTTTACTGGCGACGGAACCTAATACCACTTTATCCAGTTTAGAACGTTTATGGCTTGGCATCACAATCAGGTCGGCACCAAGCTTTTCCGCATAGTCGAGAATAGTCGCGTACGCTTTGCCTTCGGCTACGTGCGCTTTATAGACGACTTCTTCAGGAATGTGCTGGACAGCGAACTGTTTCAGCTGACTCTCAACGTCATTTTTCATTTTTGCTGCGGCATCCTTTGGAAAGTAGGTCGCAACCATTGACATGTGAATACCTGGTAATACGTTCAGAAGATGAACTTGAGCATTGGAGTGCTTGGCGTGCCAGACAGCCAGCTCAAGTGCTTTATCAGAAAAGCCTTTGTCGTTCAGATCGACAGGAACAAGAATTTGCTTATACATCGATAGCTCTCTATTCAGTCACAACCATGAAAATGGCTGAGATGTGCATCCTTAGTTAATACCAAATCCACCAGATTTAAGTGGTTTAGTATAAGTGTAGCCTCACTTCCTTCTATGGAGCGAGGCTAACTAAGTTACGCGCTCAGTTCATCCTTACGAGCTCGTCTTCTCTGGTTCATACCTAGACCGATGAGCAGTAGCAGTGCAGGAACGAAGACCCACTCTTTCATTGGTCGATCTGCATCCACTACAACCGAGCGAATTTCCCAGTCGAAATCAACACCAGCTGCTTCTGCTGGGCTACCGAACTCGACCATATCTACCAACATACGGCCATTGCTGTTATTTAGCATCAGACCCATAGATGAGATACGATCTTCAGCGGACTTTGCGCTGTCCTCGAATGGTAGTCGGACGGTCTTCGAGATGAAATCGCCTTCAAGGTTCTCACCCGCAACAAGAAGCTCAATCTCTTGACCAACTGGCAGCTGTTCAGTGATTTGCGCGATCTCTGTACCTGGGTGAAGTACTTTGGCTGGGTAAATTTGATCCCACCAGAAACCAGGGCGGAAGAAAGTAAACGTCAGAACCAAGAGCAGAACCGTTTCCCACCACTTGTTCTTAGTAAACCACCAGCCTTGTGTTGCTGCAGAGAATATCAGCATTGCGATGACGGAAGATATGATCGTGAGCAACAAATGCCACCAACTATCAATACCCATCAAAAGAAGCTGAGTATTGAAGATGAACATAAATGGCAAGATGGCAGTACGAATATCGTAGGTGAAGCCTTGAATACCCGTTCGAATTGGATCCGATTTTGCGATCGCCGCTGCTGCAAAGGCAGCCAAACCAACTGGAGGTGTATCGTCTGCCAGAATACCGAAGTAGAACACAAACAAGTGCACGGCGATTAGAGGGATAATCAGGCCGCTTTGTGCACCTAGCGTCACGATAACAGGTGCCATCAACGTGGATACTACGATGTAGTTTGCAGTCGTCGGTAGGCCCATCCCCAAGATTAGGCTAATCACTGCGGTGAACAGTAGCATCAGGATAATGTTACCGCCCGAGATAAACTCGACGAAGTCCGTCATCACGAGACCGATACCCGTAAGTGTGACAACACCAACAACCGTACCAGCTGCTGCAGTGGCCACACCGATACCGATCATGTTACGTGCACCCGAGACTAGGCTCTCTAGCAAATCAATAAAGCCTTCTTTGGTTTGCTCAGCAATCGATCCTTGCTTTGACATTACGGCCATTAGAGGACGTTGAGTAATCAGGATAAAGATCATGAATACCGTTGCCCAAAACGCAGACAAACCTGGAGAGAAACGCTCTACCGTTAAACACCATACTAGAACCACGATTGGTAGTAGGTAGTGCAAGCCCGATTTAATTGTTGGACCTGGATCCGGCACTTCAGTCAATTCAGCATCAATTTCAATCGCCCCTTCTTTGGCATATTTGGCTGAGACATTGACCAAGCCGACGTAAGAAAGGAGGAGCGCAACGGTGACGATTGGTGTTGCTGCATCGCCGAAGGCGTCTTTTGTCCACCCGATACCGTAGTACACCACGGCACTGATGACACACAAGCCGAGGATGGTGCCAGTAAATGACAGCAAGCTCGCGATTAGCGTCGGATTGTGACGACGCGGAAGGCCAGTCATACCCGCTTTACACGCTTCTAGGTGAACAATGTAGATCAGAGCGATGTATGAGATTAGAGCTGGAAGAATCGCGGCTTTAATCACTTCTACATACGAGATACCCACATATTCAACCATCAGGAATGCTGCTGCACCCATGATAGGTGGCGTTAGTTGACCGTTGGTTGAAGCGGCAACTTCTACTGCGCCTGCTTTTGTCCCTGGGAAACCGACACGTTTCATTAGTGGGATAGTGAAGGTACCAGTGGTCACAACGTTAGCAATTGAAGAGCCTGAAACTAGACCTGACAAACCTGATGCCACAACAGCCGCTTTCGCTGGCCCACCTTTCATATGACCGAGTAGAGAGAAAGCGACTTTAATGAAGTACGCGCCTGCACCAGCACGTTCTAGCATTGCACCAAACAGTACAAACAGGAATACGAATGATGTCGAAACGCCTAATGCAACACCAAATACACCTTCCGTTGTTAGCCATAGGTGCGACATGGCTTTGTTCAGACTTGCTCCTTTGTGCGCGATAACATCCGGCATGTACGGACCGCCAAAGGTGTACAGCAAGAAGACTGCAGCAACAACCATCAGCGGTGGACCCAGTGCACGACGTGTAGCTTCCAGTAGGAGCACCATTCCTATAACTGCAACCACAATGTCAAATGTTGTTGGAGCACCTGAGCGGCCAGCCAGCTCGGTGTAGAAAATATAGATATAAGCAGCGGAGAAACTGCCGGCTAACGCCAGTAGCCAATCCAGAGCAGGGATTCGATCACGAGGAGAAGTTTTTAGAGCAGGGTAAGCGGTAAACGCTAGGAACACGGCAAACATCAAATGTATCGAACGTGCTTCAGTGTCGTTGAGTACGCCAAAATTAAATATGAACGGCAGAGGGGATGCGTACCAAAGTTGGAATAATGACCAACATAGTGGCACAAACCATAAGATGCGGCCAGGAATCCCCAATGGGGCACGGGCACCTGTGTCGGCTTGAGCTACCATTTCTTGCACGTCTTGAGACGGAGATGTTGTCTTCGACATGTACTTAATCCTTATTATAAATGGCCTGTCTTTTTATGATTGTCAGAACCTGATTTTGCATCTTTCAGTTTAGTGAAAAGATGAAATATTGCTCGGTTGTAAGTTTTTGATAGATAGAAATAAAGAGGAGTTTCAAAAATGTGAAACTCCAAATAATACGATATTGCTCAATACCTTAGAGCTTGATGCACCAAGGAGGTTGTGACCTCCTTGGTGAACAAAGAGAGGTTACTTAAGTAGACCTACTTCTTTGTAGTATTTCTCAGCACCTGGGTGTAGAGGGATAGAAAGACCAGCTTTCACCATGTCTTCTTTCTTAAGGTTTGCAAACGCAGGGTGCAGACGCTTAAAGGTATCGAAGTTCTCGAATACAGATTTTGCAACGTTGTAAGCAACTTCGTCAGAAACGTTTGTTGTAGTTACCATAGTAGCGGCAACACCAAAGCTGTTTACGTCTTTATCTGTACCACGGTACATGCCCGCTGGAACTGTACTGAATGCGTAGTATGGGTTGTCGGCAACGATTTCATCGATTTTCGCGCCAGTCGCTGATACTAGCTTCGCATCACATGAAGTGGTTGCTTCTTTGATTGATCCGTTTGGATGGCCAACAACATAAACGAACGCGTCGATTTTGTTGTCACACAAGGCTTGTGAACGCTCAGAACCTTTTAGCTCAGAAGCAAGCTTGAAGCTGTCGTTAGTCCAGCCCATTGCTTCCATTACTATACCCATAGTTGCACGGTCACCAGAACCTGGGTTACCGATGTTTACGCGCTTACCTTTTAGGTCTGCAACGTTTTCGATACCAGAGTCAGAACGAGCGATGATGTTGAATGGTTCTGTGTGTAGAGAGAACATTGCACGTAGCTCTTTGTACGGGCCTTGTTCAGCAAACTTACTTGTACCGTTGTAACCATGGTACTGCCAGTCAGACTGAACGATACCGAAGTCCAGTTCGCCCGCACGGATAGTGTTGACGTTGTAGATCGAACCACCTGTCGATTCTACAGAACAACGAATGTTGTGATCTTTACGGCCTTTGTTAACCAGCTTACAAATTGCACCACCAGTTGGGTAGTAAACACCAGTTACAGAACCTGTACCAATAGTGATGAACTCTTGAGCGTTAACCGCGCCAGCACCCATTACAGCAGCTGCAATAGCACCAACTTTAATAAGTTTGTTCAATGCCATGAATTTCCCTTCCTTTATTCATTATTAACCCCATAGCAAGTGTAGTCGCTACGGGAGTTTCCTATTATGGAAACGGCATCTTTTTCAATCCGTATGTTGAAAAAGTGGCTGAATAATACCAAAAAATTGACACATAATTACACGATTGTTAAAAAATGTAGCGAAATTGGCTGGTTTTTGCGCGAAAATTTAACCTGAATTAGCAGGTTAAACTACTGGTGAATCAAGGGTTTAGCTTAGTGTGTATTTAGAAGAAGAGATTTATCTAAGATGTGATTTGAGTCACAAGAAGAATGCCATCGAGTGACTCAATAATAAGGGGTTATATCTGAAACTTATCCAGTATATTCAAATAGTTCGCAGACTGAATTGAACAATTGTTCCGTGGTCATATTCAGTGTCGGAGTGATGAAGATAGTATCGTCACCAGCCACTACACCTAAAATGCCTTCTGCTTTACCTAACGAGTCCAACAAGCGAGCGATAAGCTGAGCAGCGCCCGGTCCAGTATGGATAACCACTAAAGCATTGTTTCGGTCAATATCCAGTACCAGTTCACGCAAAGAACTGGATACTGTTGGTACACCCAATTCTGCAGGTAAGCAGTAGACCATCTCCATCTTAGCGTTGCGAGTACGCACTGCCCCGAATTTGGTCAACATACGGGAAACTTTAGACTGGTTGATGTTTTCGAAGCCTTCATTTTTCAGAGCCTCAACAATATCCCCCTGGGAGCCAAATCGTTCCTCTTTCAATAGCGCTTTGAAGGCACGGACGAGGTTATCTTGTTTTTCTGAATGACGCATGGTTCTCTCTCAACCGTAGTTTTATAAAAATCAAGTGAATATTCTCGCATAGCTATGCACATTGTGCCAATGCTATCCCTAAAATCTGTCTAACGTGTCACTGTAAACGGGGATGTAAGATTGCAATTTTTAATTACTTAACCCTTTGTCAATAAAGGTAAATGTAAGGATAATAAACACTTGTGTGTAGCACGCTGTTACCGAGTTGCGCAAGGTCGCAAAGCTGACGTTAATTGATTGTAATCAGTATGTGATTGCTATAGCTTTGGACAGCGTTGATTTCAAATCACCCCAAGACTTATAAAGAGATTCATCTCAAGGAGAACTACGATGAAAGTAGCCGTTATTGGTGCCGCTGGAGGCATCGGTCAAGCCCTAGCCCTTTTACTAAAAAACCGTCTTCCTGCTGGTTCAGATTTAGCACTTTACGACATCGCTCCGGTTACTCCGGGTGTTGCTGCTGATCTAAGCCACATCCCAACGCCTGTATCAATCAAAGGTTATGCGGGCGAAGATCCAACGCCAGCACTTGAAGGTGCGGATGTTGTTCTTATTTCAGCGGGTGTTGCACGTAAGCCTGGTATGGATCGTGCGGACCTATTTAACGTCAACGCTGGTATCGTTAAGTCTCTTGCTGAGAAAATCGCTCACGTTTGTCCTAAAGCGATGATCGGTATCATCACTAACCCAGTCAACACTACCGTGCCAATTGCGGCAGAAGTTCTTAAGAAAGCGGGCGTTTATGATAAGCGTCGCCTGTTTGGTGTAACAACTCTGGATGTTATTCGTTCTGAAACTTTCGTTGCGGATCTAAAAGATAAAGATCCAGGTGAAGTACGTGTACCGGTTATCGGTGGTCACTCAGGTGTAACGATTCTTCCTCTGCTTTCTCAGGTAGAAGGTGTTGAGTTCACGGCAGAAGAAGTAGAAGCACTGACTAAGCGTATCCAGAATGCGGGTACTGAAGTGGTAGAGGCAAAAGCGGGTGGCGGTAGCGCAACTCTGTCTATGGGTCAGGCGGCTTGCCGATTTGGTCTTGCTCTAGTGAAAGCACTTCAAGGTGAAGATGTGGTTGAGTACGCTTACGTTGAAGGTGATGGTGAGCATGCACCGTTCTTCGCACAACCAGTGAAGCTGGGTAAAGATGGCGTTGAAGAGATCCTGAGCTACGGTGAACTGAGTGCATTCGAAAAATCAGCACTTGATGGCATGTTAGAAACACTGAACGGCGACATCCAAACGGGTGTGGATTTCGTTAAGTAAGCCATAAATTAATATTATAAAAAGCCGACTTTGAGTCGGCTTTTTTGATCCTTTTTATCCCTTAGGTTGTAAATAGATAAACAACAAGGGGAGTGGAATATGGATATTACTGAAATCGAAAAAGGTATGCTGGTGGAATGTAAACAGGGCGTCGGAAGAGTCTTGGCCGTTGATAAGAAGAACCATGCGATTCTTATTGAGGAGCGTGATTCACATCAGCAGTTTGCCGCTGACATCAGCGAATTAATGGATGATCCACAACTGCATATAGGTTGTGACAAGTACTATTGATTCCTGACCATAAAAAAGCGAGCTCAATGCTCGCTTTTTTTATGGTATTTGCAAATTACTTACGAACAGCAATAGCTTCAATTTCGATACCCACATCTTTAGGTAGACGAGCCACTTCCACACATGAACGTGCAGGGTAGTTTGCTACGTTATGCTCATCGAAGAATTTACCGTACACTTCGTTAACTGTGCCGAAGTCATTAAGGTCTTTTACGAAAACTGTCATTTTAACGATGTCAGTAACAGACAAGCCAGATGCTTCAACCACCGCTTTTACGTTATCCAGAGACTGACGAGCTTGTTCAGCGATGTCTGCTGATACTTCACCTGTTGCAGGGTTTACTGGGATCTGACCTGAAGTCAGTACCATGTTACCTAGGTCTACACCTTGTACATATGGGCCAATAGCAGCAGGAGCGGATTCTGTATGAAGTACTTTAGTCATTATTATGTTCCATCTGTTGAGGGTTAACGTAATTAAGGGAAGTCAGTGTGCCGTGAAAGCAGAGCGGCGTAAAGAAAAATCCCTGCTATCAGAGAGCAGGGATTGATAATTTATGATTAAGCGACGATTAACGTTCAGTAACGATTTCTCGTGAGAAGACCTTCTCACAATACTTACATTTTAATCGCACGTTATCTTTTTTCTCGAACACTTTAAAGCTGGTTTCTACCGGTTCATCGTGGGTAATGCAGTTACTGTTTGGGCATTCAAACACGTTGTTGATCTGTTCTGGTAAATCCAGTGCCAGTTTCTTCACAACCTCGTAGTTTTCAATTTGGTTAACCGTGGCATGCGGTGCGTATAAGGCCAGCTTGCTTGCCTGCTCCTCACTAATAAAAACATTTTCAATCTTAAGCAGGTCTTTGTGGCCGAGGGCCGAAGACGGCAAATTGAGGCCAACAGTTACGCGCTGCTCTGACTTATCCATTGAAAAGAGCTTGAGAACTTTAATACCAATCTGAGCTGGGATGTGGTCAATAACGGTGCCGTTTTTGATTGCTTCAACCTGCAATTGAGTTTCTTTAGCCATGATGATTCTCCCGATTACAGCGATTGGTTTAAAACAAGGGCAAGTAGGGCTTCACGCGCATAGACGCCATTTTCAGCCTGTTCAAAGTAATAGGCGTGTGGCGTTTTATCGACATCAACAGTGATTTCATCCACACGAGGTAGTGGGTGTAGCACTTTTAGATTATCGCGCGCGCCTTCCAGCAGGGCTGCAGTAAGGATGTAGGCGGATTTGATGTGTGCGTATTCCGATTCGTCAAAGCGCTCTTTCTGAACACGGGTCATATACAGCACGTCTAGCTCAGGGATGACCGTTTCCATGTCCGTGTGCATGCTGTATTCAATGCCAGCTTCATCCAACTCTTCACAAATATAATCTGGCATCGCCAGTGCCTCTGGAGCGATGAAGTAGAAGCGAACATTGTTAAACTTCGCCAGAGCCTGCGTCAGAGAGTGAACAGTACGGCCGTATTTCAGGTCACCAACAAAGGCAACATTGAGGTTATCAAGATGGCCTTGTGTTTCGGCAATAGAGAACAGGTCGAGCAGAGTTTGGGTTGGGTGTTGGTTCGCTCCGTCACCTGCGTTGATGACAGGTACACCATTGGAGAATTCAGAAGCTAATCGTGCAGCGCCTTCCTGTGGATGACGCATAACAAATGCATCGACATAAGAAGAGATAACCTGAACCGAGTCCGATAAGGTTTCTCCTTTCTTGGCGAGCGATGTGTTACCACCATTATCAAAACCGATTACGCTGCCACCGACACGCTGGATAGCGGTTTCAAAAGACAGACGAGTACGGGTAGAAGGCTCAAAGAAGCAGCTGGCGATCACCTTATTCTTGATCAGCTCAGGATTAGGCTCTGCTTTGAGTTGACCTGCGGTTTTGACAATCAGTTCCAGCTCTTCACGAGAAAGCTCAGGAATTGAGATAATGTGCTTGTTATAAAGCGTGTTCGTCATAATCATCGTCCCATCTGCAATTTAGGCAATAAAAAAGCCTCCCAACAGGGAGGCTTTAAAAATCGGTGGAAATAGTAAAAAGACCAGCCAGTAAGCGTTTTGGCTTACCTAATGTAAATCGTTTTGTAGAACACGTTTTACGTGGCATTTGATCACTACCTCCAGACAAATTGCCGAGCATTATACGCTGAAGATTTGTTAACGCAAGCGATTACATCGAAGCTTTATGGTGCAATTTTTGTTGGTGTTATGAACCGAGTGTTGCGACCATCACAGCTTTAATCGTGTGCATGCGGTTCTCTGCTTCATCAAACACAATCGAGTGGTCAGATTCGAACACTTCCTCGGTGACTTCAAGCCCATTCATACCGTATTTGTCTGCTACTTCCTTGCCTATGGTGGTTTCATCATTATGAAATGCCGGTAAGCAATGCATGAACTTGACTTGCGGGTTACCGGTTTTATCTAGGGTGTCCATATTGACTTGATAAGGCTTCATTTGTGCAACTCGCTCATCCCAAGCTTCTGGAGCTTCACCCATCGAAACCCACACGTCAGTATAAAGGAAGTCGCAATCTTTAACGCCTTCATCAACGCTTTCAGTCAGCGTGATGTTTGCCCCGGTTTGTAGAGCAATCAGCTGGCAGTTTGCCACCAGTTCCTCTTCTGGCCAGAAAGCTTTAGGGGCGACGAGACGTATATCCATGCCCATTTTGGCTGCACCTACCAGTAGAGAGTTACCCATGTTGTTGCGTGCATCGCCTAAATAAGCAAACTTGATTTCATGGAGCAGTTTACCGCGGCTGTGTTCAAGCATGGTGAGAAAATCGGCCAGTATTTGAGTGGGATGAAATTCGTCGGTCAAACCGTTCCACACGGGGACACCAGCGTATTGCCCCAGCTCTTCTACGATCTCTTGGCCGAACCCTCGATATTCAATGCCGTCATACATTCTGCCTAATACACGCGCGGTGTCCTTCATCGACTCTTTATGACCGATCTGTGAACCGGATGGGCCGATGTAAGATACCTGTGCGCCTTGGTCGAAGGCTGCTACTTCAAACGCGCATCGGGTGCGAGTGGAGGCTTTTTCAAAGATCAGGGCGATGTTTTTGCCTACGAGCTTTTTCTGTTCTGTGCCCGCGTATTTTGCCTTCTTAAGATCCGCAGATAGATCGAGTAAAAACTGGATCTCTTTTGGGGTGAAATCGAGAAGCTTAAGGAAATTTCGGTTACGTAGATTGAAAGCCATGCTTCAGTCCTTCATTGCTCATTATTTTAATAGGACTAGTTAAACATAGTTATGTGATGCTTGTGAATAATTATTTTAAAAATACGGCGGGATATAAATAATATCCCGCTTTTTATGACTATAAATTCTCTTCTGCAAACTCCGCCAGACGGCTACGCACGACGCCATTTAGGTGGACATTAGTGCTGCCTTCGAAGTTCTTGAAGCGTTCAACTATGTAGGTCAATCCTGAGGTAACAGGGGTGAGGTAGTGGGAGTCAATCTGCGCCAGGTTACCCGAGCAGACTATCTTAGTACCTTCACCACAGCGAGTAATGATGGTTTTGATTTGCGAAGCGGTTAGGTTCTGGCATTCATCCAGCAACACAAACGCGTTTTGGATTGAGCGGCCACGCATAAAGTTTATCGACTTAAACTGTATATTGGCTTTGTCGCAGATGTACTTCAATGAGCCTTCCGTACAGTGGTCGTGCTTATGTAGTGCTTCCAGCGTGTCCGTTACCGCCGCTAACCAAGGCAGCATTTTTTCCTCCTCACTGCCGGGCAAGAAGCCAATCGATTCGCCGATATCTGGCGTATTACGTGTGACGATGATTTTGTCGAACATACCGTGTTCAATGGTTTGCTCCAAAGCGGAAGCCATAGCAAGTAGCGTTTTACCACTGCCCGCAGCCCCGGTGAGAATCACCAAATCAATATCAGGATCGAGTAAGGCATCTAACGCCATGCCCTGATAAATGTTCTTCGGCGTGATGTCCCACGCTCGGCGATGCATCATACGCTCGCGGCTGAGATCTTTGAGTGTCACTTTTTCAGGGGTTATTTCTTCCACTCGCCCTGCAAAGTCACTTTCTTCATCAATAACATATTGATTGATGTATGTCGGCTCAAAAGGTTCTCGGTCTATAGTGTGGAACGTGTGACCGCCAAGGTTCTTACTCTCGACTTCTTCGATATTACTCCAGAAGTCGCCTTCGATTTGTTGGAAGCCTTTAGTTAGGTACTGAACGTCATCAATCAATTGGTCGGTACGGTAATCTTCAACGAAGCGAACGCCAGCGCCTTTGGCGCGCAAGCGCATATTAATGTCTTTGGTGATCAGAACCACTTCACGTGGTGCACGTTTGTTTTGCAGATAAAGCACCGCATTAAGAATGCGATTATCGCCTGCTTTGTCTGCAAAAGCCTTAACAGTTTCTTGCAGCTCAAAATCGGCGAGAATAGAGATATGTCCGGTGTTTTCTTTATCGCGGTTAATCGGAATGCCGTCAGAGATTTCATCTGGTGTGGCGTCTTTGAACATGGCTTCCATTGCGCGGATGGCCACTCGGGCATCGCGGGCAACGTCGCGTTTGCTGTCTTTGATTCGGTCGAGTTCTTCGAGGACGGTCATAGGAATGACCACGTCGTGTTCTTGAAAGGAATAGATGGCTAAAGGTTCATGAAGAAGGATGTTGGTGTCTAGGACAAAAAGTTTCCGATCCGTGTCACCCATAAGCGTCTCCTTGCCGTGATGCGGCTTGTTTGCCATTCACAATCGCTTGTGATGATGGCCTACCTGCGGTTGCTTGCAGCATGTCGCTAAGTCGCTCAGAGATCGCTGTCGGTTAGCTGATATGCTACAAACCCGTGTTGATCGTCATCCGAAATAATGCATCTCTCGTGCCAGTCGAAAAATTGACACCATCGCCTGCATTCTCATTTGTGAGTATAAGTCAGATTTCCAACTCTCTTTTTTAGATTTGCCACTCTTTTCTTACACTTTGATGTCATGCAAAAGATAGAGAAAAATTTGTTGTTTTTTGAGGTGTTTGTGCGTGACCAATATCACAGCTTCGAGTAATATGAGCGACCTTTTTGGCGTGACTGCTGACCATTCACTTCCCCGTCAGTTGCCTTTCAAGTCACGCAAGAACAACTAAGATAAATAGACCCATTTTTGAATTAAACAGATGAGGTAGTCGATTCATGACATTTGCTTTGGGCCAGCGCTGGATTAGCGATACAGAAAGCGATTTAGGTTTAGGGACTGTAGTAGCACTGGATGCTCGCACTGTGACACTTATGTTTGCAGCTTCAGAAGAGAACCGAGTGTACGCTCGTAATGATGCGCCTGTTACCCGAGTAACCTTTAACGCTGGTGATGTCGTTGACAGTCAGCAAGGCTGGTCACTTAAGATTGAGCAAGTGGTCGAGGACCAAGGTCTATTTGCCTACATCGGTACCCGCGAAGACAGCGGAGAGCAAGAGGTGATGCTGCGCGAAATTATGCTCAGTAACCAAATCCGTTTTAACAAGCCGCAAGATAAATTGTTCGCCGGTCAGATTGATCGCATGGACAACTTTGTGCTCCGTTATCGTGCATTGATGAACCAATATGAACAGCATAAGAGCCCGATGCGCGGCCTTTGTGGTATGCGTGCTGGTTTGATTCCTCACCAGCTATACATTGCTCATGAAGTCGGTCGTCGTCATGCGCCTCGCGTTTTGTTAGCCGATGAAGTAGGTCTAGGCAAAACCATTGAAGCTGGGATGATCATCCACCAGCAGGTGTTAGCGGGCCGAGCGGAGCGTATTTTGATTGTGGTACCGGAAACGTTGCAGCATCAATGGTTAGTGGAGATGATGCGCCGCTTCAATCTGCATTTTTCGATTTTTGATGAAGAGCGCTGTATTGAGGCGTTTGCTGATTCAGATAACCCGTTTGATACCCAGCAATATGTACTGTGTTCACTGGATTTCTTACGTAAGAGTCGTAAGCGTTTTGAGCAAGCACTTGAAGGTGAGTGGGATCTGTTGGTTGTCGATGAAGCGCACCATCTAGAATGGAGCCCAGAGCAGCCAAGCCGTGAATATCAGGTGATTGAGGGGCTGGCAGAGCGCACTCCAGGGGTACTTCTTCTGACCGCAACCCCAGAGCAACTAGGACGTGAGAGTCACTTTGCCCGTCTGCGTTTGTTGGATTCAGACCGCTTCTATGACTACCAAGCGTTTGTTGAAGAAGAAGAGCAATACGCGCCAGTAGCGGACTCGGTGAGTGCGCTGTTCTCTGGTCAACAGTTTGAGAATAACGCTAAAAATCAGATTACTGAGTTGTTGTCCGAGCAGGATGTTGAGCCTCTGTTCCGCATTATTGAAAGCGATAGCGAAGAAGATGCCAAAGCCGCAGCTCGTCAGGAACTGATCGACAACCTGATGGACCGTCATGGTACCGGACGCGTGCTGTTCCGTAATACCCGAGCAGCGATCAAAGGCTTCCCGGTACGTAACGTGAACCTATTGCCAATGCCTATCCCTCAGCAGTACACGACTTCTATGCGCGTATCGGGCATGATTGGTGGCAAAATCAGCCCTGAAGCACGTGCGCTGAAAAATCTTTATCCAGAAGAAATCTTCCAAGAGTTTGAAGGTGATGATGCTAGCTGGTGGCAGTTTGATTCACGTGTCAATTGGTTGATTGATAAGATCAAACAAAAGCGCAGTGACAAGATCTTGGTTATTGCTTCTCGTGCTAGCACAGCGCTACAGCTAGAGCAGGCGCTGCGTGAGCGTGAAGGTATCCGTGCCACCGTGTTCCACGAAGGTATGTCTATTCTTGAACGTGATAAAGCTGCTGCATACTTTGCACAGGAAGAGGGTGGCGCTCAGGTCCTTATCTGTAGTGAAATTGGCTCAGAAGGTCGTAATTTCCAGTTTGCAAACCAACTGGTGATGTTCGATTTGCCGTTCAACCCTGACTTACTTGAGCAGCGTATTGGTCGTCTGGACCGTATTGGTCAGAGCCGTGATATTGATATTCACGTTCCTTATCTGGAGCAAACTTCACAGGCGATTCTGGCTCGTTGGTTCGATGAAGGTCTAAATGCGTTTGCTGAAACTTGCCCGACAGGTCGCGCGGTGTATGACAAGTTCTCTGATCGTTTGATTGAAATGCTGGCTTCGGGTGACGTTACCGAACTCGATGATGTGATCAGCGAATCGGCAGCGATGAATAAAGAGCTCAAATCTCAACTTGAGCAAGGGCGTGACCGTTTATTGGAAATGCATTCCAATGGTGGTGAAAAAGCGCAACAGATCGTCGATAAGATTGCGGCAACCGATGGTGATACTAATCTGGTGACCTTTGCGTTGAGTCTGTTTGATACCATTGGCCTTAATCAGGACGACAAAGGGGAAAATGCCTTGGTAGTGACGCCATCTGAACACATGATGGTGCCAAGTTATCCTGGTCTGCCTTATGAAGGCGCGACGATCACTTTTGATCGTGAAACGGCGTTGTCTCGCGAAGACATGAACTTCATTAGTTGGGAGCACCCGATGATTCAGGGTGGTATTGACTTACTGATGAGTGAAGGCGTCGGTGCAACCGCGGTTTCTTTACTGAAGAACAAAGCATTGCCAGTAGGTACCATGCTGCTTGAGCTAGTGTATAAAGTCGATGCTCAGGCGCCAAAACGCAGTGGAATCAGCCGTTTCCTGCCGACAACACCAATCCGTCTGATGTTGGATGGCAAAGGCAGTGACTTATCTCAGCAGGTTGAGTTTGAAAGTTTTAACCGCCAGCTTAGCCCGGTAGGCCGTCATATGGCGACCAAACTGGTGTCGTCAGTTCAGGCTCAGGTCCATCAAATGATCACCGCAGGTGAAGCGCTGATTGTCGAAAAAGTCGAAGCTGTACGTGCTGAAGCACAACAAGAAATGCAGGCGAGCTTGAATGCGGAGCTGGAACGACTGCAAGCATTGAAAGCGGTTAACCCAAACATCCGTGATGAAGAACTTGCAGCGATTGAAGCGCAGATTAAAGAGCTGAATGGCTACATTGCTCAAGCTCAGTACCAGTTGGACTCGCTGCGTATGATTGTTGTGTCCCACAACTGATTTTACGCAACTTGCAGTAAAAGGCCTTCATTTGAAGGCCTTTTTTGTTGGTCGCTATTTGACTACATCAGCCACTTCCACCACACAAATACCGCCAAGAAACCAAACAGGTAGACAAGGCCAGTGATAGAAAGCCATTTCAGTTTATTACTGAGCGCCAAAGGTTCTGGCAACTTAGATTTTGAAACCAGAATATAGTTAAGCAGTGCAAAAAACGGTGTGGTCATAAAGGCCAAAATCATCGCAAAATCAAGCATTGGTAGTAGTGCTGCCGCCCAGAATACGATGATCGATAGTGCCGCTGCAGAGATAAGTAACATCCAACCCTGAGTTACTTTAGGCTTCATCTCTTTTTGCTTACGCAGTAGTCGTTGAGACTCTGAAATCACTCGAGCGTAGCCATCAATCACCGTAATCGTACTGCCAAAAATACAGAAGAACGCTACGGCTGCAATCAGGTAACGTGACCATTCGCCAATGGTTGATGCATAGAGTCCAACCAGCTGATGCGAAAAGCCCACACCCGATTGAGATAATTCAATATTGCTCCCGTGTAAGACCAAAGTACCCAGCGCAAGGAAAACAATCGCCAAAATTGCTGTACCGATGTAGCCCACATTGAAATCAAACAAAGCGGAACGAGCCGTTACCTTTTGGTGGCGTTGCTGACTTTTAAGCCACATTGATGTCAGGCTGGAAATTTCAATCGGTGCTGGCATCCAACCCATGGTTACAACAATAAAGCCGATGGCGGCAATGGACCAAGGTGAGGGCGCTTCAAAAGCAGGAACCGCTTCGACAGGGTTACCTGCGGCAATAGCGACCGCAGTCAGGGTTGCAATGGTCAGTACCGCCATAATGATTTTGGATAAGGAGTCGAGGGCTTTGTAGTGACCTGCAAATAGAATTGTTAAACAGGTGGCTAAGATGATTAAGCACAAGCTTGTGGTCGAGAGGTCGAAGGGAATGAAGTAACCCAGCAAGCTAGCACTGAAGAGCAGTAAGGCGGCTGTATTGACGATACCGGAAATAACGCTGAGTGCGACAAACAGCCATAGGTAAGGTCGGCCAAGCTTTGCATAACCTTCGACCAGACTTTCTCCGGTTCCCATGGTGTATTGGATACTGGCGCGGAAAAATGGATATTTAAAAAAGTTAACTAACAAAATGAGTGCGGCTAGCTGCCACCCGTAAATCGCCCCGGCTTTTGTTGAAGCCACCAGATGGGAGCCCCCTACCGCGGCAGCGGCCATCATGATCCCTGGGCCTAGCGAACGGACGAGTTGTGACAGAGAGTATTTGGGTTGGCTCTCTGAAGCGGAGATCGTTTCCATTTGTGTTCCTTGATGTTTTTGTTGTTAGTGATTGTGTCTTGTCAATGGTGGGTATGAATATCATATGCAATCAAGGCGTTAAATATTATTTACATGAAAAAAGCTAAAACATACTAGGATGTGGAAACGCCGTCACAGGCATGACTCTGATATACTGGCTGAGTTATAAATCTTATTGAGATGTTTTATGGCTATGCAGCAATACCATCCTCCCACCGAGCCATGGATTGAGCGAGTATTTGAAGATGAAGGTATCCTTGTGGTGAATAAACCGTCGGGTCTTTTGTCTGTGCCAGGCAGGGCTGAAGAACATTACGACAGCATGTGGAGCCGCTTGAAAGACATCTATCCTGACATCCAACCGGTTCATCGTCTTGATATGTCAACTTCAGGCTTGATGCTGTTTGCCAAGAACAAGCCCACAGAATCGGCGTTAAAAAAACAGTTTCAGTTTCGCCTCACGCATAAGGTCTACTATGCTCGTGTATGGGGACACGTTGAACAACAAGAGGGAGAAGTGGATCTTCCACTGATTTGTGATTGGCCAAATCGGCCGAAGCAGAAAGTCTGTTTTGAACAGGGTAAGCCATCAAAAACCTTATTTGAGGTGGCGAAGCGGGAAGAGCAGACCACCATCGTCAGGCTACTGCCTATAACTGGGCGTTCACATCAGCTGCGTGTGCATATGCAGGCTTTAGGACATCCGATTGTCGGAGATGAGTTCTATTCACAGGGAGAAGCCTTTGAATTCTCAAGCCGTCTTGAACTGCATGCGGCTGAATTGAGTTTTTACCATCCTCAAGATGAACGTCTACGCAGTATTTTTGTTCCTTGTGATTTCTATCCTGAAGCGGAGGCGTTGATCTTTAACTATTTCGATCCTGTGCGAGAATTGCCGGACTATAAAACGCTGCCGCGTCCATGATTTCATTATAGGCAGCGAAAGGAGAAACCATGTCGCTGCCTAATGTTGTGTTCTTGGATCGTGCGACGATCCCAACTCATATCGAATTACCTCACCTTCCTTTTGATCACCAATGGATTGAATATGATTTCACCAGCCCTGAGCTGGTGGTAGAACGGCTGAAAAACGCTCATATCGTCATCACGAATAAAGTCGTATTAGATGCGGCAGTGTTGCGCCAACTACCGGATCTCAAGCTGATCGCTGTCTCGGCTACTGGCTTCAACAACATCGACATTGATTACTGCCGTGAGCAAAACATAGCCGTCACAAACGTGCAGGGCTACGCCACCCAATCGGTGCCTGAGCATGTGATTGGGATGATATTCGCTCTTAAGCGCAATTTGATGGGCTACCACAATGATATTGCCAAAGGGGAATGGCAACGCAATAAACAGTTTTGTTTTTTTACTCACCCAATTGGTGACGTAGCTGGCTCGACGCTGGGCGTTGTCGGCTCTGGAGCTTTGGGTCAGGCTACTGCCGCGCTGGCGAAGGCGATTGGTATGCAAGTCATTTATGCAGAACATAAAGGTGCGCATCATTGCCGAAAAGGTTACCTGCCATTTGAGCAGGTGTTGATGATGGCTGATGTCTTGACGCTACATTGTCCGTTGAATGAACGGACTCATCATTTGATTGGGCGTCATGAACTGGCTCAAATGAAGCCTGGCAGTGTGCTGATCAATACTGGTCGAGGTGGGTTGGTTGATGAAGCGGCTCTGGTTGAGGCCTTAAAACGAGGTACGATTTCTGGTGCTGGTGTCGATGTATTTAGCCAAGAGCCAGCGGACGACAGCAACCCGTTGCTCGCTAATATGAATCTGCCTAATTTGCTCCTGACTCCACATGTTGCGTGGGGCAGTGATTCATCGATTCAGAATCTAGCTAACATCCTGATGGATAACATCACTGCCTTTCATCAAGGGCAGGAACAAAACCGTGTCGTTTAGTGGCCTTTAGATTTTTGTTGGTGCCACTTGATAAGCCCTTGGTTAAAGATCTCTAATAGCTCTTTTCCTCTAGGGCTTTGTTTGGAGAACATCACGAAACCGTCGTTATTAAGAAAGGGTTTCGGGTGATAGGTAATGTTATTTCGAATCTCTTCTGGTTGCTGGCTCAGGTGATACATGCCGATTTGACGTTCTTCTGGATAGACTTGGATACGTTTATGATTAAGGCGCAGCAGATTCTGGCTAGGGTTGTTGACTCGGCTTATGCTGACCTCTTTTGCATCGATTAAGGCATCCAAAGCTTCCCCATAGCTGTAACCTAACCCTCCACCTATCTTGTATCCCTTGAGATCGTCTATCTTAGACCAATCAAACGCTAAGTCTTTGTGATGAAAGAAGACAAATTGCTCTTGCGAGACTGGTTCACTGTAATAGAAATGCTCCGTCCGCTCTTCATCAAACATCCATACCGCAGTGGCATCATACTCTCCACTTTGAGCTTTCTCATAAGCTCTAGCCCAAGGATAAAAAGCGAAAGCCACCTCATAGCCTTGCAACGCGAAAACTTGTTTGATGGTTTGTGCTACGACACCATAGCCCTCAAGGTTCTGACCAATAAACGGTGGCCAATCTCCGGCTGTGATCTTGACGGTTTGAGGTGTGCTTTCGGCGTAGGCTGACAAGACAAACAAGCATTGAAGCAGGGGAATAACTAACAAGGATTTCTTCAACATCTTGGCTCCTTATTTGGTGGCCTCTAAGTAATTCTAGAAGAGACAGGCTCAATTGGATCATTACTGCTCAAAAGCGAAGTGAAACAAGGTCAGATTCAACTAATAAGCTTTTAATATTCATTAGGAAAATGTTTTTGACGTCCATTATATGTAAAATTATTGTGCTAATACTCCATATTATTTGTGATGTACATCAACTGGTTGCACTTTCTTGTTATTAAGACATAGACGCTAAGAATGAAATGTAAGAAATTATTTGCCTTGTGTTTTAGTCAACTACGTCAGGAAATGTAATAAATGGAACAAAAACATATAACAAATCCCGTTGAGTTTAAGGGAAAGGGAGGCGAATTCTTTGGCATTTGGATAGTCAATGTTCTGCTGACCATCATCACTTTAGGTATCTATTCGGCTTGGGCGAAGGTCAGAACTAAGCGTTATTTCTACGGCAATACTTATGTCGATAGCGATAACTTTGAGTATCATGCTGAACCTATGCAAATCCTCAAAGGTCGTTTAGTTGCTGTTGCAGTTCTAGTGATTTGGGCCGTGGCGAACGCCTTTTTCCCAGCAGCGAGCGCCGCTCTATTACTGGTTTTTTACGTTGCTTTACCTTGGTTGTTATGGAGCAATGCCCGCTTTGATGCTGCAATGACGAGTTACCGCAATGTTCATTTCTCTTTTGACTCTTCATTGAAAGATGCCTATGTAGCGCTTATGGGGCGCGGTTTAGGTGCTTTGCTAGCGATGGCTATCTATATTGGCGTGGTCGTGGCGGTATCCAGTGTTTCTGCAGTCGCTGCAACGGTATTAGGTATTGCGTCTTTGGTGTTCATGGCTGTGTTGTATGCATGGGTTGTGGCTGGCGCGCATAAGTATTTTTCTAATGGCTATCGATACGGAGATTGGGAGTTCAGTGCGGAACTGGAAACGGGCTTCTTTTTCAAAACTTATCTAAAAGCGATAGGCTTAGGTATTGTCGCGTCTATTGTTCTTTTGATTGCGATGTCTTTGACGGTATTTAGCGGTTTCGATTTTACCGCGCTTCAGAATGGGGACTTCAGCTCGTTGATGGGCGTATCTCAGGTTACGGTGTTTATTGTGGCCTACCTAGCGATCATCACTCTGACTATCGGCCTGACAGCCTACACCACAACACGATTACGTAATTACATCTTTGATCAACTGCAAGCGAAGTTGGAGCAAGAGTCAGACAATCAATACACTTTTGAGTCGTCATTGACTGCGAGAGGGTACACTTGGTTGGTGATCTCTAACTTCTTACTACAGGTGGTGACACTAAGTATTGCCAGACCTTGGGTTATGGTCAGAACATCTCGCTATGTTGCTGATAACACCGTGGTGTTTGGCGATATGAGTGCGCTGAAGGCGACAGACCAAGATTCAAATGTCAAATCTGCAGTATCGGATGAAGTGGCACAGGCCTTTGATCTAGGTATCGGAATCAGCTAATGCTATTTGACGGGGTGGCGTTTCCGCCACGCAGCTCGGAGCGTCATCCTGCCAAGTTGGATGTCACTCAAGCCAATGCATTAAGTTTGCGTGTTGACGGGAAAATCATCAGTTGTGATCAGCAATACGCCGATATTAGTGTCCCTGTTGGTAATCTGCCCGTGCGTTTTAAGTTCCCCGATGGCTGGGTATTTGTGGTTGAAAGAACGGCAGAAGTTAGCCACTGGCTGGAGCGAAATCGCAGAAGCAGTACCATTGATAAAATGGAAGCTAACTGGTTAGCGTGGTTGTTGTCAGCGGTAGTGTGTATCGGAGTGGTATTAGGCAGTTATTTTTACGTCTTACCATGGACCAGTGAGAAGGTCGCTAATGCTATCCCTGATTACGTTGCTGTGGCGCTAGGCGATAAAGTGCTCGAAAGTTTTGGTGATAGCTGGGAAGAGAGCGAGTTGAGCCTGCAAGAGCAGCAAGCGATCCGCCAACGCGTGGCTAAGCATGTCACACAGTTGGAAGCGTTACCTTATCCGATTGAGGTGGTGTTTCGCTCCTCAGAGCTTGGCGCCAATGCATTTGCATTGCCGGGTGGGAAAATCGTATTACTCGACGATTTGGTTACTCTGGCTGAGAATGAACAACAACTCGATAGCATTATCCTTCACGAGCTAGGCCATGTTCATCATCGACATATGATCAAAAGGTTGGTCCATTCGAGCTTGCTTTCAGTTGGGGTTGCCGTCTTAACCGGTGAAAGCTCGGGAGTGGTGGATAACTTGGCTGGGCTAGGGGTTTTCTTCCTTTCCAATGGTCACTCTCGTGACGCTGAACTGGAAGCTGACGCTTATGCTCGACAAGCAATGGTAGATATATACGGCAGTAGTGAACCGATGGCAGAGATGTTTGAGCTGTTCAGGCAACAAGAAATGTTGGAAATGCCAGAATGGATGAGTAGTCACCCTGGTTTTGAGCTGCGCATCCAGGCCGCACGCGAATAACGAATCACAGAGATAAAAAAGGCAGCGAATTCGCTGCCTTTTCTTTATCTATGGTACTGGTTTACAGTGCCGCGATGGTTGTCTTCTGCTCTTCAAGCTTGATTAAGGTTTCTTGGTAACCTTCTAGCTTTTCACGCTCTTTCGCAACAACCGCTTCAGGCGCTTTAGCAACGAAACCTTCATTACCTAGCTTACCTTCGATACGCTTGATTTCGCCGTGCGTTTTCTTGATTTCGCCATCAAGACGAGCAAGCTCAGCATCCTTGTCGATCAGACCCGCCATAGGGATCATCAGCTCAGATTTCTCAACCAGTTTAGTTGCACAAGCTGGCGTCTCTTCACCTTCAGTCAGTACTTTGATTTCATCTAGTTTAGCCAGTGAGCTCAGTACTGTCTTGTTTGCTTCGATACGAGCCGCATCTTTCTCATCAGCGACCTTAACCATTACCGACAGACCTTTGCTAGGTGCGATGTCGTACTCGGCACGTAGGTTACGGATTGCGGTGATGAAGGTCTTAACCCATTCGATGTCTTCTACGATTTCAGCGTTGAAGTTCTCTTGGTTAAACTGAGGTAGTGCTTGAGTCATGATGGTGTCGCCTTCAACATCATCTACTAGTGGCTTCACACTCTGCCAGATAGATTCAGTGATGTAAGGAAGCACTGGATGAGCTAGACGAAGTGTTTTCTCAAGTACCGTGATCAGCATGTGGCGAGTTGCAACTTGCTGAGCTTCAGTGCCTTTCCAAAGAACTGGTTTAGTCAGCTCCAGGTACCAGTCACAGAATTGGTTCCAGATGAATTCGTAAAGTGTGTTTGCTGCCATGTCTAGACGGAAGTTGTCTAGGTGAGCGTTAAACTCTTTCGCAGCTAGCTCAAACTGAGATTCAATCCATTTGTCCGCTAGAGAGAACTCTAGGTTAGCGCGCTCTTCAGCAGACAGTGACATGCCACAATCGTGCTCTTCTGTATTCATCAGTACGTAACGGCTCGCGTTCCATAGCTTGTTACAGAAGTTACGGTAACCTTCAAGACGCTTCATATCCCAGTTGATGTCACGGCCAGTAGAAGCCATAGCAGCCAATGTGAAACGCAATGCGTCAGTACCGTATGGTTCGATACCGTTTTCGAAAGTCTTACGCGTGTTCTTCTCGATCTTCTTCGCTAGCTGAGGCTGCATCATGTTGCCACAACGCTTCTCTACTAGAGATTCAAGGTCGATACCATCGATCATGTCGATAGGGTCAAGTACGTTACCTTTAGACTTAGACATCTTGTCGCCGTTTTCGTCACGGATTAGACCCGTTACGTAAACTGTCTTAAATGGTACTTGTGACTTACCGTTTTCATCTTTGTTGAAGTGCATGGTCATCATGATCATACGCGCAACCCAGAAGAAAATGATGTCGAAGCCCGTTACTAGAACGTCTGAAGGGTGGAATGTCTTCAGGTCTTCAGTTTGCTCTGGCCAGCCTTGGGTACCGAACGTCCAAAGCGCAGAAGAGAACCATGTATCAAGTACGTCGTCGTCTTGGCGAAGAACTACAACAGGTGCAAGGTTGTTGTTTGCACGTACTTCTTCTTCAGTACGACCTACATAGACGTTGCCGTCGTTGTCGTACCATGCTGGGATACGGTGGCCCCACCAAAGCTGACGAGAGATACACCAATCTTGAATGTCACGCATCCAAGAGAAGTACATGTTTTCGTACTGCTTAGGCACGAACTGAATCTCACCATCTTCAACCGCTTTAACAGCAGGTTCAGCAAGAGGTGCAGCACGTACGTACCACTGGTCAGTTAGCATTGGTTCGATAACCACGCCACCACGGTCGCCGTAAGGAACAGTCAGGTCGTGATCTTTGATTTCGTCTAGAAGGCCTAGCTCTTCAAATTCTGCAACGATAGCTTTACGCGCAGCAAAGCGCTCCATGCCGTGGTACTTAGCAGGTAGCTCTGTTGAGTACACATCACTTGCTTCACCGTTAGTGGTGAATACTTCCGCAGCATCACGAATGTCAGCGTTGAAAGTTAGGATGTTGATCATCGGTAGCTGGTGACGTTTACCTACTTCATAGTCATTGAAGTCGTGTGCAGGCGTGATCTTCACACAACCAGTGCCTTTCTCCATATCAGCGTGCTCGTCACCCACAATAGGGATGCGACGATCAACGACAGGAAGAAGAATTTCTTTGCCGATCAGATCTTTATAACGTGGATCTTCTGGGTTAACTGCGACACCAGTATCGCCAAGCATGGTTTCTGGACGAGTTGTCGCAACAACAATGTAGTCTTTACCTTCCGCTGTTTTAACGCCATCCGCTAATGGGTAGCGGAAATGCCACATGTGGCCTTTTTTGTCTTTGTTCTCAACTTCAAGATCAGAAATTGCAGTGTGCAGTTTAGGATCCCAGTTTACTAGACGCTTACCGCGGTAGATTAAGTCTTCTTCGTACAGGCGAACAAACACTTCTTGAACCGCGTTAGATAGGCCATCGTCCATCGTGAAGCGCTCACGGTCCCAGTCTACCGATGCACCTAGACGACGAAGCTGTTTAGTGATGGTGCCACCAGATTCGTTTTTCCATTCCCAGATCTTGTCGATGAAGGCATCACGACCGTAGTCATGTTTGGTTTTGCCTTCTTCTGCTGCGATTTTACGCTCAACAACCATCTGAGTAGCGATACCAGCGTGGTCAGTACCTACCTGCCAAAGGGTGTTTTTGCCCTTCATACGTTCAGCACGGATCAGAGTATCCATGATTGTATCTTGGAACGCGTGGCCCATGTGTAGGCTACCAGTGACGTTCGGTGGCGGGATCATGATGCTGTATGATTCTTTCGTCGTGTCACCGTGTGGCTTAAAGTAGCCTTTCTCTTCCCAAGCTTGGTATAAAGCTTGTTCGATTGAAGTTGGGTTGTATGTCTTTTCCATAGCTATAGATATTCTGCAGATAGGTCTGGTTTAATTCTAAGTCAATCTTTATAAGTGAACTCTCTAGAAGGAGAGCTTAGCTATAAGGATTGACCATTAGTTGTGTGCGATGTCGATCGTTTGTAGCTGATAACCCGCTTGGCGATAGATTTTATATCGTTCTCGCGCCAGTTGCTTGGCTTTTTCTTCGCAAGGGACGAAGTCTACCACCTCTGCAAACTTGTTCGCAAAGGTTGTCTCATTTTCCGCCAAATTTATTACCAGTTGACGATTCCATGAGGGCTTAACACCTTGGTATCCGATTTCAATGCCTGTGCCATATTTAGGCCCTTCACCAGTGAGGTTGTGAGCCAGATATTGTTCGGCATCCACTTGCCAGAAACATTCCGCTAACTGCTCAGCATGCTGCTTATCATGGCAATGGAGATACACCTTAGCGCCTTGTTTGGCAAAGTGACCTGCCAGAAACAAAACATATTGTTCAAAGCCTTGTCGGTTGGCTTGCGGTGAATCAGGCTTAATGATGTAAAACGTCGCGTTTGGCATAATCATTCCGAATAAAAAAGGGCCTTTCGGCCCTTTAGAATTTGTTCAGAAATTACTCTTCTGTCTCTTGGCCACTGCGGTTCAGTAAGAACTGGACAAGCATTGAGACTGGGCGGCCTGTTGAGCCTTTAGCTGCACCAGACTTCCACGCAGTACCTGCGATGTCGACGTGTGCCCAGTTGTATTTCTTAGCAAACTTAGACAGGAAGCAACCCGCTGTAATCGTACCGCCAGGGCGACCACCGATGTTTGCCATGTCAGCAAATGGGCTCTTCAGTTGCTCATGGTACTCGTCCGCCATTGGTAGACGCCATGCACGATCGCTTGCTTGTTCAGAAGCGTTCACTAGCTCGTGAGACAGTGGGTTGTGGTTTGAGATAACACCGCTGATGTGGTGGCCCAGTGCAATTACACAAGCGCCTGTTAGCGTTGCTACGTCTACAACACAATCTGGTTCGAAGCGCTCGACGTAAGTCAGTGCATCACAAAGAACCAAACGGCCTTCAGCGTCAGTATTAAGTACTTCAACAGTTTGGCCTGACATCGTTGTCAGAATGTCACCAGGGCGGTAAGCATTGCTGCCCGGCATGTTTTCACAGCCAGCAAGAACACCAATGACGTTGATTGGTAGGTTCAGTTTCGCCAGAGACTTCATGGTACCGAAAACAGATGCCGCACCACACATGTCGTACTTCATCTCATCCATGCCTTCTCCAGGCTTAAGTGAGATACCGCCTGAATCAAAAGTCAGCCCTTTACCAACCAGCACGATTGGTTTCGCTTCTGGATCTGGGTTGCCCTTGTACTCCATGATAGACATCATAGATTCATTCTTAGAGCCGCGGCCTACCGCTAGGTATGAAGTCATACCTAGTTTTTCCATCTCTTGCTCACCAATAATCTTGGTTGTGATGGTGTCATAGTCATCAGCCAGACGACGAGCCTGAGAAGCAAGGTAAGCAGGGTTTGCGATGTTTGGCGGCATGTTGCCAAGATCTTTCGATGCTTTTACACCTGAAGAGATCGCCAGACCGTGTGTGATCGCTTTTTCACCTAGGTTCAGCTCACGACGTGTTGGTACGTTAAAGACCAGCTTACGTAGCGGGCGACGAGTTTCCGGCTTAACGCTCTTAAACTGATCGAAAGTGTACAAGCCATCTTTGGTTGCTTCGACTGCCTGACGTACTTTCCAGTAAGTGTCACGACCTTTCACGTGCAGCTCTGTCAGGAAGCATACCGCTTCCATTGAACCTGTCTCGTTCAAGGTGTTGATGGTTTTTTGAATAATTTCTTTGTACTGACGTTCGCCAAGTTCACGTTCCTTGCCGCAACCGACAAGCAAAACGCGCTCAGACAAAACACCTGGTACTTGATGCAGCAGTAGCATCTGCCCTGGTTTACCTTCCAGATCACCACGGCGAAGTAGTGAACTGATATAGCCGTCGCTGATTTTATCGAGCTGTTCAGCAACTGGAGAAAGGCGACGTGGTTCGAATACACCCACAACGATACATGCACTACGTTGCTTTTCCGGGCTACCACTCTTTACACTGAACTCCATGCGTACTCCTACATCCTGAAGACAAATAGAACTAAATGTTAGATAATGGCGTCTTACTTGTTGATTCCTTAATCGGAACTACTTTTAAATAAGCGCGTTAACAGTTAGCCAAAAAATTTAAAAATAAAAGGTTCAACGGGAAATTATAGTGATTCAATTAAAAAAACAAGTTTTGTATAGGTAATTTCAGCGTGATTATTGTTAGATATTTGATCCGCGAGACACTCAAGAGCCAGTTAGCGATATTTTTTATCCTGTTTTTAGTGTTTTTAAGCCAAAAATTGATCAAAGTTTTAGCGGATGCTTCGGATGGAGATATTCCTGCCAGTCTGGTTATGCACTATGTGAGTTTGAGCATGCCGTCAATGGGGCTTTTGATGCTGCCGTTGAGTCTTTTCCTCGGTATTTTGCTCACTTTTGGCCGACTGTATGCAGAAAGTGAAATAACCGTCATGAATGCGACCGGAATAGGGAATAAGTTTCTAATCCGTGCTGCACTCTATCTTGCTGTGATCACTGGCGTGATTGCTGCAGCCAATGCGTTTGTATTTTCTCCGATGAGTCAGGAAAAGCTGATTCAGCTTCAGGAAGAAGTCGAAGCGGAGAACAGTGTTGACCTATTGCAGAAAGGTCAATTCCAGGGTACTCCGGATGGTTCTTCTGTGGTCTTTATCGACGATATTGAAGGCAAGCAGCTCAAGCATGTGTTTGTAGCTCAGATGCGCCCACGTGATTCAATTCTACCAAGTGTGTCCTTCTCGCAATCTGGTGAGGTGAAAGAACTGAGTGACGGACGTCAGGTTATTCGCATGTACGATGGTACGCGTTATGAAGGTGTGCCAACGCGCGTTGATTACATGGTGACCGATTTTGACCAGTATGAAGGCCTGATTGGCCAGCGAGATGTGAAGCCGAAAGGGCGTGACTGGGAAGCTATCCCGACGATGCAGTTGGTATCTAACCCAGATCCGCGTGCTCAGGCCGAATTGCAATGGCGTATTTCTCTGGTTGTCTGTATTCCGCTCCTGACCATGCTGGTCGTCCCGTTGTCAGCGGTTAACCCGCGTCAGGGACGCTTTGCTAAAATGGGCCCAGCGATTCTTATCTATTTGGCGTATTTCCTTTCGATCAGTGCCACTAAGTCGGCGCTAGAAGATGGTTCTATCCCATCGTTTATCGGTATGTGGCCGATTAACGCGGCCTTGCTGCTGACCGCGATAGGGATCAATTCGATGGACAGCATTCCAATGCGACGCTTTAAAGACAAACTAAGACAAAGAAAGAAGGCAGCATAAGCCGTGTTTAAAATTCTCGATCTTTATATTGGCAGAACCATTATCGCCACGACGTCGCTCGTACTGGCGACCTTTGTTGGCCTGTCTGCCATCATCAAATACGTTGAACAGCTGCGCAAAGTGGGGCAGGGCAGTTATGACTTGCTACAAGCCTTGTTTTACGTGTTACTGAGTATTCCTCGTGATATCGAAATGTTCTTCCCAATGGCAGCATTACTGGGGGCTTTGATCGGCTTAGGTATGTTGGCGTCAAGTTCCGAGTTGGTAGTGATGCAGGCCGCTGGCTATTCCAAGCTGGATATCGGCCTGTCGGTCTTGAAAACGGCGGTTCCTTTGATGGTTCTGGTGACTTTACTTGGTCAATGGGGCGCACCTCAGGCACAGAAAATGGCGCGCGATCTGCGTGCGTTTACTACATCGGGTGGTGCGATAATGTCAGTACGAACTGGTGTGTGGGCCCGGGATGCCAACGATTTTATCTTCATCGGTAAAGTTGAAGACGACAAGCTATACGGTTTGAGCATGTGGCGTTACAACGACGACAAACAGTTGGAAAGTGTGGTGCATGCAGCCGAAGTGGATTACTTATCTGACAACACTTGGGTGATGAAAGATGTGCAGTTGACTGAAATGGCGGATGAAGTGGAAATCACCAAAACCAGTTTGCCTGAGTATCGTTGGACGACCTCTTTAGCGCCTGACAAGCTCGCTGTTGTGACAGTGAAACCCGAAGAGTTATCACTCAGTGGTCTTTATGATTACGTGACGTATTTGAAAGCTTCAGAGCAGGATGCTTCGCGTTATGAGCTAGCTCTGTGGCGCAAAGTGACTCAGCCGTTTTCCATTGCCGTTATGATGTTGATGGCGCTGTCGTTTATCTTTGGGCCGCTGCGTAGTGTTACCATGGGGGCTCGTATCCTATCTGGTGTAGTGGCGGGTTTTACCTTCTATATCTCCAGTGAGTTCTTTGGCCCCCTCAGTCTGGTTTACAGCATCCCGCCAGTTTTTGGTGCTGTGATGCCAAGTATTGTCTTCCTTACCGTGGCATTAGCCCTCTTGAGAAGAAAGCTCTAAACGCGACTTCCGAAATAAAAAACGGCTGCCATTGGCAGCCGTTTTACTGTTTATCACAGCAATTTTTTCAATCGGTACAATTCTTCCAGTGCCTGACGTGGCGTTAAATCGTCAGGGTCGATGCCAGACAGAGCTTCTTCCACTTCGCTTGGCTCCGGAATAAGACTCAGTTGATTAGCAATATCGACCGCACTGCTGGTGACGCTGCTACTTTCTCCCTGACTGAGTTGTTCAAGCTGAGTTAGTTTTGCTCGGGCATTTTTAATGACACTCTTTGGCACACCAGCCAGCCCAGCTACAGCAAGGCCGTACGATTTGCTCGCTGCACCTTCTTGAACGGCGTGCATGAAGGCTATCGTATCGCCGTGTTCCACTGCATCTAAGTGAACGTTCGCTAAATGAGGAATCTGGTTTGGCAGCTCGGTCAACTCAAAGTAGTGGGTGGCAAACAAGGTCATTGAACCAAGCTCTTTTGCCAACCATTCGGCACTCGCCCAAGCAAGTGAGAGACCATCGTAAGTACTGGTGCCTCGACCGATTTCATCCATCAGCACTAGGCTATTGGTCGTCGCATTATGGAGAATGTTGGCTGTTTCCGTCATCTCTACCATGAAAGTAGAACGACCGGAGGCCAGATCATCGGATGCGCCAATACGGGTAAAAATGCGATCGATCGAGCCAATTTGAGCCGATTCAGCCGGTACGTAAGAGCCGATATGGGCCATTAGCGCAATCAAGGCAGTTTGGCGCATGTAGGTCGATTTACCGCCCATGTTCGGGCCGGTGATGATCAGCATCTTACGTTGTGGGTTGAGCTCTATCGGATTGGCAATAAATGGCTCATCCATTACTTGTTCGACGACAGGGTGGCGTCCTGACTGAATGTGAATACCAGGCTCCTGACTCATCACAGGTCGGCAGTAATCTAAGCTGTCCGCCCGCTCTGCAAGGTTTTGCAGCACATCTATTTGGGAAATAGCTGAAGCTAAATTCTGCAGTTTTTCTAGGTGGGGCATCAAAAGGTCAAACAGTTCTTCCCACAACTGTTTCTCAAGCGCCAGTGCCTTCGATTTGGAATTAAGAACCTTATCTTCATGCTCCTTCAGCTCAGGAATGATGTAGCGCTCTGCATTTTTCAACGTTTGACGGCGTACATAATGCGGAGGTACTAGGTGGCTTTGTCCGCGGCTGACTTGGATGAAGAATCCGTGAACATTGTTGTAGCCGACTTTGAGCGTATCGATGCCGTGGCGCTCACGCTCATCCTGTTCCATCTTTTCCAGATATTCAGTCGCACCGTCGGCCAATTTTCGCCATTCGTCGAGCTCGGCATTGTATCCTTCAGCAATTACACCACCATCTCGGATCACCACCGGTGGGTTCTCTTTAATGGCACGTTCAAGCAACTCACAAACGGCTTCTTGTGGAGCCGCATATTGCCCCAGCTTGGTGAGATAAGGATGAGCAAGTGTGCCCATTGTTTCTGCCAACTCAGGCAATTGCTGCATAGCATGGCGTAAGCGCGCCATGTCACGCGGGCGAGCGCTACGCAAAGCAAGACGTGCTAAGATACGTTCGATGTCGCCAATCTGTTTAAGAACCGGGTATAAGTCAGCAAACAGAGTCAGTTCTTTCAGTTCACTGATCGCGTCTAGGCGATGGTTGAGCGTATTGATGTCACGCATTGGCTGATGAAGCCAACGTTTCAACATTCGGCTACCCATAGGGGTCGCAGTATGATCAATGACCTCAGCGAGAGTATTGTCAGTGCCGCCGGCTAAGTTTTGAGTGATTTCCAGATTGCGACGAGTGGCCGCATCGAGAATAACGGAGTGATCCTGACGATCATAAGTTAGGGAGCGGATATGAGGCAGAGCGGTACGTTGTGTGTCTTTCACGTACTGGATCAGACAGCCAGCGGCGCATAGCCCGAGGTGTGCTTGTTCCACGCCGAACCCGACCAAATCACGAGTACCAAACTGCTGGTTTAACTGCTGTTTAGCGGTATCCAGTTCGAACTCCCACACCGGACGACGACGATTACCGTTACGCGCGGCCATCAATTCTACAGGCTCGAAGTCTTCTGGAAAGAGCAGTTCACGAGGTGCTGTACGTTGCAGTTCTGCCGCCATCGCTTCTTCGGTTTCCGGTTCCATCAGTTGGAAGCGGCCAGAGGTCACATCCAGCGTGGCATAGCCAAACTTACCATCGTGGTGATAAATCGCCGCAATGAGGTTATCAATCCGTTCCGAGAGCAGTGCTTCGTCAGTGACTGTACCTGGCGTCACGATACGAACGACTTGTCGTTCCACCGGTCCTTTACTGGTGGCCGGGTCGCCAATCTGCTCACAGATAGCCACTGATTCACCGAGCTGAACGAGCTTAGCCAGATACCCTTCTACCGCATGAAATGGGACACCTGCCATAGGAATGGGTTCACCAGCGGAGGCACCACGTTTGGTCAGCGAGATATCAAGCAACTGAGATGCACGCTTGGCATCGTCATAAAAAAGCTCATAGAAATCTCCCATTCGATAGAACAGCAATATATCCGGATTTTCAGCCTTCAATTTGAGGTACTGCTGCATCATGGGAGTGTGTTTTTGTTCAGCTTTCACGGTTAAGATCTTTTGTTTATTTCTATTGCGGCTTAGGATACGTGAATCACTGATTGGCGAAAAGTCACAATGAGAGTTTTAGATATGAAGGCATTGCAAAAACTATCTCAAAAACTAGGTGAACACCTAAATCATCATAATTTAATCCTTACCACAGCAGAGTCTTGCACAGGTGGTGGTGTATCAGCCGCAATTACCGATATTGCGGGCAGTTCGGCCTGGTTTGACCGTGCTTTTATTACATACAGTAATGAAGCGAAAATGGAGATGTTAGGCGTAGCAGAATCGACGCTTGTTTCTCATGGCGCTGTCAGCGAAGAGACGGTGATTGAAATGGTGCGAGGTGCGATTGAACATTCCAGTGCCAATATTGGTGTTTCAATCAGTGGTATTGCGGGGCCAGGAGGTGGTAGCGCTGAAAAGCCAGTAGGAACGGTTTGTTTTGCTTGGGCCGATGAAAACAGTTGGCTGAAAGTCGCCACTTATCACTTTGATGGTGATCGAGCTGAGGTTCGTCAGAAGGCCGTTGAAGTGGCGATGAAAGTACTGTACGAAGAGTTGGAACAACGCAGTACATATTCTGGCTGATAATTTAAAAGTTAATAAAATTAAAGAGATATGATCTAAATCTAAAAAAAATTCACACAGCTATAGACACTGTATGAATCAACAGTATAATGATTTTCATTGATTGCCTCAGAGGATTCTGGGGAAGAAGAGAAGAATTCAAAGATCATCAATGCGTTGATGAACAAATCGGAGAAAGTGATGGACGATAACAAACAGAAAGCGCTCGCCGCTGCGCTCGGTCAGATTGAAAAGCAATTCGGTAAAGGCTCTATTATGCGTCTTGGTGATAACCGCGCTATGGATGTTGAAACCATCTCTACAGGCTCACTTTCTCTTGATATCGCATTGGGTGCTGGTGGTCTGCCAATGGGTCGTATCGTTGAAGTTTATGGCCCAGAGTCATCAGGTAAGACGACATTAACTCTTGAGCTGATTGCTGCTGCACAACGTGAAGGTAAAACTTGTGCCTTTATTGATGCAGAACACGCTCTTGATCCTGTCTACGCTAAGAAGCTAGGTGTAGATATTGATGCACTATTGGTTTCTCAGCCGGACACGGGTGAGCAAGCATTAGAAATTTGTGACGCTCTGGCGCGCTCAGGTGCGATTGACGTTATGGTTGTCGACTCTGTGGCTGCATTGACACCGAAAGCGGAAATCGAAGGCGAAATGGGCGATAGCCACATGGGGCTTCAGGCGCGTATGCTTTCTCAAGCAATGCGTAAGCTGACGGGTAACCTGAAGCAGTCAAACTGTATGTGTATCTTCATCAACCAGATCCGTATGAAGATCGGTGTGATGTTTGGTAACCCTGAAACGACCACAGGTGGTAATGCACTAAAATTCTACGCTTCTGTTCGTCTTGATATTCGCCGCACAGGCTCTATCAAGGAAGGCGACGAAGTGGTAGGTAACGAAACTCGCATTAAAGTGGTTAAGAACAAGATCGCGGCACCGTTCAAACAAGCGGAAACGCAAATCATGTACGGCGCAGGCTTTAACCGTGAAGGTGAGTTGATTGACCTAGGCGTGAAGAATAAGCTGGTTGAAAAAGCGGGTGCTTGGTATAGCTACAATGGTGATAAGATTGGCCAGGGTAAAGCAAATGCGTGTAAGTACCTGCGTGAAAATCCAGCGGCGGCTCAGCAAATCGATACGAAACTGCGTGAGTTGTTGTTAACACCGGCAGAAATCCAGCCAGACGACGCTGAGCTAGGTGAAATGCCAGAGCAAGAAGAGTTGTAAGTACTCATTGCTCAGAGTTTTGAAGCCCTGCAATTGCGGGGCTTTGTTGTATTTAGCGTAACCGAATAATGTTTGAGTGCTTATGTTTCAACGCAAACCTCCCACTTTATCCAGTAAAGAAGCTGCCATTCAACTGCTTAGTCGGCGTGATCATGGTGAGTATGAGCTGTACCAGAAGCTTGCGATGAAAGGCTATGAAGAAGAGGCGATTCAAGAAGCGGTTAACTTCTGTCTTGATCACAATTACTTAGACGACCTACGTTACGCCAAAAGCCAGATCCGACAGCATGTATACAAAGGTCATGGTGAACGACGTATTCGTCAGGAGCTTAATCAGAAACGTGTCAGTGAGTCCGTTATTGAAAAGGCATTTGAAGAGGAGCCTCAAGACTGGTTTGAGTTGGCGAAACAGGCTGCCAAAAAAAAGTTCAAAGGCGTCAAAGCGAACGATCAGAAAGAGTATGCAAAACAGGTGCGATTTCTTCAATATCGCGGCTACAGCTTTGAACAAATCAGCTATGCCCTGAGTAATGAAGACGGATCATAAACAGTGCTTATGCGCTCATTTTTTGATTTGTTGCGAAAATCGCGTTGAAAAGGCTCTTTTCTACAAGAAAGCTAGTCGTGGCTGATTGCTTGATCTACAATACGGCAAAATTCTAACTCGACTATTTTCAGGAAGAGCTGCATGTACATGAGCACTGATGAGGTTCGTAATTCGTTCCTCAAGTTCTTTGAAAGCAAAGGACACCAAATCGTAGACAGTTCATCGTTGGTTCCACATAACGATCCAACCCTGCTATTTACTAACGCAGGTATGAACCAATTCAAAGATTGCTTCTTAGGCGCCGAAAAGCGAGCCTACACGCGAGCAACTACGGCTCAGCGTTGTGTACGTGCAGGTGGTAAACACAATGACCTTGAAAATGTTGGCTTTACCGCTCGTCACCATACTTTCTTCGAAATGTTGGGTAACTTCAGTTTTGGGGACTATTTCAAAGAAGATGCAATCGCATTCGCTTGGGAATTCCTGACAGAAACACTACAGCTGCCAAAAGATCGCCTACTGGTCACGGTTTACGAGACTGATGACGAAGCATTCGATATCTGGAACAAAAAAGTCGGTATTCCAGCAGACAAAATTGTCCGCATCGGTGATAAAGAAGGCGGCAAGAAGTTCGAGTCTGACAACTTCTGGACAATGGGTGACACAGGTCCTTGTGGTCCATGTACTGAGATTTTCTATGATCACGGTGAACACATTTGGGGCGGCCGCCCGGGCACACCTGAAGAAGACGGTGACCGCTTCATTGAGATCTGGAACAACGTATTCATGCAGTTCAACCGCCATGCTGACGGCACAATGGAACCGCTTCCTAAGCCTGCTGTTGATACAGGTATGGGTATTGAGCGCATCTCTGCAATCATGCAAGGTGTTCATTCAAACTACGAAATCGATGTATTCCAAAAGCTAATCAAAGCTGCGGCAGAAACCATCGGTTACGAAGACCTATCAAATCAATCGCTACGCGTTATCGCTGACCACATCCGTTCCTGTTCATTCCTTATCGTTGACGGCGTTATGCCTTCGAACGAAGGTCGTGGCTACGTACTACGTCGTATTATTCGTCGTGCAGTTCGTCACGGTAACAAACTAGGTGCGAAAGGCGTATTCTTCCATAAACTGGTTGGTGTGCTTGCTGAAGTGATGGGCACTGCAGGCGAAGAGCTTAAAAAGCAACAAGCGGTTGTTGAAAAAGTACTACGTATCGAAGAAGAGAACTTCGGACGTACGCTTGAACGTGGTATGACAATTCTGTCTGAAGCTCTCGATAATCTAGACGGTAAAGTGCTAGATGGCGAAACCGTCTTCAAGCTGTACGATACTTACGGTTTCCCAGCAGACCTTACTAACGATGTGGCTCGTGAGCGTGAGTTCACTATCGATGAGGCGGGTTTCGAGAAGGCGATGGAAGCGCAGCGTCAACGCGCTCGTGAAGCAGGCCAGTTCGGCACTGACTACAACGCGACCATCAAGTCTGATGTAGATTCTGAGTTCTGTGGCTACACCGCTACTGAAGGTAAGAGTAAAGTTGTAGAAATCTTCGTTGAAGGTGAAGCAGCGGAGTCTTTATCAGCAGGCGATCAAGCCATTCTTATCCTAGGTGAAACGCCATTCTATGCCGAGTCAGGTGGTCAATGTGGGGATGCCGGTGTACTGAAGACTGAATCTGGAGTGTTCAACGTACAAGATACCCAGAAGCTTGGTAACGCCATCGCACATCATGGTGTTCTTGCCGAAGGCGTTTTAGCGAAAGGTGATGATGTAGAAGCTGTCGTGGATGCTGAGCGTCGCGCGGCTATTTCACTAAACCACTCTGCTACGCACCTATTGCACGCTGCATTGCGTAAGGTGCTAGGTGAGCACGTAACGCAGAAAGGCTCGCTTGTTAAGCCTGAAAACTTACGTTTTGACTTCTCTCATCTAGAAGCGGTAACACCAGCTGAATTGAAAGAAGTTGAGCGTCTGGTTAACGCACAAGTGCGTCGCAACCACAACATCGAAACCAACATCATGGACATCGAATCTGCCAAGCAGAAAGGTGCAATGGCACTGTTCGGTGAGAAGTACGACGATGAAGTTCGCGTACTGTCTATGGGTGAGTTCTCAACCGAGCTTTGTGGTGGCATCCATGCAGAGAACACCGGCGACATCGGTCTATTCAAGATCACATCTGAAGGTGGTATTGCCGCAGGTATTCGTCGTATTGAAGCCGTCACTGGAGAAGCTGCGCTAGACGCAATCGAGCAGCAACAAGCTAAGTACGAAGAGAAGCTTGCAGAGTCTGCATCTAAAGCGAAAGTTCTTGAGAAAGAGATCCAAAAGCTGAAAGACAAGATGGCGGCTGCGGAAAGTGCGAACATCATGGGCAAAGCTCAGGAAATCAACGGCGTTAAAGTCCTTATCGCTGCGATGCAAGATGCTGATCCTAAGAACCTGCGTACTATGGTTGATGACATCAAGAACCAACTGGGCAGTGGTGTAGTCATGCTGGCGAACATCAATGGTGAGAAGATTGGTTTGATTGCGGGTGTCACAAAAGATCTTATCGGCAAAGTTAAAGCGGGCGACTTAGTGAAAATGGTTGCTGAGCAAGTCGGCGGTAAAGGTGGCGGTCGACCTGACATGGCTCAGGCTGGCGGCACAGACGTTGAAGCGCTTCCTGACGCAATTAAGTCTGTTCAGCCATGGCTTGAAGAGCGCCTGTAAAATCTGATTTGTATATAAATACGCTCAATCAATTGTTTGATTGGGCGTAATTTTTTTCTACTAACCAAGTGGTTTAATAGCTCAGTTACTCTGTGCTGATTAAGCAGCTTGGTTTTTGTTATTAATGCTGCAAACAATATTCAATTGATTGAATGTGGCCTAATGAGACTTTGGTCTTGGGAAGGTGAAGACTGGTGAAAAAGCCCCTTATCGTGCAAAAGTTTGGTGGAACCTCTGTGGGTTCAATTGAAAGGATCCACAAAGTCGCTGAGCACATCATTAAGGCGAAAAATGATGGTAATCAAGTTGTAGTCGTTGTGTCTGCTATGTCTGGAGAGACAAACCGACTATTGGATTTGGCAAAGCAGGTAGACAGCGTGCCAACTGCCCGAGAACTTGATGTTTTGCTCTCTGCTGGTGAGCAGGTGTCGATGGCACTGCTGGCAATGACTCTGAATAAACTAGGTTATGCCGCACGCTCACTTACCGGAGCACAAGCGAACATTGTGACGGACAATCAACACAATGACGCGACGATTAAACACATTGATACCTCAACAATTGAATCATGGCTGGCGCAAGACAATATTGTCATTGTCGCGGGTTTTCAGGGTATGAATGAGAATGGGGATATCACCACGTTAGGCCGAGGGGGCTCTGATACCAGTGCCGTCACTTTGGCGGGCTCTCTGCAAGCAGAAGAGTGCCAAATTTTTACTGACGTCGACGGTATCTATACTTGCGATCCTCGCACGGTTCCTAGTGCCAAGAAGTTGGATGTGATTGATTTTCCTTCCATGGAGGAAATGGCACGTAAAGGAGCGAAAGTGCTCCACCTTCCTTCGGTTCAGTACGCTTGGCGACATAATGTGCCACTGCGTGTTCTCTCCACGTTTGATAGCAATACAGGCAGTCTGGTCAAGGGCAGTGAATGCCAAAAGGCGATCTGTGGGGTCGCAATCCAGCGTGAACTGACAATGCTGAAGGTTGACCGTGATGCATTCTGCGGCTTAGAGAAACAGTGTCAGATGCTGGGTGTCACGATTTGGAATGTGATCGACCATGCAGAATGGGTAGGTGCGGTGATAAAACACGATGCTTATGCCAAGCTGGAACTGGTGTTCGGTGACAAAATCCGTAATAGTGAAGAGGTTAGCCTGCTCACAGCAGTAGGTCTTCAGGTCGAAGGATTGGTTGAACAGTCTTATGCCTTGTTGTCTGAACAGGGGATAGATGTGATGCATTATGCAGTGAATTCACAGTCGTTGATGTTGGTGTTGCAACCAGAATACGTCGACAAAGCGGCAAACATACTGCATGATGCTTACATTACTTCTGCAGAGGCGCTCGACTGCCAGCAAAAACATGCCTTTTTAGGTTAATTAGGCTCGAGAATAGAGTTTACGAAAATATAAATTTTGTTGGATAATAGCCTCGTAGCAAGAAAAATCAGAGATTACTCAAGGAGCACAGAATGCTAATTTTAACTCGCCGCGTTGGCGAAACTCTAATGATCGGTGATGAAGTCACAGTCACAGTACTGGGCGTGAAAGGTAACCAAGTACGTATCGGTGTTAATGCGCCGAAAGAAGTGTCTGTTCACCGTGAAGAAATCTACATGCGCATTCAGGCAGAAAAAGGTAATGGTAACACTGCATCAGGCAACTACTAATTACACGAGAAGGCTGACATTATGTCAGCCTTTTTTGTATTGTTGATAGGCATATTTATAGCAAAAAGAGCGAATTAGCATCGCTTTGATTAAATAGCCAACGGTTGGCCAACTTTTTGCTGATTTTGCCAAGAAAATGTTTGACATATTTTCGGTAAATCGTAATATGTGCCTCCGCAAGACGGTGAGGTGGCCGAGAGGCTGAAGGCGCTCCCCTGCTAAGGGAGTATGCGGTTTGTAGCCGCATCGAGGGTTCGAATCCCTCCCTCACCGCCATTCTTGCATTGCTCTTCGGAGCTGCTTTAAAACAAGCATTGCGCGCTCGTAGCTCAGCTGGATAGAGTACCTGGCTACGAACCAGGCGGTCGAAGGTTCGAATCCTTCCGAGCGCGCCATATTTCCTTACCAGGGAATAAAACGGTGAGGTGGCCGAGAGGCTGAAGGCGCTCCCCTGCTAAGGGAGTATGCGGTTTGTAGCCGCATCGAGGGTTCGAATCCCTCCCTCACCGCCATTAATTGGCCTATGGTCAATTTTTTTGTTTTAAAGAAAAATTAGTGTGATATACTTCACAACTCTCTTTTGAGAGAACATTGCGCGCTCGTAGCTCAGCTGGATAGAGTACCTGGCTACGAACCAGGCGGTCGAAGGTTCGAATCCTTCCGAGCGCGCCACTACTTCGTTTAGTAAGTTTAAAACTTGTTGAACACCCCGTGCGTCCTTAGCTCAGCTGGATAGAGTACCTGGCTACGAACCAGGCGGTCGGAGGTTCGAATCCTCCAGGACGCGCCACTCATTAAGGTCACTGACCTGATATTGATTATATTGATATCAAACATTGCGCGCTCGTAGCTCAGCTGGATAGAGTACCTGGCTACGAACCAGGCGGTCGAAGGTTCGAATCCTTCCGAGCGCGCCATCATATAGAAGCCCTGCTAGAAATAGTAGGGCTTTTTTGTTAACATTTCATTATCATTCTATTAACTTTATTTTTACAAGTTAATGTTTTCTAAGAACTTTTTTGGGAAACATTATCCCTATCGCAGTAATCATCCGATTTATCTAATAACGTCATAAAATCGGCAGTTATTTATCCTTATATCGTCTCATATTGCAGATTTATGTGATTTGTATGACGCAATCATCCCTAGAAATGTGCAATATCATCAAGACTGCTTTAAACAAAATTGACAAAGTTTAACCAATCGAGATAATCCTAGACCTCTTATCAGGATATTTGACTACTTTTCCTGAAAGAAAACGTCAGCACAGAACTGACGTCAAAAAGGTCATTTAGGACACGAAGTCCCAATTATTAAATGGCCAATATCTTGTCAGGATGACAAAGAAAGGATGCTTAAAATGGAAAATATTGGAAGCCTGCTAGTAGATGCTGCAACCCTGATGCTTACAGGGATGGCCGTAGTATTTATATTCCTAACTATTCTCGTCTATCTCGTTCGGCTAATGTCTAAGCTGGTGCCAGAAGAAGTGCCAGAGCCGATCGCTACACCGAAACAAAATAATAAAATTCAACCAACCTCTTCTGCTATTAGCCCCAAGGTAGTTGCAGCGATTTCTGCTGCGGTGCATCAACATCGCACTTCTACTGCTAAGTAGCATTTAAATGGATTAAAAGGAGTTAATGAGCATGTCTAAACCACTAGCTTTAACCGACGTGGTGCTTCGTGATGCCCATCAGTCGCTGTTTGCTACTCGTATGCGTCTTGAAGATATGTTACCTATCGCAGCGGAGCTCGATAAAGTGGGGTACTGGTCTTTAGAAACCTGGGGCGGTGCCACCTTTGATGCATGTATCCGTTTTCTAGGAGAAGACCCTTGGGAACGTCTACGCGCGCTTAAAAAAGCGATGCCCAATACACCCATGCAAATGCTACTTCGTGGCCAAAACCTGCTAGGTTACCGCCACTACGCAGATGATGTGGTTGAAAAATTTGTCGAACGTGCGCACGCCAATGGTATGGATGTGTTCCGCATCTTTGATGCAATGAACGATGTGCGCAATTTCCAGAAAGCGGTCAAGGCAGCAGTCGATGTAGGCGCTCACGCACAAGGTACGCTTTCTTATACTACTAGCCCAGTTCACAATACCGAGACTTGGGTTGATCTGGCGAAGCGCCTTGAAGATCTTGGTTGCCACTCTTTATGCATTAAAGATATGTCAGGTTTGCTTAAGCCATATGAAGCGGAAGAGCTGATCTCTCGTATCAAATCATCGACCGATATTCCTTTAGCACTTCACTGTCACGCAACGACTGGCTTATCTACTGCGACAGCAGTCAAAGCGGTCGAAGCGGGGGTCGATATTCTTGATACTGCGATCTCCTCAATGAGCTGTACATACGGTCACACTCCGACGGAAACTGTGGTTGCGATGCTCCAAGGTACAGAGCGTGACACCAACCTTAAGTTGGACCAGATTGAACCAATAGCCGCTTACTTCCGCGAAGTTCGTAAAAAATATGCGAAATTTGAAGGTCAATTAAAAGGGGTCGATTCGCGCATTCTTATCGCTCAGGTGCCAGGTGGCATGCTGACTAATATGGAAAGCCAACTTAAAGAACAGGGTGCGGCAGATCGTATTGATGAAGTATTGGACGAAATCCCGCGCGTGCGTGAAGATTTGGGCTTCATTCCTCTCGTGACACCAACGTCGCAGATTGTTGGCACGCAAGCTGTGATTAACGTGCTAACGGGTGAGCGTTACAAGAGCATCACCAAAGAGACGGCGGGTGTCCTAAAAGGGGAGTACGGTGCAGCTCCGGCAGAAGTAAATGCGGAACTACAAGCAAAAGTACTGGATGGTGCTGAAGCCATCACTTGTCGCCCTGCGGATCTGCTGGAAGCTGAATTGGATACTCTCACCGAAGATTTGCTCGCTAAAGCGAAACAAGATGGTATTTCATTGGCTGAAGATACGGTCGATGATGTCTTAACCTACGCACTATTCCCTCAGGTTGGTCTGAAGTTCCTTAAGAATCGCCATAATCCTGATGCTTTCGAGCCTGCTCCATGTAAAGAAGAGCCAGTGGCGGCACCTGCTCCTCAAGCTACTCAGGGTGGGATTGAGACTTACAGTGTGAAAGTCGATGGGCAGGTTTACGACGTAGAAGTGGGCCCACAAGGTCAATTGACATCGGTTGCTCCGGCTAACTCAACGCCTCAACAGGCTTCGCCAGCTCCTGCTGCTCAGTCAGGTAATTCAGAGATGGTACCTGCGCCATTGGCAGGGAACATTTTCAAAGTGAATGTTCAAAGTGGAGCTCAAGTGGAAGAAGGTGAAGTACTTCTGATCCTCGAAGCGATGAAGATGGAAACTGAAGTTCGCGCAGCCCGTGGCGGTATCGTTCAAGATCTTCACGTTAAGGAAGGTGATTCAGTGACGGTCGGCGCACCGCTATTGAGTCTGGCGTAAGGGAGTATCATGGACGGATTAATGACCTTATGGTCAGAAACAGGGATTGCTAACTTCGAGTTTGGCCAGATATGTATGATTCTGGTCGGTTGTATCCTGTTGTTTTTGGCCATTCGTAAAGGCTTTGAGCCCTTACTTTTATTGCCAATTGGTTTTGGTGCCATCTTGGCGAATATACCTAATGCGGGTTTTACCGATGAAGGTGGCTTGCTTTACTACGTCTACTATGTGGGGATTGAATCGGGGATCTTCCCGTTACTGATTTTCATGGGCGTAGGAGCGATGACCGACTTTGGCGCATTGATCGCTAACCCGAAAACCTTATGGCTAGGAGCCGCTGCACAATTTGGTATCTTTGCTACGTTGTTTGGCGCGATTCTGCTCAACTACGTGCCGGGTATGGAATTCAGCATGCCTGATGCGGCTTCGATTGCCATCATTGGTGGTGCTGATGGCCCAACCGCTATTTTCTTAGCAAGCAAGTTGTCACCGGATCTTCTCGGTGCGATTGCGGTAGCAGCATACAGCTATATGGCACTGGTGCCTATCATTCAGCCGCCAATCATGAAAGCGCTGACAACACCTGAGGAACGTAAGGTGAAGATGGCTCAGCTGCGCCATGTCGGCAAAGCTGAAAAAATTCTCTTCCCACTTGCTGTACTGTTGATGACGATCTTGTTCCTACCTTCCGCGACCCCGCTGGTTGGTATGTTCTGTCTTGGTAACTTGATGCGTGAAGCTGGTGTGGTGGATAGGTTATCGAAAACAGCGCAGAACGAGTTAATCAATATTGTCACCATCTTCCTTGGTTTAGGCGTTGGCTCCAAGCTTCAGGCAGAAGAATTCCTCAATGTTGAGACCTTGGGCATTCTTGCCTTAGGTGCCGTTGCTTTCAGTATTGGAACTGCGGGCGGTGTCTTAATGGCTAAGCTGCTCAATAAGTTCTCCAAAGAAGATATTAACCCACTGATCGGTGCAGCTGGAGTATCTGCGGTACCTATGGCGGCGCGTGTGGTGAACAAGGTTGGCTTGGATGCGAATCCGCAAAACTTCCTCTTAATGCATGCAATGGGGCCTAACGTTGCTGGCGTTTTAGGCTCTGCCGTCGCAGCGGGTATTCTCTTAGCATTGGTGAATTAACGTAAGTTATTAGTCAATTTGAGAATAGGCAGTTAACTTGCTGGCAATAAATGGTATATATTCAAAGGGATGCTTTCGCATCCCTTTTTCGTATCGATAGGGAAATGATGAAATGGAAAATAAACAAATCGCGATAACTCAATTTGGTGATCCTGACGTTTTAGCCGTTCAAACTAATGCGGTACCAGAACCTCAACAAGGTGAGGTGTTAGTGAAAGTGGCCTTTGCAGGCGTTAACCCTATCGATGTTAAAACGCGCGCGGGCCTCGGCTGGGCGGCTTCACAGAACAAAGATAATCTACCTTGGGTGCCGGGGTACGATATTTCTGGTGAAGTGGTGACATGTGGAGAGCAAGCAAAGCGATTTGTTGCGGGTGACAAAGTGGCTGGCTTTATTGGCTTCCCACTCCAAGGTGGCGGTTACAGTCAGTACGTATGTGTACCGGAGGCCGAACTTAGCTTAGTGCCTGAGTCGATCACTCTAGAAGCCGCGGCGGTGCTACCTTTGGCTGGGCAAACTGCGGTTCAGGCTTTGGATAAAGCCAGTGTTCAGGAAGGACAAAGAGTGCTGATTCTCGCCGGCGCTGGCGGCGTTGGTCATATTGCTATTCAGGTTGCTGTGGCAGCTAAAGCCGAAGTGTTCACGACTTGTAGCGAAACAAACCTTGATTACATGGCGACGTTAGGTGCTCACGCCGTGAACTATCAATTCTCTCCTGTTTCAGAACGTGTTGAGGAAGCAGACGTACTGATTGATTTAGTGGGTGGGGATGCTGCACTGGATGCGCTCAAGTGTCTGAAAGATGGTGCTAAAGTGGTCACTGTGCCGACTATTACAGCAGAGCTGATCTGTGAAAAAGCCAAATTGCTTGGTTTTGAGGCGACCGGCATGCTAGTTGATCCGAACCCTGAGCAGTTAGATGCGTTGATTTATATGGTCAGCGTTGGGCTGCTGAAAACTGAGATCCAGCATATCTACCCTATGGATCAAGTGATGGACGCGCATAAACAGATTGAAACAGGGCATACGCGAGGCAAGATCTTGCTTGATATGCAATGCTAGAGGCGTTTAACGCCGCGTTTGAAAGTATCGCTCTGTGGTTTTCTGATTCTGCACTCTGGGTTTTATTTCTTTCTGGTTTCCTGAGTGCAACGCTACTACCCGGAGGCTCAGAAGCTGGACTGATCGCTACTCTGAGCCTCAATCCATTTTCTACCCTTTCTACCATCGCTGTGGCTACTGCGGGTAATACTCTCGGTGGTTTAACTAACTATTGGCTGGGTTTATGGCTGCCAAATCGAACTCAAAATGAAAAGCATGGTCATAAAGCACTACAGTGGTTGAGCAAATACGGCTATTGGTCCCTTTTATTTAGTTGGTTGCCCGTAATTGGTGACCCGCTTTGTTTGGCTGCGGGTTGGTTACGCATGCGCTTCTGGCCCTGTTTGTGGCTTATCATGATTGGTAAAGCATTGCGATACAGCCTGTTGGCAGCCCTTTATTATGGTTTTTTCTAGGAGATGTCATGAGAAAAATCTGGCTAGGTGCATTTTCTCTCGTTGCTCTTTATGGTTGTGCAAACAATCCACTCTCTTCTGATTCTCATTTATCTTCGCTTCCTCAAGGTGTCTCTTTGATTGAGGAAGTAAAAGCAGAACCGGGTAAGGCGATGATCCCTTACTCTAAGTATCAGCTTGATAATGGCCTGACGGTTATTCTTTCTCCCGATGATTCTGATCCTTTGGTTCACGTGGATGTGACCTACCATGTGGGTTCAGCACGTGAAGAAATTGGTAAATCAGGCTTTGCCCATTTCTTTGAGCATATGATGTTCCAAGGCAGCGAACACGTTGGTGATCAGGAGCATTTCAAGATCATTACTGAAGCTGGGGGAACCCTTAACGGGACTACGAACCGCGACAGAACCAACTATTTTGAAACCGTGCCTTCAAATCAGCTGGAAAAAATGCTGTGGCTGGAGTCGGATCGAATGGGCTTCCTGCTTGATGCCGTTTCACAACGTAAGTTTGAGATCCAGCGTGATACGGTGAAAAACGAACGTGCACAAAACTTTGATAACCGACCATATGGCCTGATGTGGGAAAGGATGGGTGAAGCGCTCTACCCAGAAGGTCACCCGTACTCTTGGCAGACAATTGGTTATGTGGAAGATTTAGATCGTGTTGATGTCAACGACCTCAAAGCGTTCTTCTTACGCTGGTATGGGCCAAACAATGCCGTACTGACGATTGGTGGTGATATCGATGTCGAACAAACGCTGCAGTGGGTGAACAAATACTTTGGTTCCATTCCGAAAGGCCCAGAGGTTAAGCAGGCACCAAAACAGCCAGCGGTGCTGAAGGAAGATAAATACATCACCTTGGAAGACCGTATTCAGCAACCTATGGTTTTGCTGGGGTGGCCAACAACTTACCGCGGTGAGAAGACAGAAGCGTCTCTGAACGCATTAGCCAACGTGCTAGGAAAAGGTGCCAATAGCCTGCTTTATCAAGAATTGGTGAAAACTCAAAAAGCCGTCGATGCAGGTGCTTTCCAGGAATGTTCTGAGTTGTCATGTAACTTCTATGTGTATGCGATGGCTCCATCAGGAGAGAAAGGCAAACTGAAACCGCTTTATGAAGAGCTGATGCAGACGTTGCAGAAGTTTGAAGACCAAGGGGTAGATCAGGCTCGCCTAGATCAAATCACTGGCATGGTGGAAGCGAGTGCTGTATTTGCGCTGCAAAGCGTGAGAGGCAAAGTGTCTCAACTCGCTGCTAATCAGACTTTCTTTGGACAGCCTGATCGACTGCAAACTCAGCTAGAACAAATACGTGCGGTTTCGCCAGAATCTGTCATGAAAGCTTATGAAGACTTCGTTAACGGTCATCACAAAGTGACGTTGAGTGTGGTACCTAAAGGTAAGCTCGATTACGTCGTTAAACCCGCGACTTTCGTCACACCAGAAAGAACACTACCTGAGCATAAGAAGATCAAAGATCAAGATCTCGCTTATCGTCGTCCAGTCGATAACTTTGATCGTTCAGTGATGCCTGAAGTGGCTGAAGCCGTGAAGGCGCAAATGCCTAAGTTGTACAAACTATACTTCGATAATGGCGCTGAGCTATTGGGTACCCAAAGTAGCGAAACGCCTACAGTTCAACTGGAAATTCGCTTCCCAGCTGGTGAGCGTTATGTTCAGCAAGGCAAAGAAGGGTTAGCAAACCTAACGGCTGCGATGATGGAAGAAGGGACGCTAGATTCAACGGTTGAACAGCTGCAGGCTAGGCTCGATAAACTGGGTAGTACTGTATCTATCAGTGCCGCGAACTACACGACCAGCATTTCCGTTTCTAGTCTTGAGAAAAACTTACCTCAAACCTTGGCTATTGTTGAAGAGGTGTTGTTTAAACCTGCGTTTAATGAATCAGACTTTGAACGTAATAAGCAACAGATGCTAGAAGGTATTGTTTACCAGCATCAGAAACCAAGTTGGTTAGCGTCTCAAGCCACTAGACAAGTACTGTTCTCTGGCTCTATCTACCAACGCCCTAGCGATGGAACGAAAGAGTCTGTTGAAACATTAACTTTGGATGACGTTAAAGCATTTTATCGTCAACATTACACCCCCCATGGCGCTCAGATTGTCGTGGTCGGCGATATAACCAAACGCCAAGTGAAGAATGAATTGGCCTTTTTGGAAAACTGGCAAGGGCAGGAGGCGCCTCTACTACGACCTCAGCTCGTGAATGAAAAGGGCCCGCAGAAAATTTACTTGATTGACAAGCCAAGCTCACCACAAAGCATTGTTCGTTTTGTACGTCAGGGCTTGCCTTTTGATGCGACGGGCGAAGTGTATTTAACGCAATTGGCGAATTTTAATTTGGCTGGCAACTTTAATAGTCGAATAAATCAGAATCTGCGCGAAGATAAAGGCTATACCTACGGTGCAAGTGGCTACTTCGCGGCGAACCGAGAAGTTGGCGCCATTGTTTTCTCTGCTCAAGTTCGTGCCGACTCAACGATTGCTTCTATCAAAGAGATAGAAAAAGAGTTGAGTCAGTACAGTGAAAAAGGCATGACAGATGAGGAAATGAAATTTTTACGCTTAGCAGTCGGTCAACAAGATGCTCTGAAGTATGAAACGCCTTCACAGAAAGCACAGCTGTTAAGTAGTATTCTGGCTTACAGTCTGGACGAAGACTACCTCAAGCAGCGCAATGAAATTGTCGATACGGTGAGTAAAGATACCTTGAATCAAATGGCAGCCAAATGGTTTAGCCCTGATGCATATCAGATCATTGTAGTAGGGGATGCAAAATCGCTAAAGCCTCAGCTAGAAAGTTTGCAAATCCCAGTAGAAGAGCTTGAAATCGTCCGCTAGAGTACACATAAATTAGAGCATGAGAGAGGGTTTGGGGAAGTTCCTGCCCTCTGATAATTCAAACGGTCCAGAAGTAGTTGGGCCAGGACTATAAGCGAACCATCATTTTGACTGATTTTGCTGCGCGACTGGAGCGAGTTGCACAAACCCCTGACGTATTTCAATCCTTTGGTCGTGGTGTGGAGCGAGAAACTCTGCGCTATAAAAAGGATGGCAGGCTGGCTACGACTCCTCACCCACAAGAGCTAGGCTCTGCTTACGCGAATGACTGGATTACGACAGACTTTTCGGAGTCGCTGCTGGAGTTCATCACGCCTGTATCCAATGACATCAAAACTCTCACTGCGCAGTTAGAGGACATTCATCACTTTACTCAAACTAAATTGGGTGAAGAGAAAATGTGGCCGCTTTCCATGCCATGTTATGTCGGCCAAGAAGATGACATCAATCTTGCACAATACGGAAGCTCCAATTCAGGCAAAATGAAAACCCTCTATCGAGAAGGTTTGAAGCGCCGTTACGGTAGCCTGATGCAAATCATCTCTGGTGTACACTTCAATTTCTCTTTTCCAGAGTCTTTCTGGGATGCGCTGCACGGTCAGCAATCTGAACAAGAGCGCCAGACAACTAAGTCTGAAGCATACTTTGGACTTATCCGTAACTACTACCGTTTTGGTTGGCTGATCCCTTATTTCTTTGGTGCTTCGCCAGCGCTGTGTTCTTCCTTTATCCAAGGAAGAGATACTAAGCTGCCTTTCGAAAATATTGGTGAAACTTTGTATCTTCCTCATGCGACTTCTTTACGTATGAGTGACTTGGGCTACACCAATAGTGCTCAGAGTGTGTTGAAAATTGGCTTCAACAGCTTGGAAGAGTACTTGGATGGCCTTAACGCAGCGATTCGCACGCCGTCTGCTGAGTTTGCTGAAATTGGGGTTAAGGTTGACGGTGAATATCGCCAGCTAAACAGTAATGTACTGCAGATTGAAAATGAGCTGTACGCACCGATTCGCCCTAAACGCGTAGCGAAAGGTGGTGAGAAACCATCGGAGGCTTTATCGCGAGGAGGTGTTGAGTACATCGAAGTGCGAGCATTAGATGTTAACCCATATAGCCCAATTGGAATCGACGAAGACCAGATTCGCTTCTTAGACCTATTCCTGACTTGGGCGACGATCACTGAATCAGAGCCGATGGATTTCTGTGAGCAAGCATGTTGGCGTGAAAACTGGAATAAAGTGATCGAGTCGGGGCGTAAGCCGGGGCTAGAGCTGCAGATTGGTTGTAAAGGCGAAATCTTGTCTCTGCAAGATTGGGCACAACGTGTATTCGATGAGATTGCTCTGATTGCAGAGAAGATGGATGCCGCAGTTGGCGGTGAAGCCTATCAGTCGGTTTGTTATAAGCTGATGACTTGGATAAATAACCCAGAGCTGACAATTTCTGGCCAGCTTTTGGAAGATACTAAGCGCTTGGGTGGTCTGGGCAAAGTTGGCTGTGAATTCGGCTTACAGTACCGCGAAAAACATTTGAACCATGCGTTCCAAGTGTACAGTGCGCATGTGATGGAGCAAGAAGTTGAACGTTCCCGTGCTGCACAAGTAGACACAGAGCAAGCTGATATTCTCAGTTTCGATGAATTCCTAGATGACTATTTTGCTTATTTAAAGTCATAGGAAAAAGCTGTGAAAAGGACTTTACTGCTAATCAGTATGATGGTTTTAGGTGGTTGTTCGACGGCGCCACCTAAGAATCAAAGCAATCTGTGTGAGATTTTTCGTGAGCATCAAGATTGGTATGATGATGCGGCAGATATGCAGGAAGAGTGGGGTACGCCTATTCAGGTTGCGATGGCGTTTGTAAAGCAAGAAAGTAGTTTTCGCCATGACGCACGTCCGCCGAAAGATTACTTGTTGGGAATCATTCCTTGGGGGAGAGTCAGTAGCGCTTACGGGTACGCTCAGGCGCAAGACCCAGCATGGGAAGATTTTCAAAAAGCGACAAGCCATGGTGGTTCGAGAACCAACTTTGATGATTCATTGATGTTTATTGGTTGGTACACCAGTGAAACCCAGAAGCAATTAGGAATCTCCAAATGGGATCCTTACAATCAATATTTGGCCTATCATGAAGGACGTGGTGGTTATAAGCGTAAATCTTATCAATCCAAACCTTCATTGATCAAAGTTGCTCGTAAAGTTGAGCAGCAGGCAAAGGATTATGGTTGGCAACTCAAACAGTGCCAACAAGAACTGGAAAGCAACCGGAGCTGGCTGTTCTAGCCCGGAATGAAGGAGAAAAGGACAATGCCATTATTAGATAGCTTTACTGTGGATCACACTCGTATGAATGCGCCAGCGGTGAGAGTGGCTAAGACAATGACCACGCCGAAAGGTGATACCATTACTGTGTTTGACCTGCGTTTTACTGCGCCAAACAAAGACATTCTTTCTGAGAAAGGCATTCACACACTGGAACACTTATACGCAGGTTTCATGCGCAGTCACTTAAACGGTGATAGCGTAGAAATTATCGATATTTCACCAATGGGCTGCCGTACTGGCTTTTACATGAGCCTGATTGGCACACCAACAGAAGAGCAGGTAGCTCAGTCTTGGTTGTCATCGATGCAAGATGTGCTAAAAGTTGAAAGCCAAAACAAGATCCCTGAACTAAACGAATATCAATGTGGCACTGCTGCGATGCACTCTCTTGAAGAAGCTAAACAGATTGCTCAAGCTATCATTGACGCAGGCATCAAAGTTAACCTCAATGACGAGTTAGCTTTACCTGAGTCAATGCTTAAAGAGCTGAAAGTCGATTAAATCAGATATAGATAGAACAAGAGGAAGGCAATGCCTTCCTCTTCTTTATTGAGCTTTAGGTAAGACAACAACTTGTGTCTTGGCCCAAATATCATGGAAGCCACGTTTTTTCGGGTCAATGGGGACAGTAAGGTTGGCCAGCCCAAAGCCTGATGTCGCGATGCGGATTAATGCCTGAGTCACAGAAATTGCGCTACCATCAGCATTGCGAACCTGTATTTTCCATGCTCTCATGCCCAGCGTTTGCCCTGCGCGAGTCCAGAAGAATACAAAGAAGTAGATCCAAACGGCGGCGAGATACAAAGTATAAACTGGTCCCCATATCGGGTGATTGGTGAGAAAGTCGCTGACATCTGCATACGGAGCAGCATTAAATCCACCCATGGCAACCAGCGCATGCAAAACTGCAATCACGATGCCTGCAGCCATCATTTCAATCGCAATCACGATCAGAGCATCATAAAATAACGCACCGAGGCGGCGCATCAATCCTGCTGGTGGCAGGGTATCTGTTGTCGACATAGTAATAACTTACCCAAATTTTAGAAGGCGTCAGAATATAGCTTCACTGTGAGTCTGAAAAGAGACTTTGCGCACAGCTTAATAATTTGTGGCGATTTTATCAGCAAACGGCAATCAATTCAGTCTTTTGCACTTGCACGAATACTTTGCTTACGTATAATGCCAGACATCAAAGGGCAAGAGCCCAAAGATGCCGGTGTGGTGAAATTGGTATACACGACGGATTCAAAATCCGTTGCCTTCGGGCGTGGCGGTTCAAGTCCGCCCACCGGTACCATATTTAAACAACAAAGCCTCGACGAAAGTCGGGGCTTTGTTGTTTCTGGTGTTTATGATTTCTATTCCAGTAACAATGCGGAGGAGGCAGTCGTCTCATAGCGTTTCCTTCTTGTATTCGTGCATTTTTACCGTCTCATTTATTTTGTTAGTGCTTTCAGTTGTACCCATAAATATCAAAAATCTTTAATTTTTTCTGCTAGTTAAGCAATTGTTGTCTATCTTTTAGAGAGGAATACTATCTGAAAGGACCCAAACTAATGTATCAACTCACCCCCTATTTATTTTTCGCCGGACGTTGTGATGAAGCTCTGGAGTTTTATTGCAAAGCTTTTGGCGGGGTTGTTGTCACCAAGCAGTATTTTAAGGACGCACCGCAACAAATAGAGGGCGCTGATCCTGATTGGATCATGCATGCAGAATGTGAAGCGTTTGGGATGAAGCTGATGCTTTCAGATGGTTTAGTGGCAAAAGAGCGCTCTGGGAATCATATGGCATTATCTTTGGTATTGGACGACCTCGATGAACAGGCCAGAGTGTTCGATAAGCTATCACACGGTGGTCATATCATGATGCCTCTTGCTGACACCTTTTGGGGAGGACGCTTTGGCAAAGTTGAAGACCAGTTTGGTATTCGTTGGATGCTGCATTGCGATCTGGTTAAATGACATGCAAAGTTTAAGCGGATCACACGCGTACCTCACTAAAGCTTACGAGTGATGAATTCAGGTTTTGAATCATCTAAAATTATAAATTGGTTAATAAAGATTAAGTTGTATATAGATCGTGGCTAGTATCAAAATTACAGTAGACAGACTTCAGCCAGGGTTGCATATCCGACTCCCGGTCAAATGGAATGAGCACCCGTTTTTGTTTAATAGCTTTAAGATTAAAGACGAGGAACAGATCCGTCTGATTCGTCACTTAGGCATTAAGCATGTCTTTATGAATCCGAATCAAAGTGATACTCAACCTCTTCCCCCTTCGACTGAGACTGAGAAAAAGGATGATACCTCTGCAGAGGAGATCGATCTTGAAGCGCAGAAATTATGGAAAGAGAAACAAGATCGGATTGAAAAGCTCAGTGCGTATCGGCGTAGAGTGATCAATTGCGAAAAAGAGTTTGAGCGCTCACTATCGAGAATGCGGGCGGTCATGAATAAAATTCGCAACCGACCAGAACAGGCTGTGGATGAAGCTGCGCAGTTGGTTGATGATATCGTTGATAAGCTGCTTAGTGATGATCATGTCACTTTACACTTGATGAACGGTAAAAGTGAATTTGAAGATATTTATTTCCATTGCCTCAATGTTTCTGTCATCGCCATGATGATAGCCCAAGCTAAGAAGCTTGAAGCGCAGAAAATTAAAGAAGTCGCTTTTGCTGCTCTTTTCCACGATATGGGAAAAGTCAAAGTCCCTTCTGCAATTGTACGTAAGCAGACCCCTTTAAGTGAACCAGAAAAGAACTATCTTAAACTGCATACTAAATACGGTTTGGATATCGCGAATAATATGGAGAGTTTTCCTGAAAGTGCGCGAACGGTCATCGCCCAGCACCATGAATTGAATGATGGCTCGGGTTATCCAGAAGGCTTGAAAGGGGAGCAAATCGATGAGCTGACGCAAATTATCTCGGTAGCTAATGCTTACGATAATCTGTGCCACAGCAACGTTCCTTCAGAGCAAAAGATACCCTATGTGGCACTTTCTCATTTATATAAGAACTGTAAGAACCTATACAACAACGAGAACCTAAATATCCTAATTAAGTTCATGGGTATCTACCCTCCGGGAACGGTGGTGCAACTGTCCAACGATATGGTGGGGTTAGTGATATCGGTGAATGCACGTAACATTCTTTTCCCAAACGTCCTTATTTATGATCCTTCCGTTCCGAGAACGCAAGCCCCCATCATCGATTTGGCAGAGAAAGAGATAAAGATAGTCAATGCTATTTTGCCAAATAAACTGCCAGATAAAGTTCGTGAGTATTTAAATCCTCGCTCAAGGATCTCTTATTTCTTCGATACTGATGACTAGTTATCCACAGCCTTCTGTGGGTATATTGCCAATAAGGTGATGATAAATTGGTACTAAATAAGCGCTTGAATGATTAATAGGCATTCAAGCGTTTTTTTATCTAAAAAACGATTTTTGTGCTTGCCTTCTTTCCTCGCCTATCTATAATGCGCACCCACTGACACGGCAGACGCCACAAGGCTTCAGCAGTGTTGGAGAGGTGAAAAAACTTCTGAGAAAATAAGTTTGAAAAAGTGTTTGACTCTTCAAATTATCTCGCTAGAATGCACCTCCGCTTTGAGAGAAAGTTTCTTGAAAAGCACAGCTCTTTAAC